>NZ_JAQTPQ010000269.1 GCF_028712645.1 Flavobacterium sp. | reverse complement strand
AGTAATTGATACTGATGGCGATGGTATTCCTGATAAAGATGATGCGTGCCCTAAAATAGCTGGTCCTGCTAGCAATAAAGGGTGTCCTGTAAAAAAAGTTGTATCTCAGGACGCTATTAAACAATTGAATAGTTATGCTAAAACTATTTTGTTTAACTCTGGAAAATCTAGTTTTCAACAACAAACTTATCCAATATTACAAAATATAACTTCTATCTTAAAAGAATATCCAGATGCTCAATTCAGTATTGAAGGTCACACAGATAGTGATGGGAATAATGATGCAAATCAAACTTTATCAGAAAATAGAGCTTCTGCTGTTAAAAACTATTTAGTTAAAAATGGTATTGCATCCACTAGATTAACTTCTGTAGGTTATGGAGAAACTAAGCCAGTGTCTTCAAATAAAACTGCTGCTGGAAAAGCTAAAAATAGAAGAACTGAAGTGATATTAGTGAAAGTGATATTAATGGACTAAATTTGATTTGAATTTATCCGAAAATTGATTATAATTTTTATAGATAAATACCTATATTAAACAGCATTGAAATTTTTTTGATGCTGTTTATTTATGTGTGCTACATTTATCATATAACTATAGGGTGTAAATCCCGAACTAGCCAGCCAATGGGAATTGTTAGCCAAGAGCAAGGGTGTTAAGGGTAACCTTAATTCTGAAGGAGGTTGGCGACAAAACCGTGATTGAACGAACAGAAACATAATATAAGGCTTACTCTGTGGGTTAATTAACGATGAACTCAAAAAAATATTGGTCAAGTTGGACACTCCGAACATCGTTCAGTTTCCAACTTCTTAACCGATTTTATTGATGGGGTTGCAGTGCACTTTTTTTAACAAAAAACCTTCTCTGAAATATGAAATTATTAAGGCTAACCTCACGGCGAACAAATGGGTTTTTGTACAGGATTGGGCTTAGGGGTTGATTTCTAGTTTGTTTTTTCGAAGAAGTTCCAAAAAGTTGTGGTTTTTTTGTGGAAATCTGAGTAATTGGTTATGGGTTACCCCTAAAGGTGGAAATAGGAAGAGTTAATCGGTGAGGAATTATGGATTAACGGTACAATTAAATTAATCTTGTTTTCCGTCTGGAGTTGATTTGATATAGGTAGGCTATGTAATCGGGTAGTTCTATGAGGGGTAGCAGGCCGACGGGTTCTAGGGGCATTGGGTGTAAATATATTTCCGAGATGTGTTTGTAGTGAAAGCTATTTCGTCGATAATTTGTATGACAATTCAATGATTATAGATGATACCAGTACTTGTTCATTATATGTCTCACTATATGTCCGCCACCTGTTCATTTCTAGTTCGTTATTTGATACATTTTTTTGGGGAGATTGTTGGCTTTTTTTTGAACTGGCTCTCTTGATATGAAAAATCAAAAAGGAATATTATACTTCCCTTATAAGGATTGTACGAAGGCTTGTATTTGATGTAGCCTTTGTCGTTTAAATCTCTCATACACTTGTGGTAGGTTGCTTTGGAACTGATTTTACAAATGCGCATTACTTCGTCACGGGTGATACTTATGGGGTTTTGGAAACGGTTGATATTCCAGAACTGAAACAGTGCAATGTATAAGCTGATGTGAGTAGGGTTGAGGTTCCGGTCCTGGATGATGCGGTCGAAGAAACCCGTGAGGTGTTTGATGTAGTTCATAGTTTTTATTTTGTGCGTTTTAATTGCAAAAAAGGTCGGGTGATATGGGCTGATGCCATAATTTTTGTTTAAGATTGATGCCCTTTAGTTTGCTTTCACAAAATTCAGTTGCCTAAGTTGAATTTTATCCCAATGGCCTTCGTAGTACGAAAAAATTTAACATTTAAAAATGCTAATGCCTTGGTTTTACTGGATAACTATTTGAAAAAAAACAAGGAAGTTGAAATATTTGGGGAAACACTTATACTTGATTTAAATTTTGGATTGCCATTAGCATAAAAAAAGCAGTAAATCCTAATTAAAATAAGGCTTTACTGCTTCTGTTTTCGTAGGTACGATTTACTGGGAATCTTGCGGATATCAGATTTGAGATTAAAGAATGTATAAACATCGTGTCTGAAATCTAATTTTTATATTCTGCCACCTGCCACTACCTGCCACTACCTGCCCTCTGAAATCTGCCTTCTATGATCTAAAATCGTAAATCTGCAATCAAATATCAAGCATCTTCTCTTGCCATTTTTTGTTGTAAATTCAGGGTTAATTCTTCCAAAAATTTTGTCTTGCTACTTTTGCGGGCTTTGATTTCGGTGTAGGTTTTATATACATTTTCTAATTTGATGTTGAAAAAATCTTCAAAGGATGACGTTATCATATTGATGTCCGCTGCGCCGTGATTGATTGCCCCATTCGAAAATAGGGCATAAATCAATTCTGTCAAGGCTGTTTTTGGCCCTGTCCATACCAAAACTTTGTGCTTTTTTTCTTCAAAGATTTCGGAATCATCCACTTTCAGTCTTTTTAGTGCTTGCCGGATATAATGAATAAAACGGTACATCGCTTTGACCTTAGCCCATAATATGTCTTGTGAAGTGGAGAATTCCGGAAATTGGTAATAATCGGTCATTGGCGTAAACGGAAAATTATTCCGATGGTTTCGGGTAAAGAATTGATGATCCAGATAACTGTATCCCTGTTCCATATAATGTACAAAATCAGCATTGCGATAAAAGAACTTATTGATTTTTCGCAATTCTTTTTGAAGGAATTGGACTTTATAGGTGTTGCCAGCTTTCGGCATTCTTAATTCACAAGATCGAACTTCGGTGAAATAAATCAATAAACTCATTGGGATTGGCTTGATATTTTTGAAGAAATCAATTTCTTCAGGAACGGTGTTGAAATCTCTCTTGTCAACCATTTCTTTTAATTCAGATAATGTTTTATTGCATAATAGAATGCCATTGCTTGCCTTGGTTAGCATCATTTCGTTTGCTTCTAAAATTTCATTACAGGTGTTGTTAAATGACTCAATTGTTTTTTTTAACATCTTTTAAAAATTAATTGTTGCTCAATCTCCTTTAGTAGTTATCGCGAGTGATTTATAATCATTTTGTAATGTGTTCATCAGCTCCATATTGAAATTATCTCTGGTTTGAATATAGGCCACTTTTGGAATTATTCTTGCACCTAGTTTTCTTTTTTCAAAGGAAGCAGACATTCCAAAATCTATTTTTGGGAATAGTAATTTATTGGCTCGCTTTATAGTTTGAAACAGTAGTTGCCTGTAGAGTTGATATTCTTTAGCCCACCTATAGTCCATTCCTACTAATTCAGGAACATAAGTATGCTTGTTGTTTTTGTAGCAAAACATAACTCCAATAAATGGTGTTTCGCTGTTGTTTTTTAGTGCCAACAAGATAAATTCCCAGTTGGGACTTTGATTCATGTTTTCGAAAACCTCTTGGGAATATCGGAAAGTATTGATGGCATAATTATTATTTTTGACGTTATTGTAAAGTTCGTAGGCTCTTTCGATTTCTGTTTTGTTTAATTTGTCTTTTATTACCACATCATAGTGTCTTTCAAATGGCAAAATTTCTTTGCTGAAATGTTTTCGGGAACGCGGGGACAACTCTTTTGCATACTCCTCGTAGGTAGTCCAGTTTTCATTTTGAACCACACAGGATTCGGGCATATTTATTTTGAAATAGCCTTGTTCTTGGATTGTTTTGTTGTATTTGTTGTCTTCTTCAAAGTCTCTTAGTACCAACATATCGGCATTTAAAGCATTGTAATTTTCTTCCAATTTATCCAGTAGTAATTTTAAGGCATTTTCAGCTAGAGGATGTTCTTGATTGATGTAGCAATGATTCCCTTCCGTGAATAAACAGCCCATACTTAGTACTTTTGAAGTGAGGTAAAACGGATTTGTTTTTCTTATTTCTTCCAGTTGAATGGAAACAGATTCTGTTGCCAGCATATCGTCTTTCCAAATGGCGACGGTACAAAAGGTCATTAGTACCACGTTACCCACGTTATCTTTGATGGTATAGTAGTAAAAATCCCATTGGTTCGTTGGTTCTGTGTGGTTCTTGAACGTATTTTCCAAATACATCATTCCTTCCCAATCGAAAATATTTTGTTTTCCCATACACTGATCCCAATGCAATTTTGACACGTCATTGATGGTGGTTTTTTCTTCAATACCAAGTTCTTGTATTTGTGGTTCCAAGACCATTTCCGGTTTTTCGGCAGGCATTCCAAAAGCCTTTCTTATTTTGTATTCGCTGTTGTTTGTTTCTTCCAAAGCTTTGGGGAAATGGTATTCCATCGCTTCCGCCAATGCCTTGATATCCTGTTTGTGATTATGGGCAGATAGCGTAATTCTAATTCCCGTATTCTTGATGGGCACCGCAGGATATATCCCTAAATTCAGGAAAAAGCCTTCCTGGAACAAGCGATGCACAAAGTTATAAGCCGTTACGGGTGTACCCATTCCCAAGAAGAAAACCGGAGAATCGTTTTTGGATATTATGGGCAGGTTTCCGTTGGTCAGCAATTGGTTAAAATAGGCT
>NZ_JAQTPQ010000268.1 GCF_028712645.1 Flavobacterium sp. | reverse complement strand
GTAATTTTGTTGAGGCTTCGTTTGCATCATCTGTAATTTAGAGACCTCTAAATCACTTTCATTAAAGAGTTTTGGAAACAAATTTTTAAACTCATTTCCATTACAAATGATCACTTTTTTGGCTAAAAATTCCTCATAGAAAGCAGTAGAAAGAGTAACTCCATTTGGAGTAGATTCACAATCAATAATGCTAGTATTAGTGAATAATTCAAGCCCCATTTGATGAATCATAAATTCTTGTAGCTTGTAAATCATTGTGCGAGGTTCTACTGTAACTTCTTCGGGGAAAAATAATCCGGCTTTTACATAATCAGATTGCAGACCTGGATATTTGTCTAAACATTCTTGTTGTGTTAACAAATGGGATTGATAATTATTCGACTGATTAATTTGGAATAACTCTTCTATAAGCTGTACTTCTTCCTCATTTGATGCTAAATATATCGACCCGTTTTGACGAACTGAAATATCAAATAGACTTTGGATTTCTTTATAAATTGCTAGGCTTTCTCTTCCATAAGTTTGCCATTTTGTATCCATTCCCGAAGGAACTACTTGTCCGAAATTTTGAATAGTTGCCCCTTTTGGCATTTTATCTTTTTCTACAATAGCAACCCGAAGTCCTTTTTTCAAGGCATGATAAGCATGAAATGTGCCTAAAACTCCGCTACCTACGACGATAAGATCATACATTGGTTTCATCTAATACTAATTTATAATTTATACTAAGTTTTTTATGTTTTCTATATTTTTCTTTTAAATATAGAATGGAACTTATGGTTACAAGCAATCCGATTGCTGCAACTGCATAGGCACCGTAAATGAAAAATTCAATCCATGACAAACCAGATTGCCCAAAATTTTTATATAACAAAACAACAACACTTCCTAAATAACCAAAGGCATCGGCAAGGTAAATTAGGAAACCGGCATTCCCTTTAATCCTAAAAGCTCCAATAAACCGATCGAAAAATAAACAGTTGAAAGGAACATAACAAATGTATAATCCAAAGCCTGAAACAACCATCCAAGTGAAAGGGTTTAAATTTCCAGTGCTAAATACATAGGTTGAAAAACCTAAAGAAAAAGACCCGAATAAAAGCAAGAGTTGGTAAAAGAATAAAGCTTTCATATTGTCCTTAAAATAAAATGCAAAACCTATCACCACTAATACAATGCAAGCAACTAATGTTTCAGAACTCGAATATACCGATATATCGCCTTTATACCCAATGCTATCCCATAATTCACGGGAAAAGTTATCTCTGAAATCTCTAAAAGCGGTAAGGAAAGTGTAAAATAAAATCCATATCGTTATTGGGAATGAAAATTTCAGTAACAAATTTTTCCTGTCTTTTCCATTCATCGGAATGCGTTCAGAGCGCAGTTCTATATCTTCTTGAGTTGGCTTTGGTATTTTTTCCAATAACCAAGTGAAAAACAATAATGGTAGGACAAATAATGCCCCTGTAATGGCTGGCATCCAAAACTGGGAAAAGCCCCAAGAAGTCATCACGAAAAGTCCCACCGATTTCACTACACCACTTGAAACTATAAAACTGGTACTTAAAGAAACACCTAATATTTCGGTAAATTTCCGTCCTTCAAGATATGAAAAGACAATCCCCCAAATCATACCTAAAGGAACACCGTTTAGGAACATAAAGATGACATTATAGGGTTTTGGTACCACGGCAAATAAAACCAAAGCAAGTTCGGCAATAAGAATTAAAGTTAAAAGATAATAGGCACGTTGATTTGCTTTTAATTCGGAAACTACTTTAATGCCGATAAACTTTGAAAGCGCATAACCTATTACTTGCGCGATAATTAAAATAATTTTGTAATCTATGTGAAATACTTCCATCCCCTCAAATGTGGCTACACTAAAGGGTTTTCTGAAAGCATACATACAAAAGTAAGCTCCAAACGAAGCTAGTGAAGCGTTTAGTACAAAAGGGATATTCGATTTTTTATCTTTCATTTTATATTTGATTTTGTACTATGGATAAGCTTTCTTCTAAAATTTGTAAAGCATCATTCAGTTCTTCTCTTGTAATCGTTAAAGCTGGAGATAATTGTATAACATTTCCCGCCGAAACTTTAAAACTAAGTCCACTTTTTAAACAAGCATACATTACATTTTCGGCTTCCTCAATTGCTTTTTCCTTGGTAAATCTGTCTTTTACTAATTCTATTCCCCATAAAAGACCAATGCCACGAACTGCACCAATGAGTGGAAATTTTTCTTCTAACCGCCTTAATTCTGATTCCATATAAACCGCATCGGCTTGTACTTTTTCTAAGAGATTATTTTCTTCAATAAAACCAATCGTAGTAAGCCCGGCTATCGCACCAATGGGACTTTTTTCGTGTGTGTAATGACCTAGCGAAATGGAACCAAAAACGTTATACTCGTCTCGGGTAATGATGGCTGCTTGTGGAAAAATCCCACCGCCCAGTCCTTTTCCTAAACATAAAATATCAGGTTCAATATCATAATGTTCGAATGCAAACATTTTTCCTGTTCTCCCTAATGCAATTGGGATTTCATCTAATATCAATAAAACACCATATTTATTGCAGAGATTTCTTGCCTCTTTCCAAAAATGTTTAGAAGGAATTTGCACATCAGTGTTTCGAATTGTTTCCGCTATAAAAGCACCAATATTTCCATCTTTGGCAAAAACATATTCCAGATATTCTAAACATTTATTTTCATCATTTTCAAATATTCCGCGGTAGGTAACTGGTGGTGGAATTCTTTCTATTCCTGATAATAATGGCTCCATAAATTCTCTAAAAACAGATTCGCCACCCACGCTAATAGCATCTAAGGAAGCTCCATGAAAGGAATCCCAAAAAGAAACTACTTTGAATTTTTTAGTTACCGCTCTTGCTAATTTCAGAGCAATTCCCACGGCAGAACTTCCGTTTGGAGTTAAGAGGATTCTATTCAAACTTCCTGGAGTCAAACTAGCTAATTTCTCTGCAAAATGGATTGCAGGTTCATTAGTAAATCTTCTAGGCGAAAAAGATAAACCTTGTAACTGTTGGATAATATTTTCAATTAATTTTGGATTAGAATAGCCAATTTGATGCACATTATTGCCATGAAAATCATAATATTTTTTACCTGAAATAGACTCAATACTTGCGTTATTACTGTTACTCAAAACATCCAGACACGGCGTAGACAAAGCCTGATGCAAAAAATATCGGGCATCTTTTTCTAAAAGAGCTTTTGTTTTTTGATCCACTGCGGTAGCTAACCAATCTGCACGAGCTGCAGTAAGATTAATGTCTCCTTCCGTTATTTTATTTTCTTTTTGCATAGTTTTTTTCAAAAGCTATTGAGCTGATAAAATTGTGCTTGGTATAATTTGTTTTGGAATACTGCTATTTTTATAA
Organism: Flavobacterium sp.; assembly: GCF_028712645.1. Taxonomy (GTDB): domain Bacteria; phylum Bacteroidota; class Bacteroidia; order Flavobacteriales; family Flavobacteriaceae; genus Flavobacterium. The sequence goes on along the minus strand of NZ_JAQTPQ010000268.1, from coordinate 1,169 downwards.
AAAGCATCTAGCCAGCCACTTCCTCCGCCATTAAACCAGCCAACTTTTAAAGAATAAGAGCCTGGTTTGAGTGTAATCTCTCCGCTTTTTTCTTTCACGCCATGATCACCGTCATTATTGACTATTACTTTATTGTCTATCCATAATTTACTGCCATCATCAGAGCGTAGATAAAAGGTGTAGCGGTCTTCTTTTTCAATTCTAATGTTTGTTGTAAACATCACAACTGTATTGTCTTTGATGGTTGTTTGTACTTCGTCAGAAGTTATTTCGAATGATTTACCTTTAAAGTCAGGATTCAGTTTTTCTACGTTTGGTAAATCCGTCAAATTATCTAAATAATATACGGAGTAATTTATGGGTTCAGTAGATCCTTTTTCTTTTATCCTGTAAAATCCTTCGGCTACTAAACTATTTATTTTTCCATCTTTAAAAACAGCACTTTTCACTACTGTATTTTTGGTAATTTTAAAAGGATCATTATATTTGGTTGCATTTTTTGTAGGCATTGAACCGTCTGTAGTATAAAAAACTTCGCCACTTGGGTTTAAATTATTTATAACTACCGATGTTGAGTTATCGAAAAGTCCTCCCGATTTTTTATTAAACTTTCCTTCCGGAATCAAAACAGGTTCCAAGTAAAGTGGAGCAACTGGATAACTATCCACAACATTTATTCCTTCAAATGCATTTAAAACTGGTTTACCTATCCAAGCAGTTGGAATGTTGATACCCAAAGCATAGGCTACCGTTGCAGCATTATCGTATTGATAAACAGGACTTGTTATTTTAAAATTTTTCTTTATCGATTTTCCCCAAACAATAAATGGAATTTCAATTTCTTTCAAAGATTCTCCACCATGACCGTGACCAATTCCCCCATGATCCGAAGTGACAATAACCATCGTTTCATCAGCAATACCAGCTTTTTGAATTGCTTGAAATAATAATCCTAACAAGGCATCCGCTTTTTCGACTGATTTGTAATATTCTGGGCTGCCGTGGCCATATTCATGACCTGCATGATCTATATGATCAAAATGGATGAATGTGAAAGTCGGTTTTTTAGCGATGATGTATTTGGAGCCTTAAGCGCCGAGCTAAGCAAAACGACAACGCCGCCGGCCTTGATAATCCCGAAATAACTGCTCACCCAGTCCGGACAGTGT
>NZ_JAQTPQ010000033.1 GCF_028712645.1 Flavobacterium sp. | reverse complement strand
TTGATCTATCGGTATAATCTACTATTGAAGACATTTTATCAGCGCCAATTAGCATTACTTTTTTATATCTTCCTGATTGAACATAGGCTGCAGCAACAGACATTCCGTATAAAAATCCAGAACATGCTGCTTGTAAATCGAATCCAAAAGCATTTGTTGCTCCTATTTCGGTGGCTACATATACTGCGGTGGCAGCTACAGGCATATCAGGTGTTGCAGTTGCAACAATCAATAAGTCTATTTCTAAAGGATCAATATTGGCTTTAGCTAATAAATCTTGTGCTGCTTTTATGGCTAAATAAGATGTTCCTTTTCCTTCTTCTTTAAGAATTCTTCTTTCTTTTATTCCAGTGCGAGTGGTAATCCATTCGTCGTTTGTGTCAACCATTGTTTCGAGAATTTTGTTTGTAAGAACAAAATCTGGAACATATGCTCCAACTGCTGTAATTGCGGCTGTAATTGTATTCATTATATTCAACTGTTTTTTGTCAAATGTCGCCATTGACAAAATTTTTAAAAAGTCTTGAAAAGTACAAAAAAAATTCTAATGCTATATGATTTAGAACTTCTAAATAAATGAAAATTATAAACAACAAAAAAACTCTCACATATGTGAGAGTTCAAATATCATTTACAAAAACGTATTAAGCAACCGCTACAGATTTATCTATAACAACTTGCCCTCTGTAATACATTTTTCCTTCATGCCAGTAGGCTCTGTGATATAAATGTGCTTCTCCAGTAATTGGACAAGTAGCGATTTGAGCTACAGTAGCTTTATAATGTGTTCTTCTCTTATCTCTTCTTGTTTTCGAGATTTTTCTCTTAGGATGTGCCATTTTACTATATTATTTATCCGTTAATAGTTGCTTTAATTTGTCCCAGCGTGGGTCAATATTTTCTTCTTTTTTATTCTCTGTTTTTTGTTCTTTTATTGTCAATTCTTTCAGTTTTTTTAAAGCTTCGGTGTTTAAACTTCCATCTTTAATTCCTGGATGAATTCGTCTTAGAGGAACCGAAAGCACAATCATTTCATATATATATTGTGCAATATCTATTTGAAATTCTCCGTGAGGCAAAATAAGCAACTCTTCGTTGTCATTATTGAAAGCATCTCCAAACCGCACAATTAATTTCATATTGCCTTTTATAGGCAAATCAAATTCTTCGTTTGTCATATCACAAGGAACATTGACAGTTCCTTTATGCTTAAAAGCCAACTCCAGCAGGGTACTTTTTTTCTCTAAAACTACATTTACTTTGACGTTTGAATTATTAAATTCATGATAATCAAAGATTTCAAAGAACGCATTGCTTATTTGATATTCAAAATGATGTTTTCCTAGCTTTAATCCTATAAAAGGAATTAAAAATTCTTTCGTCTTGTTCATTTCAACAACAATTTGCCCTAAACTTCGGGAGTGCAAAGATATAAAATTATTGTAAATCTAATAATCTTATTTACCTTTTTTTATTTAAGACTATTTTTCTTTTATTTTAAGGGGTTTTTGGCTAATTTCATCGTACGCATTTCTCGAATTGAAGATGTCAATCGCAAGATAAACAGCTTCTTTGAATGAATTAAAATCGGCAATTCCTTTCCCAGCAATGTCAAAAGCGGTCCCGTGATCTGGTGAAGTTCTAATTTTATCTAAGCCTGCGGTATAATTCACACCTTTGCCAAACGACAATGTTTTGAAAGGAATTAATCCTTGGTCGTGATAAGAAGCTATAACTGCATCATATTTTTCGAATTGGTTACTTCCAAAAAAACCATCGGCAGCAAAAGGCCCAAAAACCAATGTTCCTTTTTCAAATATTTTTTTCAATGCGGGTTTTACTATTGTGTCATCTTCTTTTCCTATAACGCCTCCATCTCCACAATGTGGATTTAATCCCAAGACAGCTATTTTTGGCTTGTTGATGCTAAAATCTTTTACCAATGATTGTCTTACTGTTTCTATTTTTTTGCGAATCAATTCTTCGGCAAGGTGGGAAGCAACTTCATTTAAAGGAATATGATCCGTCAATAAACCAATCCTTAGATTATCCTGAACCATCAACATTAAGGCATTCCCTTCTAACTCCTGATCTAAATAATCTGTATGACCAGGGAATTTAAATGATTCCGATTGAATATTGTATTTGTTAATTGGTGCTGTAACCAATACATCTATTTGACCTTCTTTTAATGCTTTTGTAGCCGCAACAAATGATTTTATGGCATATTCCCCAATTTTTTCATCATTTACTCCATAATTAATATCTACAACTTCGTGCCAAACATTCAAAACATTTATTTTGCCTATAACTATTTGATCTAATCTATCGATTCCGTGGAGCATCGAAGTAGATTCAAAACTCTTTTTAACGAATGAAAGTGTTTTTACATTAGCAAAAATAACAGGTGTGCATAACTCTAACATTCGAGAATCTTCGAATGTTTTTAGAACAACTTCGCTTCCAATACCGTTTAAATCTCCTATTGAAATTCCGACGATTATATTTTCTGCATTTTTTATCATGACCTCAAGTTATTTATTGCTAATTTTGAAGTGCAAATTTAGTAAAATAAAACAAGAAATGTTTACAGGAATTATAGAAACCCTTGGTTCAATCCAAGAAATCAAAAAAGACAAAGACAATGTTCATATTACGATAGCTTCAGCTATTACTAATGAACTTAAAATTGACCAAAGCGTCGCTCATAATGGAATTTGTATGACTGTAATTGCCATTCACGACAATCTTTATACCGTGACAGCGATTGGAGAAACAATAAAAAAGACGAATATTTCTTATTGGCAAACAGGAGATAGCATCAATCTTGAAAGAGCAATGAAATTAGGCGATCGACTAGACGGTCATATAGTACAAGGACATGTTGACCAAATAGGAAATTGTGTTTCGGCAAAAGAAACAAATGGAAGTTGGTTTTATACTTTTGAATATGATGGGACTTTTGAAAACATTACTATCGAAAAAGGTTCCATTACCGTTAACGGTGTGAGTCTAACAGTAGTTGATTCAGAAAAAAATCAGTTTAGTGTTGCCATTATACCCTATACGTATGAGCATACTAATTTTAAATCCTTCAAAATCGGAACGAAAGTGAATCTTGAATTTGACGTTATAGGGAAATACGTTTCTAGATTATATTCAAATAAATAAAAGAAGCTAATCAATTAAAAAGAAAAACTCCTAATTAAATTGGTTTTTTTATCTTTAATTGATATTTGTAAATTATATAAATTCCGAACAATAATGCTATTATAAAAACTATGTAAAGATTTTCATCAATGGGCAATCCAGGAGGTGGTGGTGGTCTTTTTGCTCCTGGCGAAGGGGGACTTGGAGCACCAAAGGCAATTGCAACACCCAAAAGGTATATACTTAAAAAAATAAGCCTGTTTGCAATGGTTTTCATATTTCTCCTAAAGATACAAATCTTTTATAAAAAATCAAAAGTTTTTATTGATTGATAACTCAAAATTCCAAAAAAAAGTGTGCGCAAAGTTATTTATATTTTACAAGGAAACACTTTATTTATCGATAAAAGTGCGTTTTTTACCGATTAAACGCTTAAATGTATAATTTTCATAAAAAAAATCATATATTTAATATGGTCTTGGAGAGTTTTGCATCCTCAATCTTGTAACTTATCTCTTTATAAAATTCCCCTTCACATACAAAATCTAGTCCTTTAAAAATTAAAGGCTTGAAATATTGACATTTACTTTCTAAAAAGATTACTAAATAATTATGTGGTTTTTAATATTTTGTAAAGAGCAATACTATATTATCTTTCTTTTTTAACCTTATGAAATTATCTCAAGAAATTATTCTTGATTAAAGGGTTTTGACAAAAATTCGTTCATTCCAGCTTTAAAATACTTATGCTTTTCTCATTATTAAGTTGTCAGTTAAAGTTGATGCCGATAGAATTTACATTGTAACTATAAACGGAATAAATTATTAGCATTTGAATCAAAATAATTTAAAATTAGGCTTTTAAACGTCAAATTATGCAGATTTAATGATTAGCGGATTTATAAATTATTGACCTACAGGGTTTAAAAAATTGTTCCTTTTAGTAAAAAAAAATGTACATTTATAAACAAAATAATCTTTAAAATAGTATATAATTATGAAAGTTACAATTGTTGGTAGCGGATATGTTGGACTTGTAACAGGCGCTTGCTTTTCTGAAGTAGGTATTAATGTTGTTTGTGTTGATATTGACATTAAAAAAATTGACAATCTTAATAATGGTATAATACCAATTTATGAACCTGGACTTGAAGAAATGTTGATGCGAAACATAAAAAAAGGACGTTTGAGTTTTACTACAAATATTGCAGAGGCAATAAAAGACTCAGAAGTACTGTTTATTTCTGTAGGTACACCTCCAGACGAAGATGGAAGTGCCGATTTAAAATATGTTCTAGCAGTTGCTCGTGATTGTGGTAAAAATATGGATGATTATTTATTAGTAGTTACAAAAAGCACCGTACCTGTAGGAACTTCTGAAAAAGTAAAAAAAGCTCTTCAAGATGAATTGGATAAGCGAAAAGTAAATATAAAATTTGATGTAGCATCAAACCCTGAGTTTCTTAAAGAAGGAGCTGCAATTGCAGATTTCTTAAAACCTGATAGAATTGTAATTGGATTAGATAGCCCAAGAGCTGAGGATTTAATGAGAAGTCTATACAAACCTTTTACCCTAAATGGTCATCCACTAATTTTTATGGATATTGTTTCGGCTGAGATGACAAAATATGCTGCAAATGCAATGCTTGCTACCAAAATTAGTTTTATAAATGATATCGCAAATCTATGTGAAATAGTTGGGGCTGATATTAATTTGGTACGAAATGGTATTGGTTCCGATTCGCGTATTGGAAACAAATTTATTTACCCAGGAATTGGATATGGAGGATCATGTTTTCCTAAAGATGTACAAGCTTTAATTAGAACTGGAAGTGAATACAATTATGAACTTCGAATTCTTAAAGCTGTAGAGGACGTAAACAACGATCAAAAGTTAGTAATTTTTGATAAGATTAATAACTATTTTAAAGGAGATTTAAAGAACAAAACTATCACGATATGGGGTCTTTCTTTTAAACCTCAAACAGATGATATGCGTGAAGCTCCTGCTTTAAAAATAGTCAAAAAACTACTGGAAGCTGGTGCAAAAGTTAAGGCTTATGATCCAGTTGCTATGGAAGAAGCTAAAAACCATTTTGGCGACACTATTTCTTATTATAATGACCCACACGAAGCTTTAATTGATTCAGATTGTTTAGCAATCCTCACAGAGTGGCCAGAGTTTAAATTCCCTAATTTTAAAATTGTAAGCAAGTTGTTAAACAACCCAGCTATATTTGACGGTCGCAATATTTATGATAAAGTTGAAATGAAGAATTATGGTTTTGATTATTTCTGTATTGGAGTTAACACAACGAAAAACAGTGTTGCTTCTTCTTGATTAAACAATGTTGAGTAATCTCAAAAACTAATTAATTCAACTTTTTATACATTATGATAACACCTAAAAAAATTCTAGTCACTGGTGGCGCAGGTTTTGTTGGATCCCACTTATGCGAACGCTTATTAAATGAAGGCAATGAAGTGTATTGTCTGGATAATTTTTTTACAGGACAAAAACAAAACGTTTTGCACTTACTAGACAATCCTTATTTTGAATTGATTCGACATGATGTTACCGCTCCATTTTTTATTGAAGCCGATGAAATTTACAACCTTGCATGTCCTGCTTCACCAGTACATTACCAGCATAATCCCATAAAAACTATTAAGACATCCGTAATGGGCGCTATTAATATGTTGGGGCTTGCTAAAAGAATAAATGCAAAAATATTGCAAGCCTCTACAAGTGAAGTATATGGCGATCCTCATGTTCATCCTCAATCAGAATCTTATTGGGGAAACGTTAATCCAATAGGAGAACGTTCTTGTTATGATGAAGGAAAACGCTGTGCAGAAACTTTGTTTATGGATTATCACAAACAGAATAATGTAAAAATTAAGATCATTCGCATATTTAACACCTACGGCCCAAGAATGCATCCTAATGATGGAAGAGTAGTTTCTAACTTTATCGTTCAAGCTTTGCAAAACCAAGACATTACTGTTTATGGCAAAGGACAACAAACCCGAAGTTTTCAGTATGTTGATGACTTAGTAGAAGGAATGATAAGAATGATGGCATCACCAGATCAGTTCATTGGTCCTGTAAATATGGGAAATCCAAATGAATTTACAATTCTTGAACTTGCTGAAAAAGTAATACAACTTACAGGATCCAACTCGAAAATTATATATAAACCATTACCTTCTGATGATCCTATGATGCGCCAGCCAGACATTTCCATTGCAAAAAAAGAACTAAATTGGTCGCCTAAAGTTGAATTAGATGAAGGTTTAATAAAAACTATAGAATTTTTTAAGTCAGTAATTTAAACTAACGAATAAACCTTTAGTATATCTTACCAACATTAATTCAGGTTTCGTGAGTGTTATGACCTAGAACTGAATCGGGTAGTTAAAAATATTCCCTATGGATTGACAACAGAAGGAATTGATATAACACAACACCTGATGGATCTGAAATTTGGTAACCAATAATAAAAAAAATAAATTCCCAACAAATAAAAAAGCCTCGTAAACTATTAATTTACAAGGCTTTTTAAGTTTAAAATGTGGTCCCACTTGGAATCGAACCAAGCACCTACTGATTATGAGTCAGTTGCTCTAACCGAATGAGCTATAGGACCTTTTATGCGGTTGCGAAATTACTACTATTTTACATTTGTTCCAAATATTTTTGAACTAGATTTTTCTTCCTCAATTTAAATTTGGTATTTAAAACAGAACCAACTGATTACTAGAATCTTCAAACAAAGGATTTCTTTATAATAAAATCATCTAATTTCCTGACACAACTCTATTAAAACTCCGTTAGTGCTTTTTGGATGTAAAAAAGCGACTAATTTATTATCGGCTCCATTTTTAGGAATTTCATTCAAAACAATAAATCCTTCTTTTTTTAAACGTTCTATTTCTGATAAAATATCATCTACTTCAAAAGCTATGTGATGAATTCCTTCTCCTTTTTTGGAAATAAATTTAGCAATGGGACTTTCAGGATTTGTAGCTTCAAGAAGCTCAATTTTATTTGGACTACAACTAAAAAAAGCTGTTTTCACACCTTCACTAGCGACTTCTTCTTCTTTGTAAGCGGATACGCCAAACAGTTTTTCATAAATTTTAGATGATTCATCTAAATTCATAACAGCTATTCCTATATGTTCAATTTTATTCATAGTCCTATTGCATTTTTAACCATTAAAAGTAAACGAAATTTACGGTTTTAAAAAAAACTACCCTTAAATAAAGTTAAAAACTTTAGGACTTTGTCACTTTATAACTTTGCCACTCAAAAAATTAGTATTTTTGCACAATGGAAACAAATAGACAGAAAAAAATAGGTGGCGTCATCCAAAAAGATTTGGTTGATATTCTGCAAGGTGAAGTGAGAAAAAACGGAGTTTCAAATTTGATAATTTCAGTATCCAAGGTTAGCGTAACTACTGATTTATCAGTAGCCACGGTATATTTAAGCATTTTTCCGCAAGAAAAAGCAAAGGAAACATTAGTGGCAATAAAAACGAATTCAAAATTGATTAAGCACGATTTGTCGCAAAGAGTACGCTTGCAATTGCGCAAAGTCCCTAATTTGGTTTTCCTTATAGATGACTCATTAGATTATATTGAAAAAATTGATAATGCTTTGTCTTCCAAAGAAAATCCTATTGAAAACCGTGATCTTTTAGAAAAACGCAGACATTCATAAATTGAATTTCCCTCTTTACATAGCCAAACGTTATATTTTTAGCAGCAGTAAAAACAATGCCATCAATATAATCAATCGAATTGCCAGTATGGGAATAATTGTTGGCGCGATGGCTTTGTTTGTGGTTTTATCAGTATTCAGTGGTTTGAAAGTTTTCAGCCTTTCCTTCTCTAACAATATTGATCCCGACTTAAAAATAAGTAGCACTTTAGGCAAATCATTTTTTATTTCTCCTTCTCAAGAAAAACAAATCAAGGCAACCGACGGCGTTGTTTCTTATAGTAAAATAATTGAGGAACGCGTTTTGTTTATTTTTGATGAAAAACAAGAAGTTACTTATTTGAAAGGAGTTGACCAGGATTTTAGTAAAGTTAACGCCATTAAAAAAACTTTATATAATGGCGATTGGTTAAAACCTGATACTTATCAAGTGGTTGTAGGATACGGAATTGCCGAAAAATTCTCGATGGGATTGTTAGATTTCAACAATTCGCTAGAAGTTTTGGTTCCAAAACCTGGAAAAGGCACTATCGAAAATCCCGCAGAAGCTTTCAATAAGACGGTCGTAATTCCTGTGGGAATATATGCTATTAGTGAAGACTTGGATTCTAAATATGTATTCGCTGATTTAGGTTTGGCTCAAGAATTATTAGAATATAAAACCAATCAAATTTCAGGAATAGAAATCAAAGAAAAAAAAGGTGCCGACGAAAATGCCATCATCAGCCAACTTCAAACTATTTTCAATAATAAAATCACCGTAAAAAATAGGGCTCAACAAAACGAATCCTTGTATAAAATGTTGAATACCGAAAATCTTGCAGTCTATTTGATATTTACTTTAGTAATTATAATTGCGCTTTTTAATTTAATTGGCGCATTAATTATGATGATTTTGGACAAAAAAGGAAACCTGAAAACGCTTTTGAACTTAGGAACCGAAATCAAGGATTTGCGCAAAATATTCCTGCTCCAAGGAACATTACTAAGCGTTTTTGGCGGAATTATAGGATTGATTTTAGGAATTACAATCGTGTTATTGCAACAACATTTCGAACTCGTGATGATTACACCTACATTAGCTTATCCTGTAGTTTTCACTATCGAAAATGTGTTGATTGTATTGGCAACCATTGTCACGCTTGGTTTCATTGCTTCATTAATTGCGAGTAGTCGCGTGAGTAAGAAACTGTTGGACTGATTATGTAATATGGCAATCCGTTACTTGTACCAATTTTGAAAATGGCACACGGATTTAAACAGATAAAAACGGATTTTTATAGTATTATCAGCAAAAATCAGTCTAATCCGTGTAATCTGCGTGCTATATTGGGTATTAGTCCGCTTAGCGGACAGTCATAGTATATAATTTGTGGAAGCTTGTTAGGAATATCTTCTTTTGAATACCAAAATACCGAAATAAACACTTCGTTATTTTCCTAAATATATTGCAATTTTGGTTATAATATATAGAACATAATTCCAATATTCATTGAATTCATATCAATAGATTCAGTATTGGTTTTAGCTTTTTGAAACAAGGAATTTAAACCATAATAAGCATAAACGTTTATAGAATTATAACCCACTGAAATATACGTTCCGTATTGAAATTTATTAAAATCTTTATTATTAGTGACCACTATTTTTCCAAGTGAATCTTCATAAATTGATTTATTATAAATCAAATAACCCATCTTGAAACCGCCATAAATTCTCCAAAATTTGTGACTGTCATAAGTTGATGTTCGATATCTAAACTCAATAGGAACTTCGACCAAAAACTGGGTAAAACGGTTTTTATTGTAGGATATATTTGGGTCAATAATTGCGTAAACTTTAGTTTGATTGATTTCAGTAATAGCTAAGTTTTGATTGTACTTATTATATGAAAAACCTAGGCCTGGCGCAATTGCAACAGTTCTGTTTTTATTTACTGGAAAATCCCTCAGGAAACCAATAGAAAAACCAGAAGAAAATTTATCTTGAGTTAGTCCAGCTAGTTTATTTTGTAAAGTATTGAAGGTAAATCCAAGATAAAACTGGTCTTCCCTGTATAGTGAATCAACTTTTACGGTAGGCGTAACTGTATTCGCGTTTTGCGAAAAAACATTGACCACCGAAAACAAAAGAAAAAATTTAAGGAATAAACGCATACTAGATTTTTGTGGTATAAAATTACAAAAAAAAGCTAACCGAAAGGATAGCTTTTTAGATTATAAAAAATGTTGCAGAGAGGAAGGGATTCGAACCCTCGATATGTTTCCATATACACGCTTTCCAAGCGTGCGCCTTCAGCCACTCGGCCACCTCTCTATTTATTTTGAGGCTGCAAAGAACACTAAAAAAATTGATTAAAGAAAATTAAAAATCAAATTTTATGACAATTCCCCGCGTAATGATGTTTCGAATATTGTTTTGAAAATAGCTGGCGGTACATTTTGACCCAAAAGGTACATCAATTTAGTAATTGCAGCTTCGGTCGTGATGTCTTTACCTGAAATCACACCAATTTCTTTCATTAAAGTGCTTGTTTCATATTTGCCCATTGTTACACTTCCTATAGAACATTGGGTTACGTTTATAATTTGCAAACCTCTGACAATTCCGTTCTTCAAAAGTGTTAAAAACCATTCTTCTGTTGGAGCATTTCCTGCTCCATAGGTTTCTAAAATTACTCCTTTAAGTTCTGGAATTGAAAAAATTGCTGATAAAATTGACTCGCTTATTCCTGGAAATATTTTCACAATAGCCACATTGTTTTCAATTTTTTTATGAATCCTTAACTTCTTCACTCTTGATTTAGGCAAGAATAATTCTGAAAAGGTTTTCAAATGAACGCCAGACTCAATTAAAGTGGGATAATTAGGTGAAATAAACGCATTAAAATTTTCAGAATTTATTTTTGTGGTTCTATTTCCTCTGTATAATTTGTATTCAAAGTACAAACACACTTCTCTAATTGCGGGTTTATGATCTATTTGCAAAGAGGCTATTTGAATTGCTGTTATTAAATTCTCTTTCGCATCGGTTCTTAAATCTCCTATTGGCAATTGTGAACCAGTAAAAATCACGGGTTTCGATAAATTTTCTAGCATAAAACTCAATGCTGATGCCGAATACGACATTGTATCAGAACCGTGTAAAACTACAAATCCATCATAACCAGTATAATTATCTTCAATGATTGTAGCCATTTTAATCCATTCTTCCGGATTCATATTAGAAGAATCGATGGGTTTATCGAAAGAAACCGTCTCAGTATCACAATCTAATTGTTTTAATTCTGGAATTCTTTGCAATAATTTACTAAAATTGAAAGCTTTTAGCGCTCCCGTTTCAAAATCCTTCATCATACCGATAGTTCCACCAGTATAAATCAAAAGTATTTTGGCTTTAGATTGCATTAGTATATTTTAATTTATTCACAACCGGATTGGCATACATTGCCAAAAAACCTTGTAAAGCCACAGGATTATTTTGGTCAATTCGCATTTCCAACCTGCGTTCAAAAATCGATTTTTCGTTTTCTGTATATAAATGAGAATAGATTTTAGAGTTATTTAGAATATCATAAGCAATAAAATTAGTTGACCATAATTTATAATTACTTAAAATTGAATCATCAATAACTTGTGCTAAGGCTAGAATTTGTTTATTCGAATTATCGAATTCAACTTTAATATCCTCTAATTCTTGGTCAATAATATCTCCTATATGAATGTGGATACGCTTTTTTTGCCCCATTACACCACTCATTAGGTTGATAAAATCTTCGTTTTTTTCTTTCGTATAAATTTCGTTATTGGCTTCGGCCATTAATTGAGGCATTTTCAGCGCATCGGTTGGGTCATATTCATAAGAAATAGAAACTGGAACTATTTTTACTTTTTTGAAATAATCCATTAAAATTTGTTCGTCAGAACCCATTGCAAGCATTTTTAAAACGCCAGGATTTGTAGCATCATTACCATCTTTTGTTCTTCCTTCACGTTGTGCAATCCAAACCGAACGATTTTCGTGCAACAATAATTGCCCAATATATTCCGATAATAATTTAGAACTTTGCAGCATTTCTCTAGGTGACAAGCCTCTTTGAACCAAAAAATTTCTATTTAATTTCGCCAAAATTTTCAAAAAAGATTTTTTTACCAAATTATCTCCAATTGCCGAAGCGGTCATTACAAGTCCATTTTCATAAAGACAAGAATTTAATAATGTGGTGTCTAAAAGAATATCTCGATGATTCGAAATAAACAAATAAGAAGTATTTTTTTCTAATTTTTCGAAGCCTGAAGTTGTCAATCCATCAGATGATTTTTTCAGCACCTTTTGCACAGATTCATAAATGAATTTGCATTGAAAATCTCGAATGGAATATGTTTTTATTAGTTGTTTTCTCCAAACCTCATCCTCTACATCTGGAAAACTAAAGTTCATCAATGCTTTCATCATTGGATGTTTTATAGACGAACGGATGGCGTCATTTACTTCAGCGTCATAAAACGGGCGGATATCGTCAAATTTTGACATATAGTGGTAGATTTTTTATGAGAACAAATTAACAAAATTTTTATCGATAAAATAAGAATTTGAAATTAAATCCTAAAAACTGCAATGGAGTTTTCAGTGGTAATTCTTGCGATTTCTTGTTGTGATAAATTGTAAATTTCGGCTAATTTATCGACCACATTTACCAAATAACTGCTTTCATTGCGTTTTCCACGATAGGGAACTGGAGCTAAATAAGGAGAATCGGTTTCAAGAACAATGTATTTCAAATCAATTTGATTCAAGAACTGATCAATTTTTCCGTTCTTGAAAGTAACAACACCTCCAATTCCTAATTTCATATTATAAGAAATGGCTTGTAATGCTTGCTCATAAGTTCCTGAAAAACAATGAAAAATTCCGAACAAATCATTCGATTTTTCTTCTTCCAAAATTTCGAAAACTTCATCAAAGGCTTCGCGACAATGAATAACTATGGGCAATTTGTATTGTTTAGCTAAATGGATTTGTTTTCTAAAAGCAGTTTTTTGCTCTTCCAAATGGGTTTTATCCCAATACAAATCAATTCCAATTTCGCCAACGGCAAAGAATTTTCTTTCGGACAATTCTTTTTCAACAAGCTGCAATTCTTCGAGATAATTGTCTTTCACATGCGTAGGATGCAAACCCATCATTAAGAAAATATTGTCTGGATATGACTTCTCCAAATCGTACATTGCTTGCGTAAAAGTCGAATCAATTGCAGGAATAAAAAAACGCGAAACACCAGCATCAATAGCACGCTGAATCATTTCGCTTCGATCTTCATCAAATTCTTTAGAATATAAGTGGGTGTGTGTATCGGTAATTATCATTGCAAACTTTATTTAGCTGCAAAGATACAATCTTGTTCAAAAAATGAACCATATAAGACATTTAAGACCAGATAAGACATCCAAAAACTAACACATTTATACAAAAATGTCATTTCGACGAAGGAGAAATCGCATTGCGAGAGCATTTAATGCGATTTCTCCTTCGTCGAAATGACACAAAATAAGAAGTAAAACTTAATCCAAGTCATTCAACAATTGCTGCACTTGGTCGTAATCCTCATAATCGTCAGGGATTGTCAACAGGATTTCCTTGCAAGATTTATACTCTTTTTGTTTTAGTTTGGAAAGTGCCAAATACCAAGTCGCCTTATTTTTATAAATGGAAGTTCCAGACTTCAATTCAGCTAAATTAGTTTCTGCTTTTGGAAATTGATTGTCTTCAAGAAGCGAAACAGCATAGAAATACTGAATTTCAGGTGATTTAGTTGAATTTAAAACCAATTCAAAATTTGAAATTGCTGCTTTATAATTTTTAGCATTGAATGCTTCTTGAGCTAATTTTAAATTTTCGTTTACATCGCCTCTTTCCGTAAAATAAGCATTTTCTGGATTGTTATAATCTTCGAAAGATGGATTTTTATTTTGCAAAAGGAAGAACAATCCAAACAAAATAACTATCGATGCGGCGATGGTAAATTGCCATTGTTTCAAATCAATAACTTTTGATTTTTTGGTTTTAAAATGTTTCTTGGAAATCGATTTTAGATTCTTTCTGAAAGCTTTTAATTCATTTGCGTTTCTAAACTTATTCTCCAAATGGAGATTCAATTCCTTGAAAATTTCAAAAGAAGATGCCAATTCTTGATCTTCAACCAATTGTTTTTCAAAATTTATTTTTTCTTCCGCAGACAATTCGTTTTCGATATATTGACTGAATACTATGTAGCGTTCCTCATTCATCGTTAGGTGATTTTTAAAGATTTAAAGCGATTCGTTTCCTGAATCCACTGAGTTAATTGACCAACGCACAACGATTTTTTCTTTCGAACATAACCATAAGTTACGTTAAGCTTTTCGGCAACTTCTTCCATCGATTTTATGGTAAAACTCAATTTCAATAACTCTTGGCATTTTTCGCCAAGTTTTTGAAACATCAAGTCAAAAAGTTTTTGTTTTTCGTCGAACACTTCGGTTTCTGTCACCATTTCCTCTGTGGGTTCATTTATAGATGGCATATCTTCATCAATTGTTACCCCTTTATTTGAAGATTTTTTTATTTCATTCAACCATTTTCTCTTACATAATAAAAAAAAGTAAGCATCAAAAGGACAAGTCAATTGTAACTTATTGGCTTTAGCCTGATTGAAAAGTAAAATCATAATTTCCTGAACGACATCTTGTGCCTTGTCTTCATCCCCCGAATTGTTCCTTATATAATGTACCACTTTTGGAACAAACTTCTTGTAAATAGATTGAATGATTGCCGAATCGTTATTGGCAAGTCCATCAATATAGATTTGATCTGGATGAATTGTGCTTTTAGACATAAAAAAACTTTTTTTCGAAATTAGTAAAAAAAGGGGTAACAAATATAAAACCAAGTTGATATAACCATATAAATCAATAATTGAAACTTTTAAAACTTTTAGATTATGGAAAATATAAAAAAATTAGGAATCTCTTTCATCATCCAACTTTGGAAATTAATAACCCGATAAAAAAATTAATAATGAGGGTAACAATTGAAACGACAAGTTGATATAACAATGAAATCAGGATCAAAAAACAATTTAAAATAAAGGGTAACAATATCAAACCCGAATTGATATAACAATGTAAACCAATAATTAACAACAATTAAAATTTAGAAATTATGAAAACAACGTTTCACGCACACCAAAAAAACAATTTTAAACTTGTAAGTAAATCAAATTTAAAAAACATCGGACTTTTAGCTTTAGCAACAATCGTTTTTGCAAGCTGTACTAACAATGACAATTCAACTACAACACCTCCAACCGCGGCAGCTTTCAAAGGAATTAACGAGGGTGGATTAAAAAAGAATACACAAAACTTCACTGCAACGGCAGGATCTGGAGTTATCACATTGACTTCTGCAAACGGAGTAACCATAAAATTCAATGGAGACTGTCTTACCAAAAACGGAAATCCAGTAACTGGAGCAATCGACATTGAATTTGTAGAACTTTTCGACAAAGGAAATATGCTTATATCCAACAAGCCGACAATGGGAATAATGCCAAATGGAGATCATAACTTATTGATTTCGGGAGGAGAATTTTTCATCAAAGCCACACAAGCTGGACAAGAATTGGCAACAACTTGTGGCATCAGCCTCTTAGTTCCAACAAGCCTAACTGGCGGTGTCGATAATACAATGACTTTATGGAATGGAATCATTGATAATGCAGGAGACTTGGCTTGGGAAGATGCCAGAGATGTTGTTGGAGCAAATGGTGGAAAAGGCGGTGTTCAAGCCGAAGGTAATAATTATTATGTGACTTTTGGAAACTTTGGTTGGACAAATGTGGATCGTTTTTATAGTGATCCAAGACCTAAAACAACAATTCTTGCAGCAGCTCCTAGTGGTTATGACAATACCAATAGTGCCATTTATTTATCTTACGATGGAGAAGGAACAAATGCTTTAGCTAAATTAGATACTTACACCCCAGCAGGATTATTCAGCGAACATTATGGTCAAATTCCAATAGGATTAGCTTGTCACGTGATTTTTGCAACTGAAGACAACGGAAATTGGAGATATGCCATCAAAGCCGTTACCGTTCAAGCAGGCGACGTTTATACCTTCACTCTTGGTGAAACAACCGTAGGAACTGAAGCCCAACTTGTAGCCGCAATCAATGCGATCCAATAACACACAAATATAAATTTTTAGATAAAGTGGTGATTTGCTCACCACTTTTTTCTATTTTTAAAAATAATTTGAAGCTAATCCTGCTGTCCGTTACAATCCACGCCCAAAAGCGTGGGGTTTTCACTGCCATCAGGGCTAAAAACGAATCGATTATGAAAACTCTTTTGTCTTTTATCTTTTGTCTATCATTTCTCTTTTCCTTTTCTCAAGTTAAAGTAAAAGATACCGTAACTCGTCGTGCTACAATCACTTATAACCAAAAAGGAAACGCCGTAACTTTCAAACCAGAAACGCCTCCATTGATTCCAATTGCTGGTGCTCCTAAACCATCATATTCCTATTTATGGGAAATGGGCGACGGTCATTACAGCAAGGAAGCCGAACCCAAACACGTTTATAAAAACAAAGGAACTTACAACGCAAGACTTGCCGTAACCAATAATTATGACAACGGAAAACCACCTGCAACACGGCCAAAAACAGTTGCAGTAAACGAAATTTCGGATGAGATTTACCAAGATATTGCTTCCATCGAAGACCAAAACGGATTGGCAATACAGAAAAACTGCGACCCAATTCCTGACCAACAAATGGAAGTAATCGTAAGTTATCAAAATATGGAAAACTACGTAACTAACGGGAAATTATATCTTTTTTACAACGAAAAACAATTTAAAAATAACAATTTCGATTTGGTCGATTTCAGGACGTATGCTGGCGAAAGAGAAGTCAAAGAAAATCTCGTTGCGACAGTTGATGATTTAGAAAATTCCGATTCCTATTTGGCCTCCGAAAATGCTTTTACAACAGTAAAAAAATACAAAACCACTACAATTGAAGAAGACTTGGATGCAACTTTAGCGGAAGCTCATAAAACTTATAAAAACGCAACCATTTTAGAATTTGATGATGCCAACCCGGACGAAACCCGAAACGTATTTCTTACTTTCAAAACTACTCCAGAAATGATGAAGGATACTAGTGCAACGGTAACTATGCGAAGTGTTTTTGTTCCCAATCGAAGTTTCAAAAACCACAAGGTCAAAAACCTCGAAATGGAAATTGTGACTTCACACGATCCTAACAAAATGGGCTCTAACGGAAGTTTTATGAATTATCGTTTGGTACGATTCAAAAGAGTTAGCTTTAAAACCAGATTCCAAAATAATGGCGAAGGTCCAGCAAGAATGATTCGGCTAGAAACTGATATTCCGGAAATGTTCGACAAAAAAACTTTACAAATCGAGGATATGTATCCCAAATGTCCTATTTGCCCAAAAGGTGAAGAACCTACAACGAGTTGTTTGGACACAATAATTAAACAAAACCAAATATTCTTTACTTTCAAAAATATTTATTTACCTGGAAGTGAGCAGAAAAATGTAAAAGAAATTGACAGTACCAAAGGCTTTGTCAAATATTCCTTGAAATTCAATAAAGATTTTCATAAGGTAAATACGAAAAGCAGAACGGCAATTGTTTTCGATAAAAACGAACCTATAATTACGAATTATGCCACTACGAGATTTTCGCCAGGGATTTCTATTGGTGTAAAATCAGGTTATAATTTGTATCCAAGTTTAGAAAATTCTAGAAGTTATTTTGTTGGTGCTACTATTTCTCCTTTTAAATCTTATCGCTATTATTGGCAAGCTGAATTTGTAAATAGTTTTCACACTTTTGATGAGGCAAGTTCTATTCTAGATTCATTTAGAACTAATGCAAATGGCGTGGTACAATTACTGCGAACTACAACTTTATCTGAAAATAGCACTATTAATTGGGAAATTCCTGTTCTTATTCGTTACAATATTAATAATTATGTGGGAATTGGCGCAGGACTTCAAACCAATTTTAACATTTCAGAAAAAACAACTCAAAACGTGACAAGCGACTTATATGAAGGAAAAGATGCCAGCACCCTAATAATAGGAAGTAAAACAGAAACTCTGATAACAAACAATTCTTTTGCTAGTTTTAAAACAGGATTATTATTTGATTTGACAATTGGAGCAGCAAGAATTGGTCCGAGTTTGGGAGCAAGATATGTAGTGAATTTTAAGGATAATTTCAACTATTTTCAGTTTTATGGCATTTGGAAGTTTTAAAATTATTTTTACCATATAAGGAATTTAAGGACATTTAAGCAATTACTATTTAATCTTTTGCAACACAATTCTTAATTATATATTTTACTATACAAATCTTAAATGAACTTAAATTCCTTATATGTTTTAATTTTTTTGTTTCTAAATCTAAATGTTTTTGGACAAAATCCACCTACGCAAGAAGATAAAATTTACAATGCCGTTGATGCGTTTTCGGCAAATCCAACTATCAATGGCTTGCAAAACTTAACAAAAGCAGAAGCCGATTTTTGGGGAAATTTCAAACCAAAAACCAAGAATGAACTCCTAGCTATTGTAATTTTAAATTGCAATAAAGCCTATTACGAAAACAAATTTGGCAAGACGAATCAAGCTATTTCGAGTTATGAAAAAGCGTGGCAAATCTTTCAAAAAAACAAACTTTCGAATTATGATATTACCGAATATTGCTTAAAACCTTTGGGCAATCTTTACACAATTATTGGCGATTATGACAATGCCGAAAACACCATCAAACAATATTTTTTCATCGCTACTATCGAGAAAAATCAGTCGCAAAAAATAGCGGCAATTCTCAATTTATCGAACGTATATCAAAACACGGGCAAAGTGAATGAAGCCATTGATTTGCTTGAACAAACAATTAAAATCGAAAAATTATCGGCGGTTCAAAAAGGGATTTTATTGAATAATTTGGGAAATAATTATGTGTTAAGTTATAAAAATCCCGAATTATCTAAACCTATTTCAAATATTTTTAAAAAATTGGAAAGCAGCTATCTTGATGCCATTCCATTATTAAAATCGGATAAAACTCAAACCGAAACTCTGGCAAATTGTTACCGCAATTTATCAGCATTAAATATTCAATGGCAAAACACTGAATTAGCTAATTCCTATTTCGAAAAAGCCAAGAAATATTTCTTTGCAATTCCCAATGTTTCACCTCGAAAACTAGCCAAATTCAAATATGAAGAAGCTAATTTGTTATTTCAACAAAAAAAATATCCCGAAGCGAGTTTGCTTATTGCTACAGTTTTCAAAACTTTAATTCCCAATTATTCCAATCAAAAAAGCATTCTACCTAATACAAATTCCCTTTATGCAGAAACCGTGTTGCTTGATGCTTTAGATTTACAAGCAGTCATTTATTTGGAACAAAATCAATCCAAAAAAGCATTGGAAGCTTACACACTTTCTTTTCAAATAGAAGATTTGTTTGCCAATTTATTGGTTTATGAAAATTCCAAAATTATCAATCAAATCCGTATTAGAAATCGAACTGAAAAATGTATTTCTATCTATGATTTTCTGTTTAAAAAAGAAAATAAAATCAGTTATATAGAAAGTGCTTTCCAACTTCAAGAACGAACCAAATCAGGAGTTTTGAAAAGTATGCTCTCTAATAAAAAAACAGCTTCAAAAGAAGAAAA
>NZ_JAQTPQ010000267.1 GCF_028712645.1 Flavobacterium sp. | reverse complement strand
TGGTTACTTAGATATTATTGATAACTATAAACTTTCGTACCACAATCCCAATAACGATCAAATCCATTCATCTTCATATTTTTCCATTCAGTTAATTCTGGATCAAAATTTTCTAATAATTTACTCAATTTATGCTTCTGATATTTCGATCTATGTTCTAATTTCTGATAATCTTTGGTATACCAATAACTCGGTACAGAAATATTCTCTAATTTCCATCCACATTGTTCGTATAAATTACCATTCGAAATCATCCGATTTGCATACGAAATAAATGAACCAGAAAGATTACTATTCTTCATCAATTTTGAAAAAGCACCTGGTATCGAATATCCGATTTTATTAGCAAACCTGATTACTTCATAATCATAACCTTTTGAATATCGAGGTTTACTGTATGAAATACAAGATAAAAGATC
This sequence comes from Flavobacterium sp., assembly GCF_028712645.1. GTDB lineage: Bacteria > Bacteroidota > Bacteroidia > Flavobacteriales > Flavobacteriaceae > Flavobacterium. The sequence continues at coordinate 4,191 of NZ_JAQTPQ010000267.1, read as the reverse complement.
ACCATCTTTATAGAGTCCATAATTAATAGATCCATTACCAGATCCTTGGATATGATTTTCTTGAAAAAATTGTTTCGCTACTTTTGTATCGACTTTACCAACGAAACATTTTCTAGCATAAACCCGTTCTTTATACAATCCTAGTGTATTACTTATCATAGACAATATCAGATCAGTTTTATTTAAAATTTCTTGATCGGTAAATTGAAGAAGTTTGATACCTAATTCTTCACATCTATCGAGTTTGTTAAGGTGATAATTCTTATCTTTACCAGAAGTTTCTGAGTGCCAATAAATACCATTGATTTCTATAGCCAATTTATGATCAGGTATAAAAATATCTAATTCCAATGGTTTTATAATTGATCTGGTATTTTCGATGAAATAGATATTATTTTGTTTTAAATAATTTGAAACTATTTTATGTGGAAAACTAATATTATAAGTTTCTATATCTGGTCTATATTTTCTAGTATATCTTAATAATAATTGTATCTGTAAAGTTGGATAATATTCAATCACATCATCTATACATTTGAAACTTTTCCATATTTCAATATTATTTAAATCTAATATATATTCTGTAATATGTTTTTGATTATAATTTTCAACATTATATCGTATTAAGTTAGTTTGTTTAATCTTATCTTGCACTTCTTTTGATTGTAACGGACTCTTGACCCCATACCGTATTAAGTTAGTTTGTTCAATCTTATTACGAATTATATTTGATTCAATAGAATATTCAACCCCATACCTGTCAAGATTAGTCTGTTTAATTTTATCCTGTACTTCTTTTGATTGTATTGCATATTCAACACTATATCGTTCAAGATTAGTTTGTTTAATCTTATCTTTAATTACTTCTGATTGAAATGGATTTTTTACTCCATATTTTTCAATACATGTTTGTTCAACTTTGCGTTTAATAACTAATGACTGTAATGGGTTTTCAACACCATAATTTTTTAGTAATATATTTTTCTTTTTTTCTTTAATACTTTGTCTTTGTGAGTTATGTTCAACACCATACCTATCAAGATTAGTTTGTTTAATCTTATCTTGAACTTCTTTTGATTGTATTGCATATTCAACACTATATCGTTCAAGATTAGTTTGTTTAATCTTATCTCTAATTACTTCTGATTGAAACGGATTTTCAACACCATATATATCTAAGTTTGTTTGTTTAATTTTGTCTTGTATTAAATTTGATTGTGATGGATTTTCAACGCCATATCGTTCAAGATTAGTTTGTTTAATCTTATCTTTAATTACTTCTGATTGAAATGGATTTTTTACTCCATATTTTTCAATACATGTTTGTTCAAAAACTTTTTGTTTATATTTTTTACAAAGACATTCATGTTCAGAACAATAAATAGAGTATCCAGTAGTAAAAGCATTAAATTTAGTAATTTTATTACTACCAATACAAATAGGATATTCAAATAAATTATTGTAACAATGATATAATCTTTGAGGTATAGTTACATCAGTTAATAAAAATAAAGTTAAATTTTTAACTCGTTCTAAATATTCTTGATTCTCTTGCTTTAATAATAATTTACCATGAATTTTTCCATTCCGGATAAATCTTTTTGTAATTTCATCTTTCATTTATCATCCTTATAAATAATTAAAACAGGACAACTCAATATCATCCTGAGCTGATTAATAGTTGCAATATTAATCTAACTGTTATTATTTATATCTTAAATTATTGAAATCTCATTATCGACGTATCATCCGCAGAACTTTGCCAATACTTATAAGAAAATGTTATTGGTATTTTAGCTATATCTCCGTTCGCATATCCTAAATCAACTTGTCCAATAGTTATTGGGAAACATTCAAATAAATCAACATAATATTCAGAATCATATCCATCTGTATTAATCAATATTATTCTCATATCACTTACAAATTCATCATAATAATTGACTGTATTTGAACCAACATTAAGCACTGCCCCTTGCCACGTTTCAAAATAAGTTCTGGTATTAAAATCAGAATCAGTTAAGAATGACATAGTAATAGGATCATAAGGTGATTGACTATATGGTACTCTATATGGTGTAGATAATTGACGATGATCATATGTTAATAATGTTCTACCTGGCATAGAACATGATTCACAGTATAAACTGATTAGACCATTATCGTTTATATTATTTTCAATATATCTGATTTTTGATTGTCCAGAATTAGAATTTGTACCAGCTAAATCATTTTGTCCAGTTAATCCGGATAGTAACTTTGCTGCTTCAGATAGAGGTGTATTTGATGAATTTTTGTCAATAGTATTAGCTATAACATTAGCGATATTTGTTATACCCCCATCAGCGAATCCTCTTGGTAAATGAAATTCAACTCTATATCTATTAAGAGAAGCAAATCCAGTGAATTTATGTCTACTTAATAAATTTGATATACTAAGATCATTTAAATGCTTTGCCATAATTGTAACCTTTATTGAGATATTAAACTAAATTTCTTTGCATTCAATAAAGATTCTTTTGATACAGACATCGGTAATTCTTTAAATCCTTGATCCCTAAAAACAGCAAATCTATGGCGACCATTATTAAATGAAATATTCCCCTCATCATTTACTGATATTGAAGGTGCTTTAATTGTTTTATTATTCTGTAAAAAATCCAAAAATCTTTGATATTTAAATTCACTTTGAGTACTATTTTTGCCTAAATATTTAATATAATAATCTTGATCTTTTTTAAATAGTTTATCAACTTTTTCAATATCAAAATCAACCAATTGTACTCCATCGTTATCAAAATCAGGATCAATAATAAAATGATAAATAATATTATTAAATTTGATATTATTTTCTAAAATATATTCTTGAAACGATTTCATCTTCATCCTTTATATTTGACTTGCTTATGAACATAGCTCTCTGATTTCTTCTGGAATTTCGCAGTTGGTAATAAAGCAACATCCGTCCAATCTTCATGGCTTACTTTTATAAAAGAACTCTTAATATGGGTTTTCAAATATCTCTTTATACAAGGTGAGAATAAATCACTCGATGCAACGCCTTTTAATATTTGATAATTTATCGCAAGATATTTTCTTTCTGTATATTTTCCTGCATTAAGAGTTTTCTCTAAATTAGATGATAAAATATCTAACAATTTCACTCTTAAATTATTAGGTAAATAGTGTAAATTTAATCCCAGAAAACCGTCGGAATAAATGTTTATTGGGATAACTAAAGGCAACATATCCCAATATGGAAGCTCATCTTTCCATTTCGCATCATATAGGAAGTGAAATAATCCTCCGATGAATACATTTTTTCCCGCTTTTAATGTATTAAAAGTAGAATGTTTATAATCTTCATAATGAGTCTTTGTAGCATTAAAGAACCATCTGAGTGCCTGAGCTTTTCTTTGTTGAGTTGCTTTTGAAACTTCCCTTTCTATTCTCGCCATATTTGAAATTTTCTCTTAATTTATTATATTTAAAAAATAAAACTATTTGATTTTTTTAATACCTAAAGCATATTCATCCATCAGTACGAATTTGAAATTATTTTGTTTACACCATTCTTCAGCAGCTTTCCATTTATCTTGATTAACTGTCCAAGTTAGGCATTCATTTATATATGTCTTAGTGCTTTTCTTACCTTTTATAGGTTTAGTTATTTGACTGTTTGGTTTTATTTCAATTGCTAAATTTTCAATTGATCCATCTTCTTTTTTCATTTGCACAAATAGATCAATAAAATATCGACGCATTTTATTATCAACCTGACTAAAATAAGGTATCGCAGTTATTTCACTTCCCCATTTTATTACTGATGGATTTGAATCACACCATCTAAACATTTTTTTTTCCCAAGAACTTCTTACAACAATATTTGTATAATCTCCAACATATTTTTCTGGAAATTTGATTTGATATTTATACGGTTTTGGATATGTTCGCATTTCTATTTTTCTGATTTTATGTGTTATAACATATTGTTTTTACTGTACTATTTTTTGAATTTTAATGATTTCTTCAATTGATAGAGTATTAAGTACAATTAAGAATAATAAAATTCATGATTTTTATAAGTGTATGATTTAATTAACATTTAAAATAAACCCTAAATAAAATATTTTAAATGTATTTATTAAATAGTAAAATCAATATTTTTATTATATAATATAAAATAATAAG
>NZ_JAQTPQ010000266.1 GCF_028712645.1 Flavobacterium sp. | reverse complement strand
TGTTGCCGAAAAAAGGATGTTTTGACGTTTGGTTTTCATCATTGCCAACAAGGATGTCAAGTGGGTTCGAAAACCTAAATTAAGCATTTCGTCAAATTCGTCGATGACTAATTTTTGGGTTTCATCAAATCGAATGTAATTGTCCAATGCCAAATCCATTGTTCTTCCAGGAGTTCCAACAAGAATATCGACTCCTTCAAAAACAGCTTTTTTTTGTGTATTGATGTTCACACCACCAAAAACACCAAGAGTTCTAACCGACATATATTTGGTCAGTTTTTCGACTTCTTCGACCACTTGAACCACTAATTCACGGGTGGGAACAAGAATAACAATTTTTGGAGTATGAGTAGGGGTGAACTTATAGAGTTTTAATAACGGCAATAAGTAAGCAAACGTTTTCCCAGTTCCAGTTTGAGCAATTCCCATCATATCACGACCTGACATAATCACTGAAAAAGATTTTTCCTGGATAGGAGTTGGTGTTACAAATCCTAATTCATCGATTGCTTTTTGTACAGATTTTGGAAGATTAAATAGTTCGAAAGTGGTCATAAAACGTAAATTTTGTGCAAAGGTACGTTTTTTTTAAGGATGCCCATTATTCTTAGATTCTTGGTTTTATTTGAATTTTAAATCCCAAGAAACGCTTAGGGAATAAAACCATAAATAACTTCCGGGATTAAAACTCTTTTCTTGATGGGTAATCCCAAATTGTGTTCCCCAAGCATTTCGTTTATTAGTACTCGAAAAATAATAATCTACTTTGAATTTTTGAGAGTTTAAAGTAATTGTTTGAATGGCATTGATTTCAGTATTGAAATAATTGTCTTCTGGAGAAAATCCCATTCCAAATGATAATCCTAAATAATTATCAGCATCACTTCTGTACTTTCGATAAGTAACAATACCTGATGAACTTACTCTTGAATTACTAGGAGTTATGTAAGGACGAAATGACCAATAATTATTTCCTTTATACCATCCAACTGATCCTGTGTAAATTATAGTGGTAGTATTATATTCTAACCCTCTAAATCCAAGAGAAGCTTCAAAACTATTAGGTAGAGATTTGTATAATTCAACACCATATCGAATATCTGGGAATAAAAATGAATTGGATAGACCAAAATTAAGATAGGCATAAAACCCTTTTGAAATTTTTGGGTACAAATCTACTTCATACTGAGTTCCGTTTTGATTGAATCTTCTGTCAAAATTTACTCTTCCAAGAATACTACCATATTTTGTTTTTCTACTATAAGTAATTGAATTATAAAACATTGGACTAAATTTTTCTGAATATAAATCAATTGAGGATTTAAATTGAATTGAGTTTTTTCTTAGCCTTTCGTTTAGGCTTTTTTTATACTCAATAGCTTTCTGGTCTTCTGGATTTTTGTCCAAAACTGTTTGTATAGTATTGTAGGCTTCAATAGAATTTTCTGTTTTTTCCTGTGCGTTAGCTTTCAAATATAAGATTTCAGCCTCTTCAGGAAATTTTTTTAGTGACTCTGTTGTCATTTCTAAAGCGGCATAAGGTGCGTTTGCCCATAATTCGTTTTTTATGGCTGCTATCCAAGTACTTTTCCGATTTGCATCTTTTTCGAGAATGTAATCAAATTCTTTTCGAGCTTTTTTATATTCACCGTCCCAAGAATAAGTAGTTGCCAAAAATTCACGAATATCATGATAATCTGGATATTTGGTAAGGACAAGGACTAAAGTATCTTGTGCTTGTTTTCGTTGTTGATTAAATGCTAAATTACGAGCATTTTCAAAGGCTGTATCGGGATTACCAGCGAACTTTTTTTCTTGACCAAATGACAGGAAGAAACATAAAAATGTCAATATGATACTGAGTTTTATAACTGTTTTTGAAATCATTATATTCGATATATTTTTTAGTCAAGTAATAATTTACAATTTCAATCTGCTTTTTTAGTAGTGATTGATAATAAATTTTGAAATATCATCATTTGTCAAGAATCCATGTAAAAGTATTGGTTTTTCTTTTGAATTAATTAATTTTTTTAGCTCCTCCAAATCCTTTTGATTAAAAGTTGGAGCAAGCGGATAATGAATATAATTCATTGAATAATCTGTTAGGAGCTTTTTTTCTTTGGCAATCCATATCTGGTTATCTTTTACGTTATTGTCAAGCAGAGAAATTACAGTTTTAAAATGTCCGTTGAGAATAAACATCATATATTCATCATCAGTTGGATAGGGTGTTAAATAAACATCTTTTTCTAATTTGAAATAATTTCCTCTAGTCCAAGTAGGTAGTTCTTCAATTTTGCGAATGTTTGAAGGATCTTCTTTTTTAGTTTTGACCCCAAATTTTTTGGCAACAGATTTAAATATATTTACCCTGTCACGACCAAGATAGCAGTGCACATAATAAAGTCCTTTCTGTGTTTCAATAAATTTTTTTGCAGCTTGTAGTGTTTTCTCATTTTCAGAAACCCATGGCATCATAGGCAAATTAATTAACTTGATACCATATTTTTTAGCAAGTGCACTTTCGTCTTTCATCAAGGCGGGTTCTGCTGGAATCACCATTTCGTGCAGCAATGAAATTATACCATCAAATCCTTGTTCCTTAAGCGATTTTATCATTTCTTCGTTTGGATATGCTCCATAAACAAATTCTAACTGATTATATTTATCTTCCTGATTTTTTATGTTTTTTGTCGAAATCTCTCCAGAATAATTTATAAGCAATTTTGGATTAAAACTAAATACATAGACCGAAGCGAGCAGAATTAACGTTAATATTCCAGGGAGAAACCATTTTATGGTTTTATTTTCTGATTTTTTTATGAATCTATGGAAGAAAAATGCCAGTAGAAAAGCAACTATTATATAAACTATGATGATTACTTTTCCTAAAATATTTTCTTTGGATATTTCCATATTTGTTGAATGCGAATACTCGGCCAGCCATTTTGAAGGACCTGCTAATAAGACCCACAAACCCAAAGGAAATCCAATACATAACCAAAGATATAAGAACAAAATTATTGACTTATTTTTATTTTCCATCGTACTATTTTTTTTTAAGAGAGTTTTTTTTAATTAAATTTATTCAAATCTTATTTGATTTGAATTTTTTTTTATTTTTTTTGAGTTTAACTTTGAGATTTATTCAACCCTTTTCGTACCATTACTCCCCATTTTATTTCTTTATTAAAATAGTAGTCAAAGTTTCCTTTGATAGCAGCATATAATATGAAGGGGTGATTAATTATAGGTTCTAAAAATGCAGTAGTAATTAAGTGAAAACCAACTCCTTTTTTCTTGTATTGATGACTGGTAAGTTCTTCAGTTATAATTGTAATTATTGAAAACAATACAGTAAATAAATAGGCTACAACTAAAAACGCCAATGCATAATCCCATTGCACAGCTTTTGTTATAATGAGATATAGGAAATATACAATTCCAGTTACCTCTATAATAGGAGCTAATCTTTCATATATTAACCAATAGGGATAACTTATCATTCCTAATGATCTATATTTAGGGTTAAATCCAATTTTTTTATGCTTTTTTAATGTTTCAATAGTTCCACGAGTCCAGCGATTTCTTTGTGAAATGAATGTTTTATAATTATCGGGAGCTTCAGTCCAGCAAAGAGGATCTGGGATATAAGCTACTTTATATTTTATTTTTTGTTCTTCCATATGTCTTCTCATTCTCACGATGATTTCCATATCTTCACCCACAGTTTTAGTATCATAACCACCAATTTCAATTGCAATTTTTTTGTCAAATAAACCAAAAGCACCAGAAATTACTAATAAACCATTTAGCTTGCTCCAAGCCATTCGTCCCATTAAAAATGACCTTAAGTACTCTAAAATCTGACCTCTAACTAACAAATTTGTTGGTAAATTAATATCGAGTAATTTACCGTCTTTTATTGTACAGGAATTGGCAATTTGAATAACTCCACCTGCAGCAATTACTTTTGAGTCAGTTGTTTCTAAAAAGGGTTTAATCATTTTTAGAAGAGCATCTTCAACTAATAAACAGTCTACATCTATGCAAGCAACATATTTGTTAGGACTAATATTTAAACCAGTATTCAATGCATCGGCTTTTCCACCATTTTCTTTATCAACAACAATTAGTTTTTCAAAAGCTGGATTGGTAGATTTAAACACTCCTTCCCTTAGAGGTTTAGTTGGAATTTGATTGTTTATTATATAATCAACTTTTACTAAATCATAGGCTTTAATCAGTTTTTCTAAGCTATCATCTTTGCTACCATCATTTACAATTATTACGTCATAATTTGCATAATAATTTGATAATAATGAACGAACATTTTCAACAATGTTTAAAGTTTCATTATAGGCAGGAGCAATAATTGATATCGATGGCGAAATTGAAGAGGATAGGATGTCATTGTAATTTACAAAGCTATTTTTTTTTATATAATGACCATTTTCAAATACCGAAATTATGGCTAAAATTATATAGGAAAGTATAGCAGTAATTGTAAAATACATAAAGAAATATTGAATTATTTCGGATATATTTATGTTCATAATTAACTAGCTTTAATTAGACTAACGGATACAGGCCGGCTTGCCGGCGTTAGTTCGAAGAAT
>NZ_JAQTPQ010000032.1 GCF_028712645.1 Flavobacterium sp. | reverse complement strand
ATACTTCTGTACTATATATTCTTTATGAAAACCAAATGACATAGCCCCGATAGTAGTGGAAATCCTTTTGTGCCGGGGTTCGGCACAAAAGATTGTAGCGGATAGCGGGAGATAGCTCCTAGAAAAATTTCATTCCTTTATAAAACTAATCGAAACGGATGGCTTTTACTGGTGAGATTTTAGTGATTATATAGGATGGTATTAATAAAACCAAGAAACAAACGGTAACTGTGAGTAGATTTAGCAGTAATATATAACCTAAATTAAGGTAAACCGGTGCTTGGTTGACGTAATAATTTTCTGGATTGAGTTTGATTATGCCGAAATACTGCTGAATCAATAATAGTGAAATGCCTATTAAATTCCCCCAGAACAATCCTCTAACAATAAGATAAAATGCATTGTATAAAAATATTTTCCTTACTGACCAATTATTAGCCCCTAATGCCTTTAGAATTCCGATCATTTGAGTGCGTTCGAGTATAAGAACTAACAATGCGACTACCATATTAATAGTAGCTACTAAAATCATTATAACTAATATGATGATAATATTAAAATCGAATAGTTTTAGCCACTCAAATATGTAACTATATTTTTCGATTATGGTTTTAGTATCAAGTGTTGAAGACGTTTGTTGATAAACTTTATTGCCGATGTTTTTAATATTAGTAAAATCATTTATAAAAACCTCAAAGGCTCCTACTTGATCTGGAGTCCATTTATTGATGCGCTGAATATGACGAATATCTCCTACTATATATGTAGCATCGAATTCTTGAAATCCAGAATTGAAAATTCCTGTTATTTTGAATCTTCGAATGTTTGGCAACTTATTCTGGCTCTCTTTGATGAAAAAAGTATTGAACGAATCGCCCACTTTGAGATTTAGTCTATCCGCTAGAAATTGGGAAATCAAAACATCCTGATTCAATTTTTTTGAAAAATTGGGTAATTTACCTGAAACAATATATTCTTTGATGTTGTTCCATTGATAATCACTCCCTACTCCTTTAAAAATTATTCCTTCGAAAGCAGTTGCAGTTCTAATAATTCCAGCTTTACTAGCAATGGCTTGGATATGACTCACTTCTGTAACCGAAGTAAATTTAGGATAAAAGTCTTGTTTCTTGGAAACAGGAACTAGCGTTACTTCGGATTGATTATTATCATAGTTCGAAATAATGATATGACCATTAAAGGCAGAAACCTTATCTCGAATTTTCCGTTGCAATCCAATTCCTGTGGCAACCGAAATAATCATCATAATCATTCCGATGGCAATAGCCGAAATCGCAATTTTTATAATTGGCGAAGAAATACTACTTTTATAATCTTTAGCAGCAATAAGTCTTTTAGCTATAAAATATTCTAAATTCAATTTATATGATATCTAATTCTGTTTTACTTCGTTTGTTTACTTTCGCTCGGGTCAAAAATACGTTTTTATTCTTGTTTTTGATAGTTTTTTCAACTGCTTGTTATGCTAATGAAATAGAAGGAATAAAAATAAAAAATGAAGATTTAAAAAAAATAAAATTCATTTCTGACACAATAATCAAGACTGGTGCTGACAACTACAATAGATATCTTCCTCTATTAAAGAATAAAAAAATTGGGGTTGTAACAAATCAAACTGGAATTCTATCCAACAAAATTCATTTGGTCGATTTCTTACTTTCGAAAAACATTAAAATCCAAACCATTTTCGCTCCAGAACACGGATTTCGAGGCAATGCTGATGCTGGAGAACACGTTATTGACGGCAAGGATGCTAAAACTGGCTTGTCCATTATTTCACTTTATGGAGACAACCGAAAACCAAAACCAGAACAATTAGCAGGAATTGACATTGTAGTTTTTGATTTGCAAGACGTAGGATTACGATTTTACACCTACATATCCACACTACATTATGTAATGGAAGCTTGTGCAGACAATAATATTACTCTTATAGTTTTGGACAGACCAAATCCTAACGGAAACATTGTTGATGGTCCAATTCTGGAAAAGGAATTCACTAGTTTCGTAGGAATGCATCCTGTTCCGGTATTATACGGATTGACTATTGGCGAATATGGCCAAATGATAAATGGTGAAAAATGGCTGAAAAATGGTGTGAAGTGTCAACTTATAATCATTCCTTGCACAAATTACACCCGTAAGATGAATTATAGTTTACCCATAAAACCATCTCCAAATTTACCCAATGACCAAGCCATAAATCTTTACGGCAGTTTGTGCCTTTTTGAAGGAACTAACGTGAGTGTGGGTCGTGGTACCAAAAAACAATTTCAAATTTTTGGGTCGCCTTTTCTAATGCAAAATAAATTTAGCTTTGTTCCTGAACCCAATTTTGGTGCAAAAGAACCAATGTACAAAGACGAAATTTGTTATGGTGAAGATTTATCGGCTGTAGCCAAAGTAAATCAATTGGAATTAAAATGGCTTATAAAAGCATATAACGAAACTTCGGATAAAAGCAAATTCTTTAATCCATTTTTCACAAAACTTGCAGGGACTCAACAACTGCAACAACAAATCGAAGCTGGAATTTCGGAGGAAGAAATTAGAAAAAGTTGGGTAAATGGATTGAATGACTTTAAGAAAATTAGGAAAAAGTATTTGATTTACTAAAATCCTCACCCCAACCCTCTCCAAAGGAGAGGGCAATGTCATTAAGTTAAGGATAAAATGATAAATTTGATTGCAGATTTCTGATTAACGATTTTTGATTTCTGATGTGCGAGACACGTAAAATCGAAGGATTTTTATTTACTAACACAAAAATCTGAAATCAGCAATCGTTAATCTTCAATCAAAAATCCCTTAACTTAATGACATTGAAGGAGAGGGAGTCGAAACTGGATATGTCATTGTCAATGTATAATTATAAAGGCATTTTCTTTTTCATTTCTTCAATAATATTAAAAGCAGCAGGACAAATCGCTACGTTTTGCAAAGTTAAATCCGAAATTTGCTGAAACTTCTTTCTGTCGGTATGTGGAAATTCACGACACGCTTTTGGACGAGCATCATAAATAAAACACGTATTATCACTGTCGAGAAAAGAACAAGGAACACTTTGTAGTACATAATCTTTATCTTCGTCGATACGCAAATATTGGTCGATAAATTGTTGTGGTTTTTGTCGCAAATGTTTCGAAATTCGCTCTATATCAGCCAAAGTAAATAACGGTCCAGTCGTTTTACAACAATTAGCACAGTTTAAACAATTTGTTTTTTTGAATTCGGCATCGTGCAAATCCTGCATAATGTAATCCAAATTTTTAGGCGTCTTTTTTTTTAGCTTATCAAAATACTTTTTGCTTTCGATATGCTTATCTTTGGCTTCTCTAGGAAGATTGCTTAGTATTTGTTTCAAATTTCAGATGCTACGCCCGTTCACAAAAGTTCGGGTCAAGTTATCCTGCAAAATTAGAACATTTTAAACTTGGAACTTCAAACCTGAAACTAAAATTTTATGAAAGACCTTTTCGGAAAAGCCATACTCGATTTTCAAACTAATAATTCCCCTGAGGATTTAATTACCGAAACTTCTATTTCTGAAGCAGACGAAATGAGCGTTGCTTACCTTTTTCGTTCTTATGAAGAAATGCCAAAATTGGAACAAAAAGCATTGCAATTGTCTAAAGGAAAAGTTCTCGATGTGGGATGTGGAGCGGGAAGTCACAGCTTAACTTTGCAAAACGATAGAAATCTTGAAGTAACTTCTATAGACATTTCACGAAATGCTATTCAAGCTTGCAAACTTCGTGGTTTGGAAAATGCCAAAGTTCAAAACATAATGACATTGGAAAATGAAAAATTCGACACCATTTTAGTATTGATGAATGGTACGGGAATTTTTGGAACATTAAAAGAAACTCCCCTGTTTTTGCAAAAACTAAAAAGCCTTCTCAACCAAAACGGGCAAATTCTTATAGATTCCTCGGATATAATTTATATGTTTGATGATGATGAAGACGGCGGGAAATGGATTCCTGGAGACAGCTACTATGGCGAATTGACTTTCACGGTATCCTATAAAAAAGAAACCGAGGAAACATTTCCTTGGCTTTATCTCGATTATAACACTTTACAAAATGCGGCTTTCGCCAATGGTTTACAATGTGAATTAATTCTCGAAGGTGAGCATTTTGATTATTTGGCGAAGCTTTCAATATAAAAATAAGTACAAATAGTATTTTACAACAATTATGGAAAAATTAGAATTAGAAAAATTACAATATCCTATTGGTAAATTTGTTGCTCCAGATTTATATTCAAACGAATACCTTTTGGAAAAAATTGAAGAAATTGCATCTTTTCCTGAAAGACTAAAAAGTGAAGTTTCTCAATTAACTAACGAACAATTAGACACTCCGTATCGACTAGGCGGATGGACTATTCGCCAAGTAATTCACCATTGTGCGGATAGTCATATAAATTGCTTTGTTAGAATAAAATGGACTTTAACAGAAGAAACTCCTACTATAAAATACTATCACGAGGATCTTTGGGGAGAATTATTTGACAATGTAACAATGCCTATCGAACCAACAATAGCATTACTTGAAGGATTGCATTTTCGATTAGCCTATCTAATGAAGAGTTTGTCTGAAAATGATTTGAAAAAATCCTTTATTCATCCTGAACATTCAAAAGAATTCAAAATAGAAGAAATCATCGGGACTTATGCTTGGCACGGAAACCATCATTTGGCACACATCACTGAATTAAAGAAAAGAAATGGCTGGTAATCTTATTTATTTTACTTCTAAGAAATCAGTAGTTTTTATAATATCCTGTAAAGCCTGATACAAAACATCTAAATCTTCCTGCGTATTATAAACGTTTATTGAATATCTCAAAAAATAATTTCCGCTTAAAGGCATTACCGGGATTTCAATTTTAAATTTATTAAAAAGAAGTTCTTTCAGTTCAACAGGATTTGAAGTTTTAATTGGAATACTTGCCATTTGACCTAAAAAATCTTCAGTAATTGGACAAATGGGTTGAGTATTCAATAAATCGCAAAAGCGTTGATAATTATCAAAAACTAATTTACGACACTCTTTCGCTTTGGCTTTCCAATTGTTTTCTTCAAGAAAATCAATCACTTTTGGTGTGCATAAAAATGCTGAAATCTCTCTTGTTCCTTGAAATTCCTGATAATCTAAGAATTGACTTTCGCTTGGAGCAACACTTTCATAACCCCAACCCACAATAAGAGGATCGAGCATTTCCTGAAAACTCTTTTTTACATAAAGAAAAGAACTTCCCTTTGGTGCTAACATCCATTTATGAAGCGTTCCTGTATAAAAATCTGGATTCAAATCCGTGAGATTCAAATCAATTTGACCTGGAACGTGAGCACCATCAATAATAGTAATCAATCCCAATTCACGAGCCTTATCACAAATTTCTTTTACAGGAAAAATCAATGCTGTGCAGCTTGAAATTTGGTTTAGGAAAATAATTTTGGTTTTTGAAGAGTATCCGCTCCAGAATTCTTCTAGGATTTGTTCTTTTGAAATTACAGGAAGTGATATATTTTGACGAATGTATTTTGCACCTGAATTTTTGCAATAGAAATTCCACGTTCTGTCCATTGCACCATATTCGTGATTGGTAGTTAAAATTTCATCTCCTTCTTTCAAATCTAAACTTCGCATAATGGTGTTAATAGCAAAGGTTGGGTTTGGCGTAAAAAAGAAATCTTTAGCACTACAGCCAATATATTTTGCTAATCTTTCTTTAGCAATTTTTAAATAAACTGCTGATTTTTTTTGTATGAAATAAACAGGTTCTGTTTCCAACTCTAATTGCAAACGCTGATATTCTTCAAAAATTGGTTTTGGGCAAGCACCGAAAGAACCGTGATTTAAGAAAGTGATTTCTGGATCGAGATGGAATTGTGATTTCATAAAACCTAATATTAAAAGAAATAATTTGTCTAATTGCTATTCAAAGTTATTGGAATTCCAAAAGAACATCTTACTTTTTTTCCATTTTTTTGAGCTGGAATCCAATTTTTGATGGTTTTTAAAACCCTAACCGCTTCTTCTCCTGTTCCAAATCCGAGATCTTTATAAATTTGAATATCTGAAAGATTACCATCAACCTCCACAGTAAAACTTATCAGGACTTTTCCTCCTTTAAATTCTTTTGAAGTTGGTGCATTGAAATTTTCTAAAATAAGTTTTGAGACTCCTTCAAATCCACCTAGATAATTTGGCGCAACATCTACTTCTTTTATATCGAAAACATAGGCTTGCAAAGATATTGGCAAACTAAAAGTACATCTCACATTTTGCCCATTTTGCTGACCTGGAATCCATTTTGGACATAATTCCAAAACTCTAATTGCTTCTTTTCCTGAATCAAACCCTACATCTCTTAAAACTTGAATATCGGATACCTGACCATCTTTTTCGATAATGAATGTAACATAAACTTTTCCACCCAAAAATTCTTTTGATGCTGGTGTATTATAATTAGAAGCAATGAATTTATAAAACTCTCCTATTCCTCCTGGAAACTCAGGTTTTACTTCAATTCCTGCTGTATTATAAACATTATTATTCGCATCGTTTGTTGTGGTTTGAGCCAAGACTATTTGAATTGAAAAAAAAGCAATTACTAGAAATATAGTTTTCTTCATAAAGGAATTATTGGATATACAATTGAGAATAAAAGAGTAACTTACTGTTTCGGTTTTGTTACCTCATACGTGTTTTGTGCTGGAACATCCTCTTTGTATTTTGCCATAATTTCTTGCAATTCCTGTCCCCATTCTTGACCTGCTTCAATAGACTTTTGACTCAGTACTCCGGCATTTTCACTCATTTTTTTTCCAATAGGACTTTCATAAAATGCAATCATTCCTTTTATATCTTCAGGTGTATAAATTTCCATATAGATTTTAGCAATTTTATCATACATACTTGGCAAAGAGGCATCAAATTCTTTTGAAAAATTTTCTTTATTATTCTCTGGAATCATATTCAAAATTTGAGGCTTTACAACTTTCATTGCTCCATCTGCCCCACTAATGGAAATCAATTTTAACACCTCTGCCTTAAAATTGGCATCTTGAGCCATACTAATTTGGGCAATTAACACGAATGCAATAGATAGGAATACTTTTTTCATTTTGTTTTTGTTTTTAGTTTATTATACGAATATAAGAATAAGTTTATGGAATATTCAAGTATTTATGTGTTTGTAATGATACGCGCCATTTTGGATTATTCATTACATAATCTACAATTAGTGGTGTCATTTCTTCCTTTTTACTCCATTCGGGTTGAAGGAATAATATAGCATTATTATTTACTTTTTCAGCTTGTTCTTCGGCAAAAATAAAATCGTGTTTGTTGTAAATAATGACTTTCAGTTCGTGAGCTTTGTCATAAACAGTTTGTGTGGGCAATTTGTTTTTCTTTGGAGAAAGACAAATCCAATCCCATTCTCCTGTCAGTTTATATGCTCCTGAAGTTTCAATATGGACTCTCAGGTTTTGCTCTTTTAGTTTTTGTGTAAGCAAAGTCATATCCCAAGTTAATGGTTCTCCTCCTGTTACTACAACTGTGTCTGCATATTTTTTGGCATTGGCAACAATCAAGTTAATACTTGTAGGCGGATGCAATTCGGCATTCCAACTTTCCTTTACATCACACCAATGACAACCCACATCGCAACCACCAATTCGTATAAAATAGGCAGCTGTACCTGTATGAAATCCTTCGCCTTGTATTGTATAAAATTCTTCCATTAAAGGAAGCATTGCACCTTTATTAACTTCTAACTGTATTTCTTTTGATAACATTTCTATATTTTGAAAGGCAAAGATAGTGAATTTGGAATTTAGGATTTGAGATTTAAGTTTAAAGCAACTACATAAAAAAACCGATAGCTTATTTGAAACTATCGGTTTTTTTATAGAAAAACTCTTGACTATTTTTTTAACAATTCAAGTGATCTGTTAGCATAATCATTAGTAGCATCAAGCGCAAGTGTTTTATTAAAATATTCGATAGCTTTTGCTTTATCTGTATTGGCATAACTTGCCGCAGTGTTGTTATAACACTCTATTAATTTAGTAATTATTGCTGGTTTAGCCATCTCTTCAGCACCTTTTTCAGTTACTTTAGCAACATACTCTTCATAATATTTTACCATCATCTCATCATTCCCAAGAGATCTATTTATTCTAGCTCTATAAATATAAGCATCAAGATAAGATGGAGAAGCAGTTAATACATTTCCAAAAGCGGTATCTGCTTTTTGTAATTCGACAAGATTTGGAATCACGTCTTTTTGAATATTGCCATAATAAACAGACAATCCATAATAAACATTATCATCTAGATAACTTTTAGATTCTGTATTTGTTGTTCCTAATTCAAAAATAGTAGCCGCTTCAGTATATAATTTTTTGCTAAACAATTTTACACCAATTTCGTTTAAATCTTCTACCGCCAAAGGCTCCATCTCAATTGATTTTTTAATATCTGTCAACCCTAAATTGAAAGCACTAGGATCAATTGATAAACCATCAGCACTAGTTCCTTTTTTAATTTTAGCTAAACCTAAATATAAATAATCTTTAGCAATTATTTTATTTGAAGGATTTGAAGTATAACTTTCTAATGATTTAATAGCAACATCTATATTACCATTTTCATAAGCTGAATATCCTAAATAACGGAAGATTCTAGGATTAACTTTATCCAATTCTGCCATTTTTTTAGCTTCATCCTCAAGTGCAGTGTAATCTTTTACAAGAATAAGAAAGTCAGCGTGACGCATTCTAGAATTTAAAGAATAATCTGTAAGACTAAGATATTTTTCATAATATCCAATTGCTGTTTTCATATATTCAGCAGATTTAGAAGGCTTGTTTCTTCCCCATTTATAATAAGTTTCAGCTAATTCCCTATAAACAGGACCATAGTTAGGACTTAATGCAATTACTTCTTTATATGCTTTCAAGGCTTCATCATAAGATTTTGCTCCTTTTAACAAAACTCCTAATTGCATTTTTGCTCTGATTAAAGTATTATCTGCTTGGAAAGCATT
Source organism: Flavobacterium sp. (assembly GCF_028712645.1). Taxonomy (GTDB): domain Bacteria; phylum Bacteroidota; class Bacteroidia; order Flavobacteriales; family Flavobacteriaceae; genus Flavobacterium. Next base: position 11,078 of record NZ_JAQTPQ010000032.1, on the reverse strand, counting down.
TCGATAAGCTGCATAAGCATCATTTTGATTTTTATCTCCATAATAAGCATCCCCAAGTGCTAATTGTACTTGAGCATCCATAGGATTAACCAAATTTGCTTTATTTAAAACCGAAAGGGCTTTTTGATAATCTGGTTTATCAATATTCATATAGGCTCGACCAATATAAATATATTCCTCAACATCTTTTTTTCTTAATTTTTTGGTAGCCAAGTCAAAATTAGCTTGAGCATTTACTGCATCACCTTTATCTAAGAAAATCTGACCAAGACCTATGTAATTAAAATTACCACTCTCTTTAGCCAAAATTCCCTTTTGAAAATAGATATTGGCAGAGTCTTTATTACTTTGTGTTAGATAAATATTTCCCAAAAGAAACATCGCTTTACCGTCATCTGGTTTTGTTTGTACAATAGATTTTAAAATTGATTTTGCGCTCTCAAATTGTTCTGCATCTATTGCTTTTAGTGCTTGATTTAAATCTTGTGCATTACTTACGAATGACGAGATTAACAAAACAAGGCTAAAAATTTTAAATTTATTCATCTTAACTATTTTAAATTTATTTTTCATCATTATTAATTTCTGTTCTAACATTTATTTTTCTGCCAGGAATTTTTGTGGGTAATAATCCGGATTTCAAGATTATTCTTTGTCCAATATCTCCAGCTACAAAGGAAGCAAAACCCATTCCTAATCCTGAATAACCTTGACCATTGATAATATACAAATCACGTGCCAAAGGATATTTACCTTCTGCAATGTTGTTTTGACTTGGATCATAATAATTAGAACTTGTTAGATCTTTAACGCTTAAAACATTTACTCCATCAACAAAATCCTGCATATCAGGCATTGGTTGAGACAACCAATTTAACCCTACAACACCAATCATTCCTTCATTTTGCACAACAAATTTAATTACTTCATTATTTGTTTTAAATGAAAAAACCCCATGTTCTGGAATTGATTTTATTCCAGCCAATGTATTCATATATCGAACCGTACTTGAATTTGGATTGTCAAAGACTATGCCTTTTATTTTGGCACTAGGTTTTCCTTGCATAAATTCTATAACGCCCTTTAACTCTATTAAAGTATCTTTATTGCTTTTATTTGAAATAAAAACAACAGCATCTGTGGCAAATTTAGTGATTTTTGGAGTGATTTTTTTTTGGCTGAAGATTTTATTTTCCTCAGGAGTCAAATTTCTTGTCAAAACAGCAATTCCAGACTTCTCAGCAAACAATGAATTAATTATTTCTGATTCAGATTTTGAAACTATTTTTATTTTTGCATCATATTTACTCTCAAAAACTGCCACTTGATCTTCCATTATGGGAGCTAAAGTTTCATCAACCAAAATAGTAGCAGAACCTTTTAATATGGATTCTTTATTTACATCTTTCTTGTCTTTTTGGTTGCACATCACAAATAAGAAACCAATAAAAAAAAGAATAAAAACTTTATTAATTTTAAACATAACTAATCCTCATTTGCTTTTAAAAATCTATAAAATCTTAGGAACGAATAAACGATAAGAATTACTCCAAAGGCCATTCTATATGATGACGCCATTGCTATTGGAAAGTTTTTAGGGAAAATTATATTCCAAAAAATAACAATAAGACCCATAAACAAATATACGAAAAAAAACAGAATTCCTATAATGAGAAGAAATCGCTCTTTGGGCGATTTCTTCTTAAAATTATATACTATTTTTTTTAACATTATTCTGCAGATTGAATGCTGATTGGCAAACTAAATGTACATCTAACTTTTTTACCATTTTGCTCTCCAGGATTCCACTTTGGAGTTGCTTTTAAAACCCTAATAGCTTCTTTTCCAGTTCCATAACCAATATCTCTAAGCACTTTAATATCTGTCAATGAACCATCTTTTTCAACCACAAAAGTCACATATACTTTCCCTTTAAGACCTTCCTCTTCTGGAGTACGGTAATTATTGGATATGAATTTATAAAATTTTTCCATTCCTCCAGGAAAATCTGGTTTCACTTCAATACCCGCCTGATTGTAAACAGTATTATCTTCTTCTACAACAGCAGCAACACCAGTTCCTACAGGCTCAACTGTCAAAACTGCATCTGGATCTCCTTTTATAGTTTCTGCACCAATTTTCTTTTCTTTAATTTCTTTGATTACAACAATCTCCTCTACCACGTCCTCAGCTTTTGCAACCACAGGTTTAACAAATTTTACTTGATCCTGCTTTGGAGGAGGAGGTGGTGGTGGTGGAAGGTTTTCTTTCGGTTTCTCTTTTGGAGGTAACTTAACAGTCGTTATTTTTACGTTCAATGCTTCATCATTATCCGATGAATCTGGAAGAAAACTCAAGATTTTTGGGATGCTTACAGCAAATGCGAAAACAAATGCACCAATTAAAAACGCTCTAAGCGTATTCTTGGTAACTGCTTTTCTTAAATCATAAGCACCATACTTTTTGTTGCGCCCTTCGAAAACAATTTCAAGCCATTGGTTATTTAATATATCTAATTTCATATTTCTTAATTATTAGGTTATTGGGAAATCAAATTACTCTTTTTTTCCTTCTAACAATTTTTGTTCCTCAGGTGTAAAATCATTTACGATGGCATAACTAGGCACATCTGCAATTGCCATTTCATCTAGTATATCAACCAAGTTGCGATAATTTGATTTCTTACTTGGTTTGATAATTACAATCATTCCGTTCTTCGGTTTACCTTTTGCTGTTGAATAGGCCAAAACCGCTTTTTCCCTTAACAACAATTCTTTACGAATCCCTTCTTTACCATAAGTAAAATCTTTTGGAGCTCCTCCTGCAACAGGAGTAGCCAACAAACCTACATACCGAACCAATTTATCATTATCTCCCAATAATATGGTCATTGTACGATTTTCATCTGTTAATACTGGTGGTGCTTTATCATCTTTGTTTGGTAACGCCAAATCCATTGCATGTGGTTTAGACAAGGTTGTGGTAAGCATAAAGAAAGTAATCAATAAGAAAGCTAAATCAACCATAGCAGTTAAATCTACTTTGGAATTTTGTTTTTTACTTCTTACCTTTTTGTCTTTTCCGCCTCCACCGTCGCCTGTATTTAATTCAGCCATTTTAGTGTGTATTTTTTAATTATTTGTTTTTTGCTCTCAAACCCGTAATCAGACTAAAGCTATTAACTTTTTGATCTTGCAACATATCCATAACTTGTTTAATTGCTGGATATTCTTCCTTTGCATCACCTTTAATGGCTATTTGCAATTCTTTATCATCAATTTCAATATTGGCAATACGTGCATTTCGAACCCAATCTGCTAATTGATTATCAAGCGAATCTTTTGGAATTCCAGGTTGATCAGCTTTAGTTCTATCAGAAGACTTCATATCAATAATTTGCTTCAAACTTTGAATTGGAACACCAAAACCTTCCATTATAGCAAAATTATCTTTATCCGCTTCCGAGAAAGAAACGTTGTATTTTTGACCCATTAATTCTAGAGTTCTCTTACGAATCTCTCTCCCTTTCAAGTCAAAAAACACTTTGCCTTTACCAATGGTCAAAGTAGCCAAATCATTTTCTGGCAATTTGTTTTCATTAGTCGATGCAGGAGTATCTACAGGTAAAGCTTCGGGTATTTTGGCAGTCGCGGTCAAAATAAAGAATGTAAGCAAAAGAAATGCTACATCACACATAGCCGTCATATCAATAGACGCCGCTTTTTTGGACATTTTTACAGCCATTAATTATATATTTTAATTTATAGTCATCAGCGTTATACTTACTATAACGCTGATTTCTTATAAATATTAGTAATTATTTTTGTGTACCTCTGTAGTGTCTGTAAGTATTCACGATTGTGTTACCTGCCTCATCGATTGAATAAGTTAAAGTATCAATTTTAGAAGTAAATAAGTTGTAAACAATAATTGCTAATGCAGAAGTAGAAATACCTGTTGCAGTATTGATAAGTGCTTCAGAAATACCATTTGCTAACATCGCTTGATCAGGAGTTCCTGAACTTGCTAATGCACCAAACGCTTTAATCATCCCTGTTACTGTTCCTAATAATCCAGCAAGAGTTCCTAAAGAAACTAATGTAGAAAGAATAGTCATATGTTTTTCTAACATTGGCATTTCAAGTGAAGTAGCTTCTTCAATTTCTTTATGAATAGTTTCAGCAGCAGTTTCGCTATCCAATCCTTCTTTTTTTACATCTTGGTATTTTAATAAAGCCGATCTAATTGCATTTGCAACAGAACCTTGTTGTTTGTCACAAGCAACAATTGCACCATCAATATCCCCTTTAGTTACACTTGCTTGTACATTTTTCATAAATACATCAAGATTTCCTTTACCAGCTGCTTTAGAAATTACAGCAAAACGTTCGAATGAAAACACAATTACCATTAAAAGCAATCCCATCAAAACAGGTACAATTGGACCTCCTTTATATACCATTGCCAAGTAATTTCCTGGAAGTGGGTGGCCAGTATTTACTCCTCCTTCAAAATTTCCTCCATCACCCATTATAAAATTCCAAACTAACCATCCTGTAAAAATACATAATACAATAATGATTAATGAAATCATTCCTCCTAAACCTGAACCACTTTCTTTTTTAACGTTTGCCATTTTCTTAAATTTTAATAGTTTTAATAATTTATTTTTTTTGTTATAATAAACTTGTTGAGGGGCAAATTTATATTTTTAGTTGTAATAAAAAAACTTTTTTTAATTTTATTACAGTTAATTTTATCCCAATTAAAAAAATTGTTTCATAATTTACAATTATATCAGAAAATATTCTAAAAAAAATAATTGTTTATATAAAAATAAGGTTCTATTTAAATATATTCCTGAAAAATCCTTATATTTTAATTGATGAATAATTTAGACTATATCGTTTTTTTTTAATAAAATGAAGCCTTGATTTTACAGTAAATAATCTAACTATTTACAAATAAAAATTAATATATTGCATTTGATTTTAATCCCAATTTATTATGAGTAGAAAAGAAGAATTCATTCAACACATTACCAACGGTTATCTTTCAAAAGGAGAGAGTATTATTCTTGGTGGTGCGATACTTGACGGAGAAGCTTTAGCTGATGCACCTATAAAAGTTCCATTAAAAACCTTGAACCGCCATGGATTGATTGCTGGAGCAACCGGAACAGGAAAAACAAAAACCATTCAAGTACTTTCAGAACAACTATCCTCATTTGGAATTCCAGTTTTAATGATGGATATCAAGGGAGACTTTAGTGGTATTGCCAAAGAAGGTGAAGAAAAATCATTCATCACCGAGCGTCACACCAAAATCAATATTCCCTACAAAACATCAAGTTTCCCTGTTGAATTAATGTCTTTATCAGAACAAAGTGGCGTTCGGCTTCGTGCAACAGTTTCGGAATTTGGCCCTGTGCTTTTTTCGAGAATTTTAGATTTGAATGACACACAAGCTGGAGTAGTTTCGGTAATTTTTAAATATTGTGATGACAACAAAATGCCTCTTTTGGATTTAAAAGACATCAAAAAAGTAATCAATTATATTACCGAAGAAGGAAAAGCCGAAATTGAAGAAAATTATGGCAAGATTTCAACCTCAACAACTGGGACGATTCTTAGAAAAATAATTGAACTCGAACAACAAGGAGCCGATTTATTTTTTGGGGAGATGTCTTTTGATATCAATGATTTAATGCGCTTTGACGAAAACGGAAAAGGCTACGTAAACATCATTCGTTTAACGGATATTCAGGATAAACCTAAATTATTTTCGACTTTTATGCTGAGTTTATTAGCCGAAATATACCAACAAATGCCTGAAAAAGGAGACGCTGACCAACCTGAATTAGTTATTTTTATTGACGAAGCGCATTTAATTTTCAAAGAAGCTAGCAAAACATTGTTGGAACAAATAGAAACAATTGTAAAACTGATTCGTTCTAAAGGTGTAGGCGTTTATTTTGTAACCCAAAATCCAATGGATGTTCCGAGCGGAGTTTTAGCTCAATTAGGATTAAAAATCCAACACGCTTTGAGAGCTTTCACGGCCAATGATAGACAAGCTATCAAACAAACGGCTGATAATTATCCAACATCCGACTATTATAAAACCGATGAAGTTTTGACAAGTCTTGGGATTGGAGAGGCATTAGTAACAGCCTTAAACGAAAAAGGGATTCCAACTCCGTTAGCGGCAACAATGCTTCGAGCACCAATGAGTAGAATGGATGTTTTGACCGAAAGTGAAATTCAAGAAATCAACACCAAATCAAAATTGGTAAGAAAATATTCAGAACTTATAGATCGTGAAAGTGCTTATGAAATGCTTAATAAAAAAATCGCAGTTGTCGAGCAAGAAGTTACAAAACAAAAAGAAGAAAAAGCAGCAGAAAAAGAAAATAAACAATCTGGTGATACAACAGGAGCGGTTACTAAATCAGTGATAAAAGTGTTGACGAGTGCAACTTTTATTCGTGGTGCTTTTGGGGTTTTGAGCAAACTATTGAGGAAATAATATGAAAGGATACGCAACGATTGGATTGCTTATATTATCGAATATTTTTATGACTTTAGCTTGGTATGGGCATTTGAAATTCAAAGAACTCAAATGGTTCGAAAACGCTGGTTTGATTACTATTGTTCTCATCAGTTGGGGATTGGCATTATTTGAATATTGCTTTCAAGTTCCCGCAAACCGAATAGGTTATGAAGGCAATGGCGGACCATTTTCATTAGTGCAACTCAAAGTAATTCAAGAAGTAATTACTTTAGTGATTTTCGTGGGCTTTTCTTTATTGTTTTTCAAAAACGAAACCTTTAGATGGAATCATTTTGTGGGTTTTGTGTTTTTAATTTTAGCGGTTTACTTCATATTCAAAAAATAAAAAATGAAAAAATACTTTATTCAAAAATCACCTTTCGTCGTTCCCACAACTGATGGAAAACTCATCGAAGAACATCACGGAATGACAACCACAAACAATCCTGCCATTTCTATAGCACACATGATTGCGCCACCGCATTGGAAAGAACCTTTTCAAACACCGGAATTTGAAGAATACACTTATATCATTTCAGGCAAAAAACAGTTTATAATCGAGGGAGAAACTGTTATTCTTGAAGCCGGACAATCCATAAAAATCGAAAAAAATACACGTGTTCAATATTCGAATCCGTTTGAGGAACCTTGTGAATATATGTCAATTTGCATTCCTGCTTTTGATTTCACGAAAGTGCATCGTGAAGAATAATACTGAAAAATTGTCGTTTCGACCAAAGGGAGAAATCACAAATAAACAACATATTTATTTTGGACTAAAGACCAGTTTTGTAGAAGTTTTGATAATCTCTTCTTTGTTCAATTTCATTTTTCGGAACTTGCCGGCTACATACATTTCAGCTTGATCGTTGTAATGTTTGCTAAACGGATTTCCTGATTGACCTGTTGGCAAAATGCTCTCGCTATTTTCTACATCCGAAAAATCGATAACTCTTCTAGTCGAAGGACCTGCTTTTACATCGTATTTCCCGCTATCGGTAAAATCAAACATAAGGTTGCTAATCACTTCGTTTGAGCCTGTAACTTCAAAAGTCCCAACGTTGAAAATCCCTCTCAAAACGGCTACTTTCCCCAAAGGATGTTGATGTTCTAGTGTATGCACTTTGTTCCAAGTCCAAGAATTAACGTCTTTCCCTAATTGATTTTCAAGGGCAGTAATGGCTTCGTGAAACGATTTATTGAGGATTTCATTTCTGCTTTCTTTTTTATCTTTCGTGCTAACATCATCCCACCAAATTGAGCTTTCATTTTTGCTTTGATTTTCAATTATTTGTTTGACAACGTGAGTATTCAGAAGCATTTTAAAATCAGTTTCACCCAACTCGTCTTGGAAAGTGTTTTTTAAATAATCATAAATCCATTTGTTGTAAATCGTTGGTGCCAAATCTTTTAAATTATTGGAACCACTCCATTTTTTTATAATTTCTATTGCTTGTTTCTCGTTACTTGAAAGAGAATTTACAGCTATAGTCGAAATTAAATTAGCCACAATAGTTGTTGCTGCATTTGAAACATTGTCATTTAGCATTTGTTCCACATCTCCTTTTGTCCAATTATTTTTAGGCTCCAATAATCCTGAAATTCTTTTGGCGCGATCTTGCGGCAAATAATATCCTGGATATAAATAACCGTCAACTGCTTCGGGTTGATTATTTGAAGAATACACATAATTCCAACTTGGGTTTATAGCGTGAGGATTTTTCGAAAAATCAAGAAATTCTTTCTTGTCATCGATGCCATTTGCTCCGTTTAAAATGAAATTTGAATTGACTGATTTATCTAATTTATATAATTTTCCAGAAGTGTTCCAAGCAATATTCCCTTTGGCATCGCCGTACATTACATTCAATCCTGGAGCAGCAATTAGGGAAACTCCTTTCCTGAAATCATCCAGATTCTTGGAATGTGAAATTGAATAAACAGCTTCCAACATTTCATTTTTTTGCTGAGTGTAAATCCAATACATCGCAACTGGTTTTGTTCCTTTTATTCCATCTAAAATATCGTTCATTACTGGACCGTGTTGCGTTTCTCGAACTTCTAGAACTACGTCCGAGCTATCTTTTACTTTGATAGTTTTTTTGCGAATTGTATAATCTTGAAATCCAGTAGCCGTTTTATATTGGTTTTTATTGTTGGGGTTTTCTTCTTCCTGAAACAAATCGACATCGTCGTTTTCGAACATCGTCAATCCATATGCGTAATCGTGGTTATGTCCTAAAAGAGGAAATGGTGTTCCAGCTAAAAAATAACCATAAATTTCATAATCAGGAACGACAATGTGAGCTTCATACCAAGTGCAAGGTTGTGAAAAAGCAATATGTGGATCATTGGCAAAAATAACTTTTCCGTTCTTTGTTTTCTTTGGAGCAATCACCCAACTGTTACTGCCTATAAAAGCTGGAACTTGGGAATTCTCTAACAAACTAGCCACTGATTTTGAAATTTCGGTATATTCAATGGCTTTTCCGTCGAAATTTTTTATTTGAGTTGTTCCCAAAGAACCATCCAAGCCGAAATCTTTTAGATAATCTACACCCAATTTTCCTCTAATGTCCGTCATTAATGGATCACTTTTTTGAGCCATTGCAAAACTAAATGACATATATCCAAAGATATTATAAACATCTTTCAACGTAAATTTATCTTTTTTTAATCCTAAAATTTGGAACTCGATAGGTGTTTTTCCTTCTTCCATATATTGATTCACCCCGTCAACATAAGCCATAGCGAGTTGATACGCTTCCGATTTTTTGTCTAATCTAGCAATTGCTTTTTCAGAGTTTTCGTCGATGCCCAAACCTGCAAAAAACTTATCGGTCTTTACTAATTTCGAACCAAACATTTCTGAAAGTCTTCCTGGAGCAATACGTCGCATCAATTCCATTTGCCATAAACGATCTTGAGCGTGAACATAACCCAATGCTGTCATAGCATCTTTTTGAGAATTGGCATAAATATGGGGAACACCAAAATCATCAAAATAAACGGTGGTTTCCTGTTTGATGTTTTTAAGTTTCTGCTCTCCTTCATAAGTGGGTTTCAGGTAAAAACCATAACCAACCAAAGCAATGGCAAGAATGACTATTAATAATAGAATAACAAGAAAGAATTTTTTTAGATTTTTCATTTGAAAGTATATTATATGGAACTTTTGAATCGATGTTATTGCTAAAACTTCCGAAATTTAGAATAAAATTTGATAAATTACTTTATTTATTTGATTATTTTAAATAACTCTTATTTTTTGTCATTCCAATAAACATTATTGAGAAAATGGATTTAAACAAAAAAAATCTCGCCATTGCTGACGAGATTTAGTGAATTAATAAATTTAAACTTTTTAGATGATTAACATTGCATCACCGTAAGAGTAAAATTTATATTGTTCTTTTATCGCTTCTTCGTAAGCTCTTTTCATTAAATCGTGTCCGCAAAATGCCGAAACCATCATCAATAAAGTAGATTTTGGTGTATGGAAATTAGTAATCATACACGTTGCTACGCTAAAATCGTGAGGCGGAAAAACAAATTTATTTGTCCAACCATCAAAAGGATTCAGTGTTCGTTGTGACGAAACTGAACTTTCAACTGCACGCATTGAAGTAGTTCCAACAGTACAAATACGTTTCTTGTTTAATTTTGCATCATTGACAATATCGCAGGCTTCTTGCGTAATTTTCAATTCCTCAGAATCCATTTTGTGTTTTGATAAATCCTCAACCTCAACAGGATTGAAAGTTCCCAAACCTACATGAAGAGTAACCTCGGCAAATTTTATTCCTTTGATTTCTAATTTTTTCATCAAATGCTTTGAAAAATGCAATCCAGCAGTTGGTGCTGCAACAGCTCCTTCTTCTTTGGCATAAATAGTTTGATAACGATCTGCATCTTCTGGAGTTACATCTCTGCTAATATATTTTGGAATTGGAGTTTCTCCAAGTTCTGTCAATTTGTTTCTAAATTCATCATAAGAACCATCGTAAAGAAAACGAAGAGTTCTACCACGTGAAGTTGTATTATCGATAACTTCGGCAACTAATGAATCATCATCGCCAAAATATAATTTGTTTCCAATACGTATTTTACGAGCTGGATCAACTAATACATCCCAAAGACGTTGCTCTGCATTTAGTTCTCTCAATAAAAAAACCTCGATTCTTGCTCCTGTTTTTTCTTTATTTCCGTATAAACGTGCTGGAAAAACTTTGGTATTATTCAAAATCAGGACATCGCCTTCATCAAAATAATCGATAACATCTTTAAATGTTTTGTGCTCAATAGTTTGCTTTTTGCGATCAATAACCATTAAACGCGCTTCATCCCTGTTTTCAGATGGATATTCTGCAAGAAGCTCTTTTGGTAAATTGAATTGAAAATGTGATAATTTCATTTAGAAGAAGTTATAAGTTATGAGTTTTGAGTTATGAGTTTTGATTCTCATAATTTTAAATCGTGGGCAAATATACAACTGTCAGATAGGCGTTGTCAAGTGTTTCGATGTT
>NZ_JAQTPQ010000265.1 GCF_028712645.1 Flavobacterium sp. | reverse complement strand
TTAGATTGTTTAGCCTTTACTGGATAAAATCCTTCGTTGCGTAGAGCATCGATGATATTAATGGTAGGGATGAATTTATAATGTTTACTTCTATCTTCTCTTTTATCTTGAGCAAAGATAGAAGGAGCAACACGTTGTAAATAATCGTTTGTTAATGCCAAATCGTTCATAATATTTTTCCTTTTGGTTAAATTACGACAAAATTATAAAATAATTATTTTATATTGTCAAATCTTTTAATCGTATTTTTTAGATCACGGTATTCTCGACTTTTGATGTTTTGTTTTTCTTGTTCAATTAAAAAATTGAAAAACCAATCTAATAATTTTGTGATCATGTTATTCTCCTAACTCATAAGAAATATTTGAATAGCCATTTGCTGCCGCATTTTGTTTTGCGTTATTCAAATTTTTAACTAATGATTTGATACTTTTTGGACTCATATCAATTTTTTTATTACCTTTTTCGTGCTGCCAACTCTTCCCAACTTCCAAAGTATATTTAAAATGTTCGATCAATTCTTGAAGTGTACCAGTATCTTTTCTGGTTGAACCTGAAGTAGAGTTATGTATCAAAATAGTATATGTTTTCATAATAAAGTACCTTTGAAAGAAGTTATTTTTAAATTACGAATAAATTTTAATTTATTTTTATTTTTTTGTCAAATTATTTTTTTCTAAAGATAAACAATAAAATGGTCTATTAATCAACTGTCCATTTTTATTATATCTCCCTATAATAAAAGATTCTTCTAAATTTATTTCTTCAATCGTGATTGGTGAAGATGATATATCATCAAATACAATATCACCAGTAAAAACAGAAATGTTGGTTATTAGGAATGACATAGAATTATTTCTAATAACGTACTCTTTGATTTTTAAAACAAATTTAGAATTTTCGTATACAAGTTGACAATACTTTTCGATATCAGAATTATAATTAATTAAAATAAGTTGATCATTATACTCAACCCACTTTGTCCAAAAAAATAAAATTTCAATTTGATTATTTGTTAATGGACTCATATCAAATTCAACATATCCAGTACAGGGTACTATCATAGATAATTTAATATCTCGTTGTAATGCATCTGTAATATTCATAATATCTTCCGCTTTATATAAAAATCATGATATAAATATTATATTTGATTTAAATAAATGTCAACTATTTTTTATGTATAATACTTCTGACCAAGCTCTATCAACTAACAAACCATCTGTTTGTAACTTTTCAATAAAATACTGAATTTTATTTTCATCTTCGCGATTTCTAACTTGTACTCGAATTTCTTTGGTATTATGATATATTGAATATTTCAATTTATACTTGAAACATCCTTTAGCTATATTTTCGACAGTTTGAAGCAATTTTTTCATGATTATCCTTCATAAATAAGTTAATTTTGAAAATAATATATTAAAAAATAATATTTGTCAATTAAAATTTAATTATTTTTGTTGTAGAAATAATTAGATATAAAATTTTAAAATAAATAATAAAAATAAATTAAGGATGTTATAAATGGCAGGTTATAAAGATACTATTAAAAACGATTCACCTATTGGATTTTGGACATTTGATGGTGATCCCTTTGACCCAGATACATATCAAAGTTTAAATGGAGTAATTGTAAATGAGATGGGTACTCATACATATGGTGATATACAAGATAGAACAACTAATCCAACACAATTTTCATATCAACTAGGTTCACAAAGTTTAATTGAATTAGAACCCCAAGATAATAAATCAATGTGCTTTGGTAGATATGAAAATACACAAAAAGCATATATTCAAATATCAAAAACAACTCATTTGGTATTTCCGACGAATAGTTATTCTATCGAATTCGTATTCAATAAGACAGCAAGAAATTATCTATATCCCTATAATATAGTTAGTCCTATAATTTCAAAAGTAGGATTGATTTATGTATATATTGAGCCATCAGGTAGTAATGATTATATTGTTATATCATCTCCTGATGGTGAATCTAGATCAACTACAATACAAATACCATTCAATGGTTATTATAATAAAGAAGTCCACTTTGTATTCACGAGAGAGGTTATTGAAAAATATCCAAACGATTGGCGGTCAACTGAATCAGTATATTTTGAAGGTTCCCTTTATTATCAATTTGAAACAGCTTATGAAACTATCGCATCTGTTGATAATGCTTATCACTTATATGTTGGAGGATTACCAACAGTAGCTGAATCTGATTATTATTCAGCAAGAAGTAATTTCTTTGGTGTTGGTCCACAATTTCAAACGTCACATACATCATTTGGTCACGAAAGACATCTTTCACCATTTTATATTGATCAAATTGCGATATATGATTATGCATTACCTCAAATTAAAGTTATCAATCATTATAAAAAATTAAGAAAATATAATACTATGATTCTCAGAGATGGTGCATCAGATTTTTGGCCATTAGATGAATTAAATGATGATATTACATACAATATAGTACCTCTTACAGGTGGGGTTTCTGGTAAATATTATGGTAATCCATCTACACTGATAAGAAATCAACCAGGACCTATGAATTTTTATAATGAGCCATCAGTACATTTGACACTTGATGCATATATGTATTTTACGAGTGCCCCATTTACATTTTCCGGTAATTTTACACTCGAATTATGGTTCAAAACTGATACTAAATCGGAAGGTATTATTTTAGATGCTTCAAGTACATCAATTGATTATACTGGAATGTTGATTAGAATTAATAGAAGAAATAATATTGCATTATCAGGAGCTATTCAAGTTAATTTTACTCCTCAGAAATATTTGACTTCTCTTACAGCAGATAATAATGGAGAATTATATGACTTTACAAATGGAGAATGGCACCATTTATTAGTTTCGAGAAATCAAAATATTACGAAATTATGGTTGAATGGGGTTGAACATAGTTCTTTATATGAACCCTCCCCACAATCATTTAGTTTTACTAATATGGTATTGATGAAAGCTAAACCTGACGTTGGTGCTATGGAAGGTAATATTGCGAAATTCGCTTTTTATCAAAAAGCATTATCTGAATATCTCATACCATTAAGATATAATTTTACTACGATATATAGACTAAAAGGGGTAGTAACATTACAAGGTATTCCAACTGCAGCAGAAATACGAGTATTTGATCATTATACTGGACAATTATTAGCTATTGGTCATAGTGACGGTAATGATGGTTTATATGAGATATTATTACCAACTAATAGAAAAGTTGATTTGATGGTATTTGATAAAACAGACTTATCAGTTAGATATAGAGCATATGGTGGAGTATATCCAAACGAATTACAAGATTTAGCTATTTATTAAAAGGAATTAACAAATGACTGTTAGACAAATAAATTCAACAGATTTAGGTGCACCTGTTCTTAGTGGCACAGCGGGATCAATTATAAGGGTATTAGATGCATGTCTATTAAATGGTTTACCAACAATAGCGGTCACATCAATAGTACAAACAGGAGGAGTAGCAACAGTTACTACAGCTGTTCCACATCAATTTCATATTTTCGCTAAACCAGTTGTTATAATTGAGGGGGCAACTCCAAGTGGTTACAACGTAGAAGCAGCTATAACATGGATAGGGGCATATCAATTTACTGTACCTGTGAATGCAGGATTATCATCCCCAGCTTCTGGTACAATAACTGTTAGAATAGCAAGTTCTGGTTGGACAAAACCATTCACAGGTACAAATTTAGCTGCATATAAAATGCCAAATACAACGACGAACGGACATTATTTATTCGTTAAAGATACTACAACAACATATGCTACAGTTGTAGGTGCAGAAAATATGACTGATATCAATACAATGATTAATAGATTTCCTACATTAGCACAAAATGCTGGAAATTTATATATACATAAATCTAGTGCTGCATCAGGAACAGCGAGAAATTGGTATTTTATTGGAACAGAAAAAGAATTCATTTTAATTATTGATCAAGATTCTTCACAATCATATAGTGTGTTATTATTCGGTCAAGGTAATAGTTTAGTCGGAGGAGATACAACATTCACTTATATCCGTGGAGGAACTTATACATCATATTCATCATCCATTTATCATAGTATAAGTTCAACTTATACAACTGGTACAGCTGGAATTTACATGTTGAAGAGTTATGATAATACACAAGTATCTATCAATCCAGCAGTATTAGCGAATGGTGGTATTACATCTCAAACAACGTACGGTAATAATAGCGGATTTACAACAAAAAATTGCGATGGTACTTATATCGTAACGGATACAAAAATAGGGAATAGTACAGATTTCATAAGAGGAACAATTCCATGTATTTGGAATTGTTTAACTAAATTGGCATTTAGCGATAATTATATATGGGTACCGAGTTCTGGTACATTATTAGGTAAAACATTTAGGGCATTTACAGATGGGACAAGTTTTTGTTTTTTAATTGAAATATCTAATACTCGATAATTATGTCAGTAAAATATATTGATCTTAAATTTACAGGTAATACTGGTGATATAGTAACATCTGATAATTCAATCTTTAATAATACTGTTACATTAACGAGTCCTGCAACAATACAACAAGCACCAAGTAGTGATGGTTTAGGCTGTTTGTATATTTCTGGTACAAGTGCAAAATGTTCAACTATATTACCTTATATTTTATCAACAACGGATTT
>NZ_JAQTPQ010000031.1 GCF_028712645.1 Flavobacterium sp. | reverse complement strand
TCTAAATACGGTTTCTTGGTCATTGGCTTGACTTTCCTGATCTTCTTTTTGATCCAATCGATAAGCAAAATCAAGATTCATATTTTTCAATATTCGATGATTGGATTGGCGTTGATTATGTTCTACCCCTTGCTGATTTCGATTACCGAACACAGTAGTTTTATGAAAGCCTACGTCATTGCAGGAATTTCCGTGATTACATTGATAACGCTGTACTCGGTTTCTATCTTAAAAAACAAAAAATTCCCGATGTTTATTGCAGCTTCGCTTGGATCTTTATACACCTTTCTGTACGTAATTATCCAACTCGAAAACTATGCTTTGATAGTGGGAAGCATCGGATTATTTGTCATTCTTGCCGCCGTGATGTATTTTTCCAGAAAGATAGATTGGAGTAACGGGAATTCATAATTCCTCTAGAAAATAAAGAAAAGAACTCCAAACGTAATGGTTTGGAGTTCTTTATTTTTATATCGATTGAACAATTATTGTCAAATAATAACTAATGCGAATCAAGGGTTAGAATAAAATACTGATATTCTTCGGATTAGACCTAACAGGTTTTAAAAACCTGTTAGGTCTGCGTTGAAAACCAACAAAGTTATAGATTCAACCCTTAATTTGTATGACTTATTATTTATTTCAGTCAAATTGCAGTTTGTAATAATTTATCCTTACTTTAGTAAAATAAATAAAAGCTATTTTTTAGCGCAAAGCCAACCTAATTTTGGGGGATTGGCACTAGTTTATAACGAGTATCTAAAAGTTAGCAATAATTATGAAAAAACTATTTATCAATATACTCTTTATTTTTACTTTTTTTAATATTTATTCACAGAATAAGACAGGAACAAATATTAAATCTAAAATTTATACTCCGCCTGGCACTATAAAATTAAATGGCAGTCTTTATATTGATAAAACTCCTATAACTAATGTTATGTATCTTGAATTTGAAAATAAAGTCTTAGGCGGATGGAATTTGAGATTACATAATTCAATTAAAAAATTACCAAATTATGGTATTGATTTGTCAATAATGAATTTATCATTGGATTCTATTGAAAAAAAATCTTTTTATAGTAAAATTAAACATGATATAAATTTTTCAATTACAAAGATAATTAATTCTAATTACTATTTCAATCACCCAAAATATAGCCACAATCCCGTTCTAAATATTACTAAAGAACAAGCCGAACTATTCTGTTTATGGAGAACCGATATGGTTCAATTGCTATTGGCGTTTGAATCAAAAACAATTCAAGAAAGGAAAAAATATCCAAATAAAATTCTTTATAGACTAGCGACAAAACAAGAATTTGAAATCGCTGAAGAGTACTTTAAAAATATTGGACTACTTAAAATTTCAAAAAAAGAATCTCCGCTTAAAATGGAAATTGAAAAAGTAAAGCAGAAATTTTATTTACTAAATCTATCAGAGTTAACAAATAATGAAAATATTTATAGAGAAAAAAATAATTATTCTTCATTTAGATGTATCTGTGAAATAACAGAATAACTATTGTTAACAACTAAGGTTTTGATGTATACGAAATATGAACAATAAAATCATTATTTAACTCAACCCCCAATAACTCAACAATATGAAAACTAAAATCGGAATTCTATACTCCACAGTTGATGGACAAACTCTGAAAATATGTAATGTTATCAAAGAAGTTTTAGTAAAAAAAGGCAACACGGTAGAATTGTACTCTATTGATGATTTCGACAAGAAAATAGCAGATTATGACAAGTTTATCATTGGTTCCAGCATTCGTTACGGAAAACACAATGCAAAAATAATTGAATTCATAAACAACCACAAAGCAGAATTAGACAACACCCAAAATGCTTTTTTTTCGGTCAATCTTGTAGCAAGAAAACCAGAAAAAGCAACACCAGAAACGAATCCTTATTTTATAAAATTCCTCGAAACAATTAATTGGATTCCCAATAAATCAGCCGTTTTTGCAGGAAAACTCGATTATCAGAAATATCCTTTTTTTGATAAATTGATGATTCAATTGATAATGTGGATGACAAAAGGGCCAACGAATTCGAAAACCAAAATTGAATACACTGATTGGGACAAAGTCAAGGAATTTGCAGTTTTGCTAAACAATATGTAAAAATTTAGAAACTATTTTGCAACAATCTTCCATTCAGAAATTCTAGATTTCAGTTGTAAATTTCACTGAATTCACTCCTAAAAAATTGATTATATTTGCATAAAACAAAGACAAAATGCAAAATATAATAGACCGCTTCATTAGTTACGTCATAATTGACACCGAATCCGATTCTAGTTCAAAAACTACTCCAAGCACAAAAAAACAATGGGACTTAGCCAATAAATTAGTTGATGAACTGAAGACAATTGGAATGCAAGAAGTAACCATCGACAAGAATGCTTATATAATGGCAACTTTACCATCAAATGTTGACCACGAGGTTCCCACAATTGGATTTATTTCGCACTTTGACACCACGCCAGATTTCACGGGAGCAAATGTAAAACCTCAAATTATTCCGAATTATGATGGTAAAGACATTGTATTAAATGCCGAACAAAATATCATTTTATCTCCAAAATATTTCAAGGATTTATTGCAATACAAAGGTCAAACTTTAATTACAACTGACGGAACAACACTTCTTGGTGCCGATGATAAAGCTGGAATTACCGAAATTATGACTGCAATGGAATTTTTGATAAAAAATCCAGAAATCAAACACGGAAAAATAAGAGTTGGGTTCACACCAGATGAAGAAATTGGTCGTGGAGCGCATCATTTTGATGTAGAAAAATTTAGCTGCGATTGGGCTTACACTATGGACGGAAGTCAAGTGGGCGAATTAGAATACGAAAATTTTAATGCGGCTGGAGCCAAAATAACTTTCAAAGGAAAAAGCGTTCATCCGGGTTATGCCAAAGGAAAAATGATTAATTCAATGCTTATCGCCAATGATTTCATCAACGAATTACCTAAAGGCGAAACTCCACAAGAAACAAAATGTTATGAAGGTTTTTTCCACGTTCATAATTTAACTGGAAGCATTGAAGAAACGATTTTGGAACTTATTATTCGTGATCACAACAAGAAAAAATTCACAAAACGAAAAGAATTGATTGCTAAAATAGCTAAGAAAATCAATAAGAAATATGCCAAACAATTCGGAGAAGACATTGTTGTAGCCGAGGTAAAAGACCAATATTACAATATGAAAGAAAAGGTTTTACCCGTAAAACACATTGTAGATATTGCCGAAAAAGCGATGAAAGATTTGGGAATTAAACCCATCATAAAACCTATTCGTGGTGGAACTGATGGTTGTCAATTATCGTATAAAGGTTTGCCTTGCCCCAATATTTTTGCTGGAGGCCACAATTTTCACGGAAAATACGAATATGTACCTGTTGAAAGTATGCAAAAAGCAGTTGACGTAATTATAAAAATCGCCGAATTGACTGCCATTACTAAATAATTAATATGACTGTCCGCTAAGCGGACTAATAACTCAACAAAGCACACGGATGACACAGATCAGATTAGACGGATTTTTGCTGATATAAATATCAAAATCCGTTTTTATTGATTTAAATCCGTGTCATCCGTGTGCCATTTTCAAAATTGGTATAAGTAACGGATAGTCATAATAATTAAAATTTAATCTAATTATTAAAAAGCCATCAAAATGATGGTTTTTTTTTGACAATTAATTAAGGAAAACCTTAACATTGGCGAGTTGTTTTAATGACTATATTTGATAATGATTTATTAATCATTTATTTACATTCGAATATTCATCTTAAAAAAATACATAATTATGGAAGAAAACAAAGGGGAAACAGCAAGTAAAACAACCCCAGAAACGGTTAAGAAAGTTGCCACTCCAAAACCTAGAAAACCAAGGGCAAGCAAAACAATCAAAGAAATTGAGCCAACCGTTGAAATTCCCGTAGCTGAAGAAAATCAAGAAGAAGCAGTTATCGAGGAAATAATTTTAGAAGAAATAACTTTTACAATTGAGAAAAAAGATAAAAAAGACAAGAAAAAGAAAACCAACAAGATGAAAGAAAAAGAGAAAGCAAAAAAAGCTAAGGCGAAAGAAAAAGCTAAAGCTAAGGCTAAAAAAGCTAAAAAGGATAAAGCTAAAAAAGCAAAAGTAAAAGCGAAAGCGAAAGCGAAAGAAAAAAAAGCAAAAGCTAAGTCAAAAAAAGCTAAGAAAAACAAGAAAAATAAAAGCAAGAAATAATAATTTTTCTATTTTTAGAAAATAACAAAAGCCCTAATTCTTATAAAAGAATTAGGGCTTTTGTTATTTTATGAGGCAAAGAATTATGCCTTTTTGTTCAAAGTAGCACTCATTTCCATAGAAATTGCAGAACGCTCCATTTTTAGTTTTCCAGCCATTGTTTCGATTACAACAGTAGTATCTGAAAGCTCGGAAACTTTTCCGTGAAGCCCACTTTTTGTAATAACTTTATCGCCTACTTTCAAAGCACTTTCAAAAGCTTTTTCTTGTTTGGCTCTTTTTTGTTGTGGTCTAATCATAAAGAAATAGATAACCACAAACATTAATAAAAACGGTGCAAACTGCCCTAATTGTCCTAAACCTTCCATAATTCTAATCTTTTTTTGTTTATAAATTGTATTTACATTAATCCACGACCAGCTTTAATAATTTTATTGCTGGCTTGTAGTTCTTTTACTAAATTGTCTAAAATTCCGTTGATAAAAATACTGCTTTTTGGCGTAGAATATTCTTTGGCCAATTCTAAATATTCATTCAAAGTTACTTTTACAGGTATTGAAGGAAATTTCAAGAATTCACAAATTGCCATTTTAAGAATAATGGTGTCAATTTCGGCAATTCTCTCGCTGTCCCAATTGGGTGTTTTATCAATATATTCTTTTGCCAATTCTGATTCATTCAAGACTGTTTTCCTGTATAAATCCTTGACAAAATCTTTATCTTCGTTGTCTTTGAATAATTTTGGAACTCTAAAATTACCTCCTTCAATAGGTTTTATAGCTTTTAATTGCTTGATAATTTCAGTGTTTACTACTGGAATATCATCAACCCAAGTTAACTTATTGTCTTCTAAATAGTCGTATAATTTCTCATTGGGAACAATAACTTCCTGAAATAAATCAACAATAAATTCCTTATCTTCCTCGAATGTATTAACTGCATTGCTCATATATTTAGCGTACAATTTGCTTTGCTTAATATCATTCAATAACAATAAAATATAATCGTCGTTTAACGTCCAATTGTTGATTTTACGGTTTTCCAATGCAATACTTAACGAATTATTTTCGGCAAGGATTTGAAAAATACTGTTTTTTATAAACTTTTCATTTGGCTTGCGCTCTTGCGGAGTTGCAAGATGTTTTTGGCTAGATTTATGTAAAAAAATGGTTTCTTGTTTACAAATTTCTATCAATGAGGAAAGCATTATAAGGTATAAATCCTGAATGGCGTCTATGCTGTAAAAAAGGAATTTCTCTTCTTTTTCCAAATCATCTGACCCATTTTGATGCATCGCATATATGGATTGCATAACCTTAACGCGAATATGTCTTCTATTTACCACCTTGTAAGAACTTTTATTAATTAGTTGGCAAAAATAAGAATTTCATTTTTTAAAATAGAATTAAACTTGAAAAATATCTGAATTTCATCTTACCTTTGAATTTCTTAAGACCATTAAATTGCTATGAAAGAATTACGTTATTTAAATAAATATTTCGCCAAATATAAATTCAGTTTTTTACTGGGTATCATCATAACCATTATTGCCCAAATATTTTCTTTATTTACACCAAAATTAATTAGTAAATCATTTAAAATAATTGAAAGCTTTACCAAAGATGGCGAAATCTCCAAATCCGTTATTCAACAGGAACTAATTTCGAATATTTTACTAATAATTGCCACGACAATTATTGCTGGGTTTCTTTCCTTCTTAATGCGACAAACTCTTATTGTAATGTCACGCCATATTGAGTTTGATTTAAAAAATGAAGTTTTCAGACAATACGAAAATCTTTCTCAAAATTTCTACAAAAAAAACCGAACTGGAGATTTGATGAATCGTATAAGCGAGGATGTTTCCAAGGTAAGAATGTATGTAGGACCAGCCGTAATGTACTCTATAAATACATTTATTCGATTTGCCATCGTGATTATATATATGTTCAACGTATCGCCACGACTTACTTTTTACACCTTACTCCCTTTGCCTATTTTGTCTTATGCCATTTTTAGAATAAGCTCAGAAATCAATAAAAGAAGTACAATTTTCCAACAATATTTATCCAAAGTTTCCAGTTTTACTCAAGAAATATTTTCAGGAATTCGAGTGATAAAAGCCTATTCGTTAGAAGAACAACATCAAAATAATTTAATTGAATTGGCTAATGAAAGCAAGAGTAAGAGTTTGAATTTGGCAAAAATTCAGGCTTTATTTGGCCCATTAATGATTGCACTTATTGGAATAAGCAACTTGATTGTCATCTATTTTGGAGGATTAATGTACATAGACGGAACGATAAAAAGCATTGGAACCATAGCTGAATTTATCTTGTATGTCAATATGCTTACTTGGCCAGTAGCTTCATTAGGTTGGGTTTCTTCAATGGTTCAAGAAGCCGAAGCATCCCAAAAAAGGATTAATGAATTCCTGAAAATTGAACCAGAAATACAAAATAAGAATCCAGAAAAATCAATAATTGAAGGTGCTATTTCATTCGAAAACGTGAGTTATACTTATGAAGACACCAATATAACAGCATTAAACGATGTGAATTTTAAGGTTCATCAAGGAGAAACTTTAGCCATCTTAGGAAAAACTGGTTCAGGAAAATCAACTATCATTTCACTAATTTCTCGTTTATATGATGTTTCCGAAGGTCGAATCACAATTGATGGAAATGAAATTAGCACCATTAACTTATTCGATTTGCGAAACAGCATTGGAATTGTACCACAAGATGCCTTTTTGTTTTCGGATTCTATCAAAAACAATATCAAGTTTGGTAAAGACGATGCCACAGATGAGGAAGTTTGTTCAGCATCAAAAAGTGCCGAAGTTCATACTAATATTATTGGTTTTAATAAACAATATGACACCATTCTTGGCGAAAGAGGAATCACGCTTTCCGGCGGACAAAAACAACGCGTTTCGATAGCAAGAGCAATCATCAAAAATCCAAAAATATTACTTTTCGACGATTGCTTATCAGCGATTGACACTGAAACTGAAGAAGCAATTTTGAATAACTTACAGGAAATTTGCAAAGATAAAACTGCAATTATTGTAAGTCACAGAGTTTCCTCAGCAAAAAATGCTGATAGAATTATAGTCCTTGACGAAGGAAAAATTATTGAGCAAGGCACTCATAATCAATTGATAAACAGAGACGGCTATTATGCTGCCTTATACACAAAACAACTTTCTGAAAAAGAATTGCAATAATTGTTGCGTAATACAACTATTTTTTAGATTTTTGGTTTCTGCTTAACAACACAAAATTGACAGAAGGATTATGAGAGAAAATGATATGTTAGAAAAAGAAGAGATATTTTCTAAAGTTTTACGAGCCGGAAGAAGAACATATTTCTTTGATGTAAGAGCTACAAAAGCGGATGATTACTATATTACCATTACCGAAAGCAAGAAATTTACAGAGGCAGATGGTTCTTTTCATTTCAAAAAACACAAAATTTATTTATACAAAGAAGATTTTTCAGCTTTCGCTGAAATTCTTGACGAAATGACTTCCTACGTTTTGAACCACAAAGGCGAAGAAGTAATCTCTGAAAGACACCAAAAAGATTTCAAAAAAGAGTATGCTTCTGAAAATTCTGAAGAAGAAATACCTCAATCGTCTGCATTTACAAATATTGAATTTGACGATATTTAAATTTAATACAAAAACCAAGAATAACTAACCAAAATTGGAAATTTCCGAAAGTCGAAAGATTTTCGGATTTTTTTTATCCAATCCTTAACCCATTTTCAATAGGAAAATCTGGTGCTAGTAAAATCACATCCCCTTCCTCACCCACTGCGCCGAGCACCAGACATTCGCTCATAAATTTCCCAATTTGCTTTTTTGGAAAATTGACCACGGCAATAATTTGTCGGTTTACCAATTCTTCCTTTTTGTAGCGCTTGGTGATTTGTGCCGAAGTTTTTCGAATACCAATATTGAAGCCAAAATCAATCGTGAGTTGGTAAGCGGGTTTTCTGGCTTCGGGAAAATCATTAACCTCAAGAATAGTTCCCACTCGCATTTCGACTTTTTCGAATTCTGTCCAATTTAAATTCATTGTTTGTTTAAAATAATAATTTTACTTTCCAAATTTACAGTTTTCAATTTAAAACAATACTTTTTCGTTACCTTTAAACTTTAAAATTATTAAACTAATCTTATGTCAAGAACTCCATCTAATATGTTAGCACTAGGAACTTTTGCTCCAGAATTCTATTTAAAAGACACGAATTCTGACAACAGTTATTTTTCATTTTCAGATATAAAAGGAGAAAAGGGAACTCTAGTGATGTTTATCTGTAATCACTGTCCGTTTGTGCATCACGTAATTGATGAAGTGATTAGAATTGCAAATGATTATCGTATACAAGGCCTTGGAGTTGCAGCAATTTCAAGTAATGATGTAGTGAATTATAAAGAAGACTCACCAGATTTAATGACCGAATTTGCTTTCGAAAATAATTTTGAATTTCCCTATTTATATGATGAAACGCAGCAAGTGGCAAAAGCTTATAATGCAGCTTGCACTCCTGATTTCTTTTTATTTGACAAACAAGATAAATTAGTTTATCGCGGTCAACTTGATGACAGCCGACCAGGAAACGGAATCCCGTTAAGCGGAAATGATTTGCGTGGTGCTATTGACGGAGTGATTTATAATCGCATTATCAATCCTAATCAAAAACCAAGTTTGGGTTGTAATATTAAGTGGAAGTAATAACTATTTGTCATTTCGACCAAAGGGAGAAATCACATTTGTTGCTCCTCGTTATGAGATTCCTCGTGCCTCGGAATGACAAAAAACGAGCATAAAAAATCCCAAAACTCTCGCTTTGGGATTTCTGTTATTTGTCACAAAATTAAAACTTCGTATTTCTAATTTCGTAAGTCGTAAACTACTTTACGTCCATTAATTCTACGTCGAAAATCAATGTAGCGTTTGGTGGAATTACTCCTCCAGCTCCAGCAGGTCCATATCCTAAATCTGACGGAATAACAAAACGAGCTTTGTCTCCTACTTTCAATAAGGCAATCCCTTCGTCCCAACCTTCAATAACTTGACCAATTCCTAATTTGAATTCGATTGGTTTTTTTCTTGGATAAGAAGAGTCAAAAACTTTTCCGTTTTCTAATGAACCTTCATAGTGAACTGAAACTGTTTTTCCAGCTTCTGCTTGTTTTCCGTCTCCTTTTTGGATGAATTGGTAACGCAAACCGCTTTCTGTTTTTTCGAAACCAGCGGCCAATTTTTCCATTTTCGCTTCTGTTTCTGCTTTTAAAGCAGCAGCACGTTTTAGACGAGTGCCTTTCAAACCAACAAAAGCTTCGATAGCATTCCATTTTTGAGCTTCTTCGCCCACTCTAATGATTTCAACTGAATCTAATTTATCGCCTTGAGCAATTGCATCAACTACATCTTGACCTTCAATTACATTTCCAAAAATTGTGTGTTTGTCATCCAACCAAGGTGTTGCCACGTGTGTGATGAAAAATTGAGAACCGTTTGAACCTGGACCTGAGTTTGCCATAGACAAAACACCTGGCGCATCGTGACGCAAATCTTGGTGAAATTCATCATCAAATTTATAACCTGGATCGCCAGTTCCTGTTCCAAGAGGACAACCTCCTTGAATCATAAAATTAGGAATCACTCTATGAAAATTTAATCCATCGTAGAATTTAACTCCTTGAGGTTTTACTTTATTTTCCATATTTCCTTCTGCAAGAGCTACAAAATTCCCTACAGTTCCTGGAGTTAAATCGTGTGTTAGTTTTACTAAAATCGATCCTTTTGCGGTGTTGAATTTAGCGTATATTCCGTTTTCCATTTTTATTGTTTTTTATTGAGGTACAAATTTACGAATTAAATAGAGAATTTGAAAATATGAAAATCTTGAACTTTTCAAACTCCAAAACTTTGTACCTTTGCAACCTAGAAACTCAATTATGCGCATTGATATTATTACCGTTTTACCTGAATTACTACGAAGTCCGTTTGAGGCTTCGATGATGAAACGTGCTATTGACAAAGGAATTGTTGAAGTTCATATTCATAATTTACGTGATTATACGACTAACAAACAAAAAAGCGTTGATGATTATCCTTATGGTGGCGGTGCTGGAATGGTAATGAACATTCAACCTATTGATGATTGTATTACGCATTTGAAAAGCGAAAGAACCTACGACGAAATCATTTATATGTCGCCTGACGGAGAAACCCTGAACCAGAAAATGGCAAATACGATGTCGATGTATGAGAATATCATCATTCTTTGTGGTCATTATAAAGGTGTCGATCAGCGGGTTCGTGACCATTTTATTACCAAAGAAATTTCGATTGGCGATTATGTTTTGAGTGGTGGAGAATTAGGAGCTCTAGTTTTATGCGACAGTTTAATTCGATTAATTCCAGGAGTTTTAAGCGATGAGACCTCAGCCTTGACGGATAGTTTTCAGGATAATTTACTTTCGGGACCAATATACACAAGACCTGCCGATTACAAAGGGTGGAAAGTTCCCGAAATTTTAACCAGCGGAAATTTCGCTAAAATTGACAAATGGCGCGAAGATATGGCTTATGAACACACAAAGAATAGAAGACCGGATTTGTTAGAAGAAAATAATTCATAATTCATAATTCATAATTGCTTCGCCAGTTCTCAAAATTAATAATTATTAATCTTGTTCGTGTCATAATTATTTTTTACTTTTGCGCCCACATTAGACCAACCTCTGGCGAAAACCGTGAATGTTGCTCTTTTTGAAACCATAATAAAAAATAAAATGGCAGATTTAATGAAATTCGTTCAAGACGAATTTGTAACAAGAAAAGATTTCCCTGAATTTGGAGCTGGAGACACAATCACAGTTTTCTATGAAATTAAAGAGGGTGAAAAAACAAGAACACAGTTTTTTAAAGGTGTTGTTATTCAAAGAAGAGGTTCTGGAAACACAGAAACTTTTACTATTCGTAAAATGTCAGGAGCAATTGGAGTTGAGCGTATCTTCCCAGTAAACTTGCCAGCTTTACAAAAAGTTGAAATCAACAAAAAAGGTGCAGTTCGTAGAGCTAGAATTTTCTACTTCAGAGAACTTACTGGTAAAAAAGCCAAGATTAGAGATAAAAGAAGATAATCAACTATCTTTTTGTTGTAAAACTCCCGAAAATTTCGGGAGTTTTTTTTTGTCTATAACATCGCTTTTTTATAAAAACCAACTGTTTTTTACTCAAGGTTTTACTTTTTTAATTTTGATGAAAAAAGCCTCCTTTTTTCAACAATTCGTTATAAGAAAATAAAATAGTAATAATTCAATAATTTTTCAAACTTGACAAAACATATTTAGTAAGTATTCCAAATTACGAAAACGTTTTTATTACATTTGTAACCCAAATAAATATTTAAAATAATTTTTATTAAAATGTCAACGAAATCAAAGATTTTTTACACGCTTACAGATGAAGCGCCATTATTAGCCACTTATTCTTTTTTACCAATTGTTCAAGCTTTTACCGCAACTTCCGATATTGAAATTGAACCAAGAGACATTTCTATTGTTGGAAGAATTTTAGCCAACTTTCCAGAGTTTTTGAAGGAAGATCAAAAGACAGGTGACGCTTTATTAGAACTTGGTAATTTAGCTACTACACCTGAAGCAAATATCATAAAATTACCCAATGTTTCTGCATCAGTGCCACAATTAAAAACGGCTATTGCAGAATTACAATCTCACGGTTATGCATTGCCCAATTTCCCTGAAGAACCAAAAAATGACGAGGAAACAGCTATCAAAGCCAAATATTCTAAAATTTTAGGCTCTGCCGTAAATCCAGTTTTACGTGAAGGAAACTCTGATCGTAGAGCGCCAAAAGCAGTTAAAAACTTTGCTAAAGCAAACCCACATTCAATGGGAGCTTGGTCTGCTGACTCAAAAACACAAGTAGCTTCTATGGAAAGTGGTGATTTTTACGGAAGTGAAAAATCAATCACCGTTGCCGATGCCACAGATGTAAAAATCGAATTCATAGGCAAAGATGGTTCAACTACAGTTTTGAAAGCGAGCACTCCTTTAAAATCAGGTGAAATAATTGACAGTTCTGTAATGAACTTAAATGCTTTGAAAAGTTTTGTTTCCAAAACAATTGCAGAAGCAAAAAAATTAAACGTACTACTTTCAGTTCACCTGAAAGCTACGATGATGAAAGTATCAGATCCAATTATTTTTAGTGCAATTGTAGAGGTTTACTTTGCTGCGGTTTTCGAAAAATATGCTACTTTATTCAATGAATTAGCAGTTGACACACGAAATGGCTTAGGCGATGTATATGCTAAAATTGCTGAAAATCCAATGGAAGCCGAAGTAAAAGCTGCAATTGACCAAGCCATTGAAAACGGACCCGATTTAGCGATGGTAAATTCAGAAAAAGGAATTACTAATCTACAAGTTCCATCTGACGTAATTGTAGATGCTTCTATGCCTGCTATGATTCGTACTTCGGGACAAATGTATAACAAAGAAGGAAAACGACAAGACACTATTGCAATTATACCTGACAGATGTTACGCTGGAGTTTATTCAGCTACTATCGATTTTTGCAAAAAACATGGTGCTTTCGATCCAACAACTATGGGAAGTGTACCAAACGTAGGTTTGATGGCACAAAAAGCAGAAGAATATGGTTCTCATGATAAAACATTCCAAATAAAATCAGACGGAGTTGTTCGTGTTGTTGATACAAATGGAAACATATTGATGGAACAAGTTGTTGAAGCAAAAGACATCTTCAGAATGTGTCAAGCCAAAGATGCACCAATTCAAGATTGGGTAAAATTAGCCGTAAACAGAGCACGTTTATCCAATACTCCTGCCGTATTTTGGTTGGATGAAAACAGGGCACATGATAGAGAAATAACTGAAAAAGTAAAAAAATATTTAAAAGATTACGATACAACGGGTTTGGATATTCAAATCCTTAATCCTATTGATGCTACCAACTTCACACTTGAAAGAATCATTAAAGGTTTAGACACCATTTCTGTAACAGGAAATGTATTGCGTGATTATTTAACCGACTTATTCCCAATCCTTGAGGTTGGAACTTCAGCTAAAATGCTATCTATAGTTCCTTTGATGAATGGTGGAGGTTTATTTGAAACAGGCGCAGGTGGATCAGCCCCAAAACATGTGGAACAATTTTTACAAGAAGGTTATTTGCGTTGGGATTCATTAGGTGAATTTCTTGCTTTGGGAGCTTCATTAGAACATTTAGGCCAAACTTTAAACAATTCAAAAGCGATAATTTTAGCCGAAGCACTTGATGTAGCTACTGAAAAATTCTTGGAAAATAATAGATCTCCAGCACGAAAAGTGGGGGAAATTGACAATCGTGGTTCGCATTTTTATATAGCAATGTATTGGGCTGAAGCACTTTCAAAACAAAATAAAAATGCTGAATTAAAAGCTATCTTCTCTCCAATTGCAACTGCATTTAATGAGAATGAAGCTAAAATTAATGCTGAATTAATTGGAGCACAAGGTAAACCACAAAATATTGGTGGTTATTACCAGCCTAATCCTGAATTAGTAAGCAAAGTAATGCGACCAAGCGAAACCTTTAATGCTATATTGGCAAAAATCGCATAATCAATTTTTATAATTGAATACTACTTTTAAAAAGACGACTGGAAACAGTCGTCTTTTTTATATTTACGACACTTTACTACTTGATAACTCACAATTTAGATTTAAATTAGCGAAATTTGTAACTTCAATATTTCATCAATGATTTCAAAGAAAATTGTTCCATTATTTCTTGTTTTATTATTTAGTTTATACTCTTTTTCTCAAGAAAAATTTACATTAAGCGGAACCATCTCTGATGCCAATAGCAACGAAACCCTTATTGGTGTAAATATTTCTATTTTTGAATTAAAAACAGGGATTCCCACAAATGAATATGGATTTTATTCCCTTACACTTCCAAAAGGAATTTATAAAGTTCAAATCACTTCCTTGGGCTATCAAACCATTGAAGAAACAATAAATTTGGACAAAAACATAAAAAACAATTATAAACTCATTGGCAATGAAACCGTTTTAAAAGAAGTCATAGTTGTTAATAATAAAAATGCAACTCTAATTCGAAAACCAGAAATGAGTGTGAATAAACTCTCTATTTCTACCATAAAAAAAATGCCTGTCGTCTTAGGAGAAGTCGATGTTTTGAAATCTATTTTATTACTTCCTGGAGTCACAAATGCTGGCGAAGGAGCATCAGGTTTCAATGTTCGCGGTGGCGGTGCAGACCAAAATTTAATCTTACTGGATGAAGCTACGATTTTCAATTCTTCCCATGTTTTTGGGTTATTCTCCGTATCTAATCCTGATGCTATCAAAGACTTAAAATTATATAAAGGAGGAATTCCAGCGCGTTTTGGAGGAAGAGCTTCTTCTGTTTTGGATATTTATCAAAAGGATGGCAGTAGCAAAGAATTTCACGTTAACGGAGGAATTGGATTAATTTCAAGCAGACTTTTAGCCGAAGGGCCTATTGTAAAAGACAAAGGTTCTTTCCTTATTGGTGGCCGTTCTTCGTATGCCCATTTATTTTTAAAATTATCCGAAAAACAAAAGAAAAATACAGCCTATTTTTATGATTTGAATACCAAATTAAGCTACAAACTCAACCCAAACAACAACTTGTACTTGTCGGGATATTTTGGTAGAGACGTATTCTCATTGAACAAAAGTTTCACTAATATCTTTGGAAATTCAACCCTGAATTTGAGATGGAATCATTTATTTTCTGATAAATTATTCTCAAACTTATCCTTAGTTTATAGTGATTATTATTACGGTTTAGACTTGGATTTTGTAGGTTTCAAATGGGATTCGGGGATTCGGAATTACAATATCAAATATGATTTCAAAAATTACATTTCCGATAAATTCAAATTGAATTATGGTGCAAATGCTATTTATTATGATTTTAATCCTGGAGTAATTCGACCATCAAATTCGGATTCAGGTATTAATTTTCAACAATTAGATAAAAAATACGCATTCGAACCTGCTTTATATATCAATTCTGAACAGGAAATTTCAAAAAAATTATCACTTTCTTACGGACTTCGATACAGTTTGTTTTATCGAATTGGTCAATCGACAGTAAATATTTATACCGATAATAATCCTGTAATTTTCAATCCCGATATGCAGATTTATGAAAAAGCAACTCCCATTGAAACTAAATTCTCCGACAAAAACAAAGTAATAAAAAGCTATGGCAACCTAGAACCTCGATTTTCTATTGGATATGAACTCAATGGAAACCAGTCGTTAAAAGCAAGTTATAATCGGATGGTTCAGTATTTACAATTAATTTCGAACACTTCCTCTCCTACTCCATTAGATGTTTGGACACCAAGTGACACTTACATCAAACCTCAAATTGCTGACCAAGTGGCGCTAGGATATTTCAGAAATTTCAATGAAAACTTATATTCACTTGAAGTAGAAACCTATTATAAAGAAGTACAAAATCGATTGGATTATATTGATGGTGCTAATTTGATTGCTAACAATGCCATCGAGCAAGTTATTTTAAACGGTCAATTACGTTCTTATGGCTTAGAAATTATGTTTCGGAAAAATGAAGGAAAATTGAATGGCTGGATTTCCTATACTTTATCCAAATCAGAACAAAAGACTCCTGGAAGAAATCCTATTGAAACTGGAATCAACAATGGAAACTGGTACAATTCAGTTTATGATAAAACACATAATATTGCCATTACAGGCTCCTATAATTTGAATAGAAAATGGTCTTTTGGATCCAATTTCATTTTCCAAACGGGTCAACCTGTAACCTACCCTAACGGTCAATACGAATATATAGGAATTGCCATACCAAGTTACGATTTAAGAAATAAAAACCGACTTCCCGCTTATCATCACCTAGATCTTTCGGCGACTTTGACGTCTCATAAAAATGAAGAAAGGAAGTGGAAAAGCGAATGGGTTTTTAGCATTTATAATGTTTATAATCGAAAAAATGCCGCTTCAATCAATTTTAGACAAAATGCCAACACAGGAGAAAATGAAGCCGTAAAAACCTCGATTTTCGGGATGGTTCCAGCGGTTAGTTATAATTTTAAATTTTAAGAAAATGAAAAAAGCGACTCTGTTTTTAGTGATTCTTATAGCTATTTTCATCAATAGTTGTGAGGATGTTGTCAATGTAAATTTGAACACCGCCCCTCCAAAACTGGTTATTGAAGCATCTATAAACTGGTTTAAAGGAACTGCTGGAAATATTCAAAAAATAAAACTAACAACGACAACAGATTACTATAGCAACATAATACCGATAGTTTCTGGAGCCACAGTATTTATCGAAAACAGCTCCAATGTCATTTTTAATTTTGTCGAAAAACCAAATTCAGGTGAATATGCTTGCAGCAATTTTATTCCTAAAATCGACGAAACCTATATTTTAACCATCATTAGCAACGGACAAACTTACACAGCTACCGAAAGTCTCAAGGCGGTAGCTCCTATCACAAAAATCATTCAAAACAACGAAGGAGGATTTGATGGAAAAACCATTGAAATCAAAACTTATTTCAATGACCCTTCAGATGAAGGTAATTTTTATTTGTTCAAATACAGATATTCGAACCAAATAAAATCAAATTATTATGTTGATGAAGACAAGTTTTATCAAGGAAACGAATTCTTTAGCATTTCCCAAAATAATGATTTAAAAGCTTCAGACACGATACAAGTAAGTCATTATGGAATTTCAAAATCCTATTATAACTATATGAATGTTATAGTGAGTATTGCGGGAAATAGCAACGGAAGTCCGTTTCAATCTCCGCCAGCAACCGTTAGAGGAAACATAATAAATACTACAAACTTTGATAATTATGCCTTGGGCTATTTTTCTCTAAGTGAAGTGGATACCCAAAATTACATAGTACAATAAGAAAGCATTCCTTGGAGATTGCAAATTGCAAATTTTAGATTTTAGATTTTTCATACATTTACAGAAAATCCAGCTAATTTTTTTTTATTCTATATTCTAAAATCAAAAATCAAATGTCTTCACACCACATCGTTCGCGACGACCAAGAACCAGCTTTAATTATTGCCAACGGTGCTTCTTGCAATATTGAATTGTTAGGACAATTACTCGAATGGTCTCCTTTAGTAATTGTTCTCGACTCAGCGATGGATAGGGTTTTAGAATTAGGCATAAAAGTCGATGTTTTACTAGGTGATTTCGACCGAGGATTTGACCCCAATTATTACAAGGAAAAACAATATCCACTAGAAATCATTCACACGCCAGACCAAAATAAAACCGATTTAGAGAAAGCATTCGATTATTTAATAGAAAGAAAAATTCCGGCTGTAAATGTGGTTTGGGCAACTGGAAAACGTGCCGATCATACTATCACAAATATTACAAATATCACTCAATATCGGGATTTATTAAAAATTGTCGTACTCGACGACCATTCAAAAATATTTTTATTGCCAAAAAAATTCGAAAAGTGGTATCCTGCAAACACTCCAATATCTCTAATTCCTATTGGAAACGTTACAGGAATTCATTCTAAAAACTTATTTTATCCATTAAAAAACGATACATTAACCATTGGTTATAGAACCGGAAGTAGTAATCACGTTTCCGAAGATGGATTAGTGAGTATAGAACATGAAGGTGGCGATTTATTATTGATGGAATGTTGGGATTAGGAATAATTGCAGATTTTAGATTGCAGATTTTAGATTTTTTTGCACAGAAATCTGAACTCTGAAATTTAAAGTTCTCATTTTACAACTATCTTTGCACCGAAATGGAAAAACCAAAAAAGATTACCGAAAAAACTAATTTACATCCACGAAATCTACATCGATTAGGATATAATTTTGAACAATTAATTGCAAATTGCCCTGAACTTAAAAACTTTGTAGCAATTAATGAGCATTCTATTGGCTCGAGTGATAGCGAACTGGCAAAGCAAACTATTGATTTCAGTAATCCCAAAGCTGTAAAGGCACTCAATAAAGCATTATTAATTGCTTATTACGACATCCAAAATTGGGATATTCCAGAAAATTATCTTTGCCCTCCAATTCCTGGACGAGTAGATTATATTCATTACATCGCTGATTTATTGGCTTCAAATAACAACGGAATAATTCCAGAAGGCGAAAACGTACAAGTTCTTGACATTGGTATTGGTGCCAATTGTATTTATCCAATATTAGGAAATTCAGTCTATGGTTGGTCCTTTGTGGGAACTGAAATTGATGAAAAATCCATTCAAAATTGCAAAAAAATTATTGAGAATAACCCGAAATTGATGGATGCAATATGCCTACAACTCCAAACAGAATCTCGTTTTATTTTCAAAAATATTATTACTCCCGAAGATCGATTTGCATTAACAATCTGCAATCCCCCTTTTCATTCATCGCAAGAGGAAGCTACAAAATCTTCCATCAGAAAAGTGAATAACTTAAAAGATACCCGAACTAAAGAACCAATTCTAAATTTTGGAGGACAAAATGCGGAACTATGGTGCGATGGTGGTGAATTAGGTTTTATAACCCAAATGATTTTCGAAAGTGCCAAATTTCCAATGCAATGTCTTTGGTTTACTACTTTGGTTTCCAAAAAAGAAAATTTGTCCAGTTTATACAAAACCTTAAATAAAGTAAATGTTGTTGAAGTAAAAACCATCGATATGGCTCAAGGACAAAAAACAAGTCGAATCTTAGCTTGGACTTTTCAGACGGAATCTCAACAAAAGAGTTGGAATTTTTAGAATTAAAAAAGTTTACTTGACAGTAATCAAATTAAAATTACACACAAGACATTATGAACATCTATAAAATAAGTGTGATTAAATTACCGTTTATAAAAAAACAGTGATAAAATAATAACAATTTACAATTTTTTTGTTTTATTTGATAATTTTTACAAGAAATCGTTACTAAATTTGTAGTTTCGCCAAACTAACTTTAAACAACCAAAAAATGAAAAAATTATTTTTTATCCTTTCTTTAATTTTCACGGCAAGTATTACTGCCCAAGAAATTAAAGTTTCTGGTGTCGTTACTGATGAAACAAAAACACCCCTAGCAGGTGCATCCATCAATGTGAAAGGAACCCAAAATGGAGCCTCGGCTGATTTTGATGGAAAATTTACTATCAATGCAAAAATCGGAGATGTTTTACTCGTCTCTTTTATAGGCTTTGAAACAAAATCTGTTATAGTAAAAGGAAGTACAGTAAATGTAACCCTAGCAGGAAGTGGCGAAGTGCTTCAAGACGTTGTAGTAATTGGTTCACGTACTCCTGGTAGAACAGTTACTGAGTCTGCTGTGCCAATTGACGTCATTAACATGAAGACTATTGCTTCACAAGGGCCTCAGGTAAACTTAAACCAAATTTTAAATATGGTTGCACCATCGTTTACATCAAACACGCAAACAGTTGCTGATGGAACAGACCACATTGACCCTGCTCAATTAAGAGGTTTAGGACCAGATCAAGTATTGGTTTTGGTAAACGGAAAAAGAAGACACACTTCATCATTGGTAAACATAAACGGAACTCCAGGAAGAGGATCTGTAGGAACAGATATGAATGCAATTCCTGCATTTGCTGTTGAAAAAATTGAAGTATTGAGAGATGGTGCTTCAGCGCAATATGGTTCTGATGCTATTGCAGGTGTAATCAACGTTAGCGTAAAGAAAAACACCAACAAACTTGACATTGCTCTTTTTGGAGGAAGTAATTATTCTAAAAATGCAAACGACCATAGAGGTGGGCATGACGGTAACAATGTTCAACTAGATTTGAATTATGGAACTGGTCTTGGGAAAGAAAAAAGTTTTATTA
>NZ_JAQTPQ010000264.1 GCF_028712645.1 Flavobacterium sp. | reverse complement strand
TGTAACTTCTCCAAGTACGACTTTTAACAAAACTGCACAATGGGACTCATTTACAACAGACACTTGCAATAATCTTGGAAGTAAAATGGCAGTCAATCCATTAAAAGGAAATACTAGTAGCACAAGTACTGATTTCAGAATTTATCCAAACCCATCAAACGGAGAATTTAATATCAGCTTTGATAATTCAAAAGGAAATTTCTCTATTGAAATATACTCGCTAATTGGTCAAAAAGTTTACGAAAAAGAAAACACAACAAACAAAACAATTTCAGTCCCCAACCTACAAAAAGGAATATACCTAGTCCGAATCACGAAAGATTCAAACTCAACAATAAAGAAAATAGAAATTAACTAAATTATAAAGCGTCCCGATTGTTGGGACGCTTTTTTTTTAACTCTTAATTGATTAAATTTGCAGCCAAAACAACACTAACTTCGCTACTATAATGATTCATTTCTTTGAAAACCAAAGCAAGACTATTTTTGCTGTTCAAACGCAAAACGAAATTTCGGCTCAAGACATTTCAAAACTCAACTGGCTTTTTGCCGATGCCAATAAAATAGAAAAATCCGTATTGTCGGATTTTTTTATTGGACCTCGTGCCACTATGATTACGCCTTGGAGCACCAATGCAGTCGAAATTACCCAAAATATGGGAATTTCAGGAATCATTCGAATCGAAGAATTTTATAAAGTTTCTGATGATTTTACTGATTTCGACCCAATGCTTTCGCAAAAATATTCCGAATTAAACCAGGAAATTTTTACTATAAATATCAAGCCTGAACCTATTTTAAATATTGATGATATTGCTGCTTACAACAAATCCGAAGGTTTATCATTGAGTTCCGAGGAAGTGGAATATTTGGATAATTTATCAACTAAATTAGGTAGAAAACTAACGGATTCAGAAATTTTTGCTTTCTCACAAGCCAATTCAGAGCATTGTCGCCACAAGATTTTCAATGGAACTTTCGTTATTGATGGCTTAGAAAAAGAAACTTCTCTTTTCAAATTAATTAAAAAGACATCCCAGGAAAACCCTAACGATATTGTTTCGGCTTACAAAGACAATGTAGCTTTTGTAAAAGGGCCAAGAGTACAACAATTTGCTCCTAAAACTGCCGATAAACCTGATTTTTACGAAATAAAAGAATTCGATTCGGTTATTTCCTTAAAAGCAGAAACCCATAATTTCCCAACCACCGTGGAACCTTTCAATGGAGCCGCAACCGGTTCTGGAGGAGAAATTCGGGATCGTTTGGCTGGTGGCCAAGGTTCGTTGCCAATGGCAGGAACGGCTGTTTATATGACTTCGTATTCTCGATTGGAAGAAAATCGTCCTTGGGAAGATGCAGTTGCAGAAAGAAAATGGTTGTATCAAACGCCAATGGATATTTTGATAAAAGCATCGAACGGAGCATCGGATTTTGGAAATAAATTTGGACAACCTTTAATTACAGGTTCGG
This sequence comes from Flavobacterium sp., assembly GCF_028712645.1. GTDB lineage: Bacteria > Bacteroidota > Bacteroidia > Flavobacteriales > Flavobacteriaceae > Flavobacterium. The sequence continues at coordinate 3,232 of NZ_JAQTPQ010000264.1, read as the reverse complement.
TTTTGACTTTCGAACACGAAGAAGGAAATCGCAAGTTGGGTTATGACAAAGTAATTATGCAAGCGGGCGGAATTGGTTATGGAAAACTAGATCAAGCCATCAAACACAAACCACAAGAAGGCGATAAAATCGTTATTCTTGGTGGTGAAAATTATAGAATTGGAATGGGTGGAGCTGCGGTTTCCTCAGCAGATACCGGAGCGATGAGTTCTGGAATCGAGTTGAATGCCGTACAACGTTCGAACCCTGAAATGCAAAAACGTGCTGCCAATGCCATTCGTGGTTTGGTAGAAAGCGACCATAATCCAATCGTATCTATTCACGATCACGGAGCTGGAGGACACTTAAACTGTCTTTCGGAATTGGTGGAAGAAACAGGTGGATTGATTGATTTAGATAAATTGCCTGTGGGCGATCCTACTCTTTCGTCCAAAGAAATTATCGGCAACGAATCCCAAGAAAGAATGGGATTGGTTATTGGTAAAAAAGACATCGACATTTTACAACGAATTGCTGATAGAGAGCGTTCTCCTATGTATCAAGTGGGTGACGTTACGACCGATCACCGTTTTACTTTCGAATCTAAAACTACAGGTTTAAAACCTATGGATTATGCTTTGGAAGATTTCTTCGGAAGTTCACCAAAAACTGTAATGACAGATAAAACCATCAATTACAACTATCCAGCATTAGAATATAACGTAAAAAATATTTCTACTTATTTAGAACAAGTATTGCAATTAGAAGCAGTTGCCTGTAAAGACTGGTTGACCAACAAAGTCGATCGTTGCGTGGGTGGAAAAGTAGCCAAACAACAATGTGCCGGACCATTGCAATTACCTTTGAACAATTGCGGTGTGGTTGCCTTGGATTATTTAGGAAAAGAAGGAATTGCCACTTCCATTGGGCACTCTCCTATTGCTTCCTTAATTGATCCAGTGGCAGGAACAAGAACGGCTATTGCAGAATCTTTATCGAATATCGTTTGGGCTCCAATTAAAGACGGAATGAAAGGGATTTCATTGTCTGCCAACTGGATGTGGGCTTGTAAAAACGAAGGAGAAGATGCTCGTTTGTACGCTGCTGTTGAAGCTTGTTCTGAATTTGCTATCGAATTGGGTATTAATATTCCAACAGGAAAAGATTCACTTTCGATGAAACAAAAATATCCAAACGACGAAGTAATTGCGCCGGGAACGGTAATTATTTCGGCTGGTGGAAATTGTACAGATATTCGAAAAGTAGTCGAGCCTATTTTACAAAAAGATGGAGGTTCAATTTATTACATTAATTTATCAGATGACGATTTTAAATTGGGAGGTTCTTCATTTGCTCAAATTCTTAACAAAATTGGAACTGAAGCACCAACTATTAAGGACACTGACTTTTTTGCAACTGCTTTTGATGCTATTCAATTATCTATTATTGAGAATAAAATTCAGGCGGGACACGATATCGGAAGTGGTGGTTTGATTACTACTTTACTGGAAATGTGTTTTGCTGATAACAACCTTGGAGCCGATTTTGATCTTTCGGGTTTAAATGAAAATGATATTATAAAAATCCTTTTTGCTGAAAATATTGGTATTGTGTTTCAAGCTGACGCTTCTATAGAGAATACACTTAGAGATCATTATATCAACTTTCACAAAATTGGAAAAGTAACCGAAAGTAATTGTTTAAATATCAAAAATGGTGATACTAATCTATCTTTAGACATTGCGAAATATAGAGACATCTGGTTTAAAACTTCTTTCTTGTTAGACCAAAAACAAGCTAAAAATGGAACGGCTCAAGCGCGTTTCGACAATTATAAAAACCAAGCATTAAACTATACTTTCCCTGCTCATTTTACAGGAAAAGCACCAGTTATCGATAATTCAAAACCTCGTCCGAAAGCAGCTATCATCCGTGAAAAAGGAAGTAATTCGGAACGTGAAATGGCTAATGCGATGTACTTAGCAGGTTTTGACGTGAAAGACGTTCACATGACCGATTTGATTTCGGGACGTGAAAATCTGGAAGACATCCAATTCATTGGAGCGGTTGGTGGATTCTCGAATTCCGATGTTTTGGGTTCAGCCAAAGGTTGGGCTGGAGCATTTTTATACAATGAAAAAGCCAAAACCGCATTGGACAATTTCTTCAAAAGAGAAGATACTTTGTCGGTTGGAATTTGCAACGGTTGCCAATTGTTTATGGAATTGGAAAAAGTAAATCCAGAACACGAAGTTCATGGAAAAATGCTTCATAATAATAGCCACAAACACGAAAGTATTTTTACATCGGTAACAATTCAAGAAAACAATTCGGTGATGCTTTCATCGCTAGCAGGAAGCACTTTGGGAGTTTGGGTTTCACACGGAGAAGGAAAATTCAACTTACCTGAACGGGAAGAAAACTATAACATCGTAGGTAAATACGGTTACGAAAGTTATCCAGCAAATCCGAATGGTTCTGACTTTAATACTGCAATGCTTTGCGATACTACTGGTCGTCACTTGGTTATGATGCCACACATTGAGCGTTCTACTTTTCAATGGAACTGGGCGTATTATCCAAAAGATAAAAACGACGAAGTGTCTCCTTGGCACGAAGCTTTTGTGAATGCGAGGAAGTGGATTGAAAAAATCTAAACATAAAAAAACAAAAACTCATTCCTTAAACCGAATGAGTTTTTTGCTTTTACAAATATCCAAATAATAAATATCTTCTATTTTTTTATATATTCGTGATTCAAAAAACTATTTATGAAAATTGTTACTTTACTATTTATTACTCTAATTTTTTCGGCAACAAATTCTATTGCTCAAATTAAAATCACTAAAATTACTTCCAAAAATCAAGACTATTCCATTACCACTACTATTGATTATCCAATAACCGGATCATATCAATTTGAAAATATTTCAGAACCAATTGTGATTTTAAATCCTGATGGAACAGGAATTTTTCAGTCTAAAGATCTATCAAAAAAAGCAATTACCTGGGGTTTAGAATGTACTGAAAATGGAGTTCTTAAATTTGAAGAAGGTTTTGATAGTGCAGCCTATACACTTTGGTATAAATTCAATGACAATACAATTAATTCAGAATTAGATGAAATGAATGATTGGAAAAAGGTCGAATTTTCAATTCATTTCAACACGAAGAAAATGTATATTATGGGCGAAAGAGTTAAAGTCTATGTAGATTAAATTAATAACATTTATTCCAAAAATAAAAGCCACTT
>NZ_JAQTPQ010000263.1 GCF_028712645.1 Flavobacterium sp. | reverse complement strand
TATCTTGCCAGCTTTTCTGTTTTGTTTAAATGCGTTGACCATCGCTATAGGATTGAATCCGGGATGCTTGTAGAAATATTGATCCTCAAAATAAACAATACATTTCTTGAATTTATCAGGAACACTGTCTTGTGCAGGAAACCTCCATTGACCATCACTAGCTATTTTTGCCCCTAGCAATTCACCTTCTTTGCTTTCAATAACCGTGGAATAAGGTTCTAGAAACAACGTTCTTGGCAATGAAAAATAATAAGTCATCAACAGCAAAAACACTATTGCTGATTTTATTTTGTTTTTCTTTATCCAATTGATGATGCGTTTTAGGAACGCTATTAATTTGTTTTTCAAAGCAAATTTTGTTTCTTTTTTATCCTAACAGGTTTTGGAAACCTGTTAGGTATGTTTTTTCCATCCCTAAAATTAGTTTAGTATAACCAATAAATACCTAACAGGTTTTAGAAACCTGTCAGGTGTACTTTTATTTCGATTTTCTATTAACAACAATACCTAACAGGTTTTAGAAACCTGTTAGGACAAGCAAACTTCAATATAATTTACTCATCCATTTTATCAATGGCATCAATCACACCTTCATAAATCAGTCTTCTTTCGTCGTGATAAAACTTAAAATTCTCCAATCCTCCAAATAGATCCAGTATAAAATCTCTATCAATACTCGTACTTTTATTTGAAAGATAAGAACGATAAGAAGAATGCAAATACGTTTCGAATGATTTTGTAAACTTATGTTTTACAGGATTCAAATGAACATATACTATCAATTGCTTCAGATACTCTTCATTTTCAATTCTATTTTTTTGCAAATGTTCTTGAAATAAACTTCCTGTTCTATTATAAGCTGTGTTTATGCTTTTGGCATAGGAATTAAATAAATTAGAAAAAGGCAAATGAATTTTATCTTTCAAATTATCTAGTAAATCCTTTTTGTCTTTAATTTTTATGACAATATGAAAATGATTCTTGAGTAAACAATAAGCATAAACATCTGCAACTGGCAAAAGATATTTCTTCATTTTCTCTAAAAAGTAATTATAATTTTTCTCTTCAATAAAAATATTTTCTCTATTATTTCCTCTGTTGTAAATGTGATAATATTGCCCTGATTCGAAAATATCTTTTTCCATATTTTATTTTTTATTTACTCAAACAGGTATTTTTACTATCCTAACAGGTTTTCAAAACCTGTTAGGTATGTTTTTACTTCTAAAAAATAATTTAATCCATCCTAATTAAATACCTAACAGGTTTTGAAAACCTGTTAGGATAAAAACTACTTCATCACCTCAACCCAAAAACCTTTTGTTCTAGCCAAAAACGTATGATCATACATCGCTTCGCATTGCAATCCAGGCAAATAATAAGTTCCTAAATAAGAAGCGTTCAATAATATTCTGAAAGTTTTAGTTTCATTGGCTTTCAATCCAAAATAGAAATTAGTTCTATCATCACGGATGTCAATATAATCGGCAACATTGTTCGTTGCATCACCATAATCGGTAAAACGAGTATTGACAATTTCAAATCCTGAAGGTAAAATTTGTGACAATGCCACATTTTCTACCTGTTCATTTTTTTTGTTTTTGACAGTAACTTCGGCAATAAATTCAGTTCCTTGATTAATTTTTGAAACATCAATAATTGCTTCTTTCCTGTTTTTGAAAACTACATTGGCAGACAAATTACTTTGAATCACTTGTTCTTGTCCAATAGGAAGAATTCCCGTATTGAGCACACGAACAAAAATCGTGTTGTTTTTATTGTTTTTTATCGTGATACCGTTTGCTCCAGATTTTACAACCAAATTTCTTTCGGTTATCGATTTCATCGTTTTTATGACTTGACTTTTGCCATTATTACTAAATTGAACTTCGATTCCTTTGGTTCCATTACTTTGTGCAAATTTTGACATCGAATACAAACAATATGCGGTGGTTTGTGTACTCATCCATTCGCTACTAGACATTTTTTCGGCTAGTTTGCTTGCCATCAAAAAGGCATTTTGTTTTTGTCCTAACAAAATCAAAGTTTCCAAAGTCATCGCACGATTCCTTTCACCAGAACCATAATAGTAATAATTATACTTAGAATTCACTTCGTCGATTTGACTTTTAGCTAACAGTTCTAATCCCGCCGTTTTTTGTCCAGCCAAAACATAAGCCGAAGCCAAACGCAATTTACTTTCATTAGAAATTCCTGCAGTTTCTCTCAATCGATTCATTGATGACAAATCAGGAGAACCGGCCAATGCCAATGTGTAAAGTCGGTAGGCTTGAGCCAAATCATTGCCGTATTGCGCTATAAATCTCCAATTTTTAGATTCCTTTCTTTGGTACGAAATCCATTTTGATTTGAAATTAATTGGTAAAACGTAGCCTTTTTTCTCCGCTTCAATCAAGAAATGTCCAGCATAAGAACTTCCCCAATCATCTGGTGTTGGTTGCCCTTGCCAATAAGAAAATCCTCCATTTGCCAGTTGAAAACTACCCAATCTTGTGATTCCAGCAGTTACATTTTTTTGAATTAAATCTTTACGACTAGCATCAATATCTACAACATCGTTCAAGAACAATTGAGGAAAAACTGCCGATGTAGTTTGTTCGACACAACCGTGAGGATAGGCAATCAAATATTGCAATCTTCGGCTAAAATCGATGGTTGGCATTGACGAAACTTCGAGCTTCGCTTTATTGCTTCCCGCAACTCCAAAAGTTTCCCAAGAAATCGTTTTGGAACTATTTGCATCCAAAATCACATCGGTAAAAGTACTCGTTATTGGATTTGGATTCGTCATATCAATCTCAACATCATAAGAAGATTTGACCGCTCCAGAAGTAGCAATAATTTGCACTTTTCCAATACCAGTTACACTACCCACTTCCAGATTGAAATAAGCCATTTTTTCGTCAGGTTGTGCAAAAATTAATCTTTGAATAGCACTTCCAATAACTCTTAATCCATTATTTGTTTTTATTTGAACTGTTACATTTTTGATGTTTTTTTCCATTGCAAAAATCGTAACTGGAATGGTTACTTTTTCCGACGGAGAAATTTTTCTTGGCAATGAAGCCAACACCATCAGCGGACTGCGAACAGGAGTTGCTTTTTCGACGCTTCCATAAGCACTTGTATTGGCATCGCCAGCTACAATCATAGTTCTAACCGAACCAATGTATTTTGGCAATTTCACCTGATGCGTTTTCGACTGCCCTTTTTCTAATTTGAATGGGCCAAGATAAACCACAACTGGTTTGAATCGGTTGGCTTTTTTAGCTTTTCCACCACCCAAATCTTGGTCACCGCCAATACTAAAAATCTGGTTTACTTTTCCTCCATAAGCACCAATCACATCATCGTAAATATCCCAAGTTTTTACACCCAAAGCTTCTCGAACATAAAAAGCATTCCAAGCATTTGGAGTTATGAATCGAGTTAAATCCAGCAAGCCTTCATCCACAATAGCAATCGTGTAGGTCATTGCTTTCCCAGATTTTTCGCTTACTTTAATATTAAATGCTTGTTCTGGTCGCAACACATCTGGCATCACTAATTTAGGTTCGAGAATAGTATTTTTATCCAAGACTTCAATCGGGATAATCCCGTACATTCTTATTGGTAAATCATTTTTGGTCGAAGCGTGTGGTTGCAACAAAGTGATGTTAAAATACACATTAGGCGCCATTTCAGCCGTAATTGGAATAGCTACTTGGGTTTCGCCCTTTTGGGTTATTGCCCATAGCGTTTGAACTACTTTCGAACCATTTTCAATTGAAATCAAAGCTCGACCACCTTCACTTGATGGAAAAGAAATTTGTGCTTTTTCGCCAACAGCATAATTCTTTTTGTCGGTAGAAAAAACAAGCATATTAGCAGTCGAAGCATCGGTGTTTCTAGTTTTTCCTGACCAAATTGGCCAATCAATATTTACTGTCAATGCCGTTGCGTGACCATCATTTTCATCTGAAACTCGAATTAAATAGCGTCCCCATTCTTCATCACTTAATGCAAATTGAACAGAACCTTTTCCGTTTGTATCTGTATTAATTTTAAATGTTTTATAGGAAGTTGTAGCAGTCGACGAATTATAATTCGATAAATTGTCGCTCGAAGAATCCCACCACCAGCGCCATTCTACTTTATAAACCTTGATTTCAAGATTTTTTACTGCTTTTGGACGCCCATTTTCATCAACAGTAACAATGTCAAAACGGTTTGTTTTTCGGGTTTCTAGCATTCCATATTTATTGGGTTCTGGTGATTTTATACCAACATAAGTTTTATATGGAGAATAGGTAGTTGACATTACATCAGTGCTGAAATCGCCGCCTTCTTCATATACTTTGGTTATAAAAGAAGCTTTTAACATTCCTGGAGCTTGACCTTGTAATTTGGGTTGAATATTTACCGATGCTTTTCCGTTTTCGTCTACTTTTCCAGAAAAGATATTGATTTCTTCGGTACTAAATTGACGAACCAAATCATCAAAAGTATAATTAGAATAATTCTTGAAAGTGGTAGTTTGTTGGGTGAATTTCGCTTGCATTTCTACTTTTAAATCTTTGGCAACAGCCCCGTGAAGCCAAGTTACTTCAAGGTTGCTCGTGTTGGGATAAAAAGGAGAAAGCACCGCATTTTTGAAACTATTTTTAATTCGAAGACGATTGGGTTTTATGGTTTCAATTTTTATACTTTTATAAAATTTCGCACCTCCCACACTCGCCATCGCTTCCCAATTTCCAGTCGGCGCATCAGAAGTTGTAGGGATAATG
>NZ_JAQTPQ010000262.1 GCF_028712645.1 Flavobacterium sp. | reverse complement strand
CCACGGTTTAAACCGTGGGCTATTTTGCAGGAATCAATAATTATAAATTTTAAGCCAAAGCCTGTTCCAAATCAGCAATTACATCTTTCACGGTTTCTAATCCTACGGAAACACGCACCAAACCATCAGTGATACTTACTGCCAAACGTTCTTCGACAGACAATTTGCTATGTGTTGTTGATGCTGGATGCGTTACAATGGTTCTGGTATCTCCTAAATTTGGCGACAGCGAACACAATTTTATTTTATCCAAGAAAGCTCTTCCTGCTTCAATTCCGCCTTTAATTTCGAAAGCCACAATGTTGCCGCCTAACTTCATTTGTTTTTGGGCAATTTCATATTGTGGATGTGATTTCAAGAATGGATATTTTACCTTATTTACCTTTGGATGCTGTTCTAAAAACTCGGCTACTTTCAATGCATTTTCGCAATGTCTGTCTAAACGAATCGCCAAAGTTTCTAAGCTTTTTGATAATACCCAAGCATTAAACGGTGATAAAGAAGGTCCAGTCAATCGAGAAAACAAATATATTTTTTGAATCAATTCGGCATTACCAACTGTAATTCCTCCCAGAACTCTACCTTGTCCATCCATTAATTTTGTTGCAGAATGCACCACCAAATGCGCTCCCCACTTTATAGGTTGTTGCAAATAAGGTGTCGCAAAACAATTATCGATTATCAAAATCAAATTGTGTTTTTTGGCAATTGCACCCAACAATTCCAAATCAATAATATCTACAGCTGGATTCGTAGGGGATTCCGCAAAAAGAATCTTAGTATTTGGCTTGATAAAACTCTCGATAGTTTCAGGCTTATCAATATCAAAATACGAAGTTTCTATTCCCCATTTTGGAAAATAATTGATAAACAAAGAGTGGGTTGCGCCAAACACACTTCCCGCAGAAACGATATGATCTCCCGAGTTTAACAAAGCCGCCAAAGTCGAATAGACCGCAGCCATTCCGGAGGCAAAGGCAAAACCAGACTCAGCGCCTTCCATTTGGCAAACTTTCTCTACAAATTCGTTGTTATTTGGATTGCTATAACGGCTATATATGTTTCTATCTTTCTCCTCGGCAAATGAGGCACGCATATCTTCGGCATCTTCAAATACAAAACTAGAAGTTAAGTACAAAGGCACTGAATGCTCTAAATATTGAGTTCTTTCTAATTGGGTGCGGATGGCTTGGGTTTCAAAACCAAATTCGTGTTCGTCCATTGTAATAAGTTGATTGTTGATTGTTGACGGTTTTAGATTTTAGCTAATTCCTCGCCGTTTAAAACTACTTTATAATGTATCGTTGCCGTTGGTTCCAATGTTTTAGAAACCGAACAGTATTTTTCGAAAGAAAGTTGGGCAGCTTTTGCTGCTTTATCTTCTTTGATATTTCCTTCCAAATAAAAAACTACATAAATATCTTTGAATGGTTTTGCTTTGCCCACTTGTATGCGTTCGCCTTCAACTTCAGCTTTGAAAGAAGTAATTTCCTGACGTTGCTTTTTTAGTATCGAAATCATATCGATTCCGCTACAACCAGCCACTCCCATCAAGATTAATTCCATTGGACTTGGTCCCATATCGTTGCCTCCAAAATCAGGTCTGGCATCTACATTTACAATATGTCCACGTTCATTTTTTAATTCAAAGTGGAAGTTGTCGTTTACTCTGTTTAGTGTTATTTTCATTGTTTATTTTTTTGGACGCGGATGAAACGGATTTTCAAACGCGGATTTTTTATTTTAAACTTGAATACTCTTTCTATTATTTTATTTCAATTGGAGTTGTATAATTGTTTTCATCCAAAACGAGTCCTTTATCATCAAATAAATTAGTTGTTCGTTTTACTTCAGAAACTATCATTTCATCAAATGAATTCCACTCAAATAATGAAGTAGCATCCCACCTGTCACAATAATGAACTTTATTAGTTTTCTTGTCAATGTAAAGATTTGAGCCATCCCAATTGTACCCTCCTATAAAAAAGTAATGATCTTTCGCATTTTCTGGTCTTTCATATAAGTTAGGCGTAAAAATAGAAAATGGTTGCCTACTTGCTTCTACTGAACGCCCTAATGCTTTCCTCAAACCATATAAACTGAATGTAGCAACAAAAACATTAAGACCATTACTAAAATTGGTTAAAAAATCCTTGTAATCTTGTGGCACATTCGTCTTTAATTCTTTTTCCATTAGCAAAATATCTTCCTCGTTCAAAACAGGATATATCTTGTTTAACCAAGCTAATGGTGCTATATGAATTGCTTTACCTATTAGGATTGTACCATTTTCAGATTCTTCTACTCCTAAATCTTCAAACCTGTATAACTCTTTCTTAACTTCTTCAAAACTATTCATAAATAAAATTTTTATTATTAATTGCCCATAGCCTGCAAAAATCAAAAATCGTTAATCTACAATCTAAAATCCCTAACCTTTCTCGGATAATCTCAAAATATCTCCAAAAACGCCTCTCGCAGTTACTGCTGAACCTGCGCCAGCTCCTTGAATTACAATAGGTCTGTCACCGTACGATTCGGTGTAAATTTCGAAGAAAGAATCAGAACCTTTCAATCCGCCCAAAGCAGTATCCGAAGGTACGGAAACTAATTTAACTTCAAGATTTCCTTTGTCATTTTGTAAATCGCCCGACAATTCGCCAATGTATCTCAAGACGTGATTGGGTTCTTGGTCTTCTTTTATTTTGTTATAAATAGGGTCGAATTCCTTTAATTTATGCAAGAAATCGTTAACGATTCCTTCTCTTAAATGTTCTGGAATCAAGTTTTGAATATCTATTTCTTCAAACTCATTTTGCAAGTCTAGTTCTCTTGCCAAAATTAATAATTTTCTGCCCACATCGTTACCACATAAATCTTCTCTTGGATCGGGTTCGGTGTAACCATTGTCGATGGCTTCTTTTAAAATTTCGCTAAAAGGAACGTCTTTTGCTGAGAAATTATTGAATAAATAACTCAAAGTTCCAGAGAAAACTCCTTTGATTTTGGTGATATTTTCACCCGAAAGATGCAATAATTTTATAGTATCTATCAATGGCAATCCGGCTCCAACATTGGTTTCATACAAATAAGTCTTTTGATTATCGGCCAATACTTTTCTCAAATCTTTATAAAATTTATAACTCAACGTATTCGCTACTTTATTCGAAGAAATCAAATCGAAACTGCTTTCGGCCAATTTCACATAATTTTCAACAAATGTTGAGCTTGCCGTGTTGTCAACAGCAATTAGATTTTCAAGATTGTTATCATTGGCAAAAGCAATAATATCATCAATTGTATACGAAAATCCATTGGTTTGAATCTCGTTTTTCCAATTTTGCGAAACGCCATTTTTGTTTAAAAGCACATTTTTAGAATTCGCAATAGCAAAAATATTCAGCTTTATATCCTTGCGTTTTTCGATAGTTGCCGCAGATTCTAAAATCTGGTTAATTAAGGTTCCTCCAACTAATCCGTGCCCAAAAATGGCAATGTTTATTTTTTTAGAAACTCCAAAAATTTCTCCGTGAATTACGTTTAACGCTTTATGCAATTGCGATTTTTTAACTACCAAACTCACATTTTTACCTGTAACTGTATTGTTGAAAAGAATTGGTACCACTTTGTTTTTAATCAAAGCCGTGTACGGTTTATGAAAAGTACTCAAATCCTGTCCAATTATCGAAATCACTGAAACATCATCGGTAATTGAAATTTTGTTGACGTCTTTCGAATAGAAATCATTTTCGAATTCTTTTTCTAATTCGATCATTGCTTTAGTTGCTTTATCAGCAGCAACCACAAGTCCAATTCCTCTCTCTGATGAACCTTGCGAAATGATACTTACACTAATATCATTGTCGCCCATAACTCTAAAAATTCGAGCATCGACACCAGTTTTTCCTAATAATCCTCTTCCTTCAAGGTTTACTAATGACACATTTTCGAGAACCGAAAGTGTTTTAATTCCTTCTTTATTGGATTTTGAAGTGATTAATGTTCCTTGATTATCATAGTTGAAAGTATTCAAAATTCGCAAAGGGATATTTCGTTCCAATAATGGAATAATCGTTTTGGCGTGCAAAATGGTTGCTCCAAAATTGGCGATTTCATTAGCTTCATTAAAAGATAAACGGTCTATTTTCTTGGCATCAGGAACTAAATCTGGATTAGCAGTGTAAATTCCGTCAACGTGGGTGTAGTTTTGTAATTCTTCAGCATCAAGAAAATTGGCAATCAAAGAAGCCGAATAATTACTGCCATTTCTTCCCAAAGTAGTCGTTTCATTATTTGCATTCGACCCAATAAAACCCGTAATAACAACAACTTTATCGGTGTGTTTTTTAAAATAATCAACCACATTTTTCTTCGAAATTTGTTCCAAAGGTTGGGCGTCACCAAATTTCGAATCCGTTTTTATCAATTCGCGAGAATCAGCAAACTGGGCATTAATTCCTTTTTCATTTAAAAGGGAAGTTATTGTTTTGGCCGAAATTACTTCGCCTTGCGACAAGACTTGATCTTTAATTTTTTCGCTAAAATCGCCTATCAAACTGATGCCTTCAAAAAGCTTGTCTAGTGTTGCAAATTCTTGTGATAAATCAATATTTGCGAAACCATTTTGTTGGTAGCTTTTAAAACTTTCTAACAAGGGTTTGTAATTACCGTTTTTGGCCGCAATCGTCAAAATGTCTTCTAGTTCGTCGGTTGCATTTCCTCGTGCCGAAACAACGACTGCAATATTTTCGCCTTTGCTTTTTTTGTCGATAATAATATCCAAAACTTTATT
>NZ_JAQTPQ010000261.1 GCF_028712645.1 Flavobacterium sp. | reverse complement strand
GAATTGTAATAATTGATTTTTTCATAGTTGCTTTCCTTTATTGAAGGGTCATCATAAAATATACAAAAAAAAACGATGGATTACAATTGTTTTTAGGATTATTTTCGAACGTTATGTTTCTAATTTTTTTGGAAATAATACCATTTGTCAGTATGTTTTAGTTCAATCGGTTTTGAGTATTTTATTTTTACAATAAAAATCTCTATGCAAGAATTTTATTGAAATAACGGTTAGTCATCTCCGATTTTGATAAGAGGCAAAATGGCTGTCAAAACAATCAAACTATTCAGTATCATCAGAAAATAGCAGCTCGGACAACCGATCGTCTCTCCCATATATGTCATTGTAAAAACTAATTTCTCCAGAGTCGTTTACCCAAGCCGTAAAATAGCCAATATGAATCGGAATCTTATTTTTCAGGATATAAGTAGTTTCTTTTTCGCCTTTCATAGCCTCGTTAATACGTTCAATAGACCAATTAGGGTCGTCTTTTAAAATCAACTCTGCCAATTCTTTGGCCTTGTCCATATTGATGCAACCGTGACTAAAGGCTCCGTATTCGTATTGAAAAAAACTTTTGGCTGGCGTATCATGTAAATAGATGTCATTTGAATTTGGAAAAACAAATTTAACCAGTCCCATAGGATTACTTGGTCCAGGTTTTTGCACAACTCTCCCTTTATCCCAAACCATATTATGGGAAGCTAGATAATTTTTGTCTTGAGCCATTGCTATCATTAATTCGTTGTCAATGATGCTTTTCGGTACATTCCAGAAAGGGCTAAAGACTATTTTACTCACATTGCTACTAAAAACAACCGTTTCAGTCATATTTTTACCAACGATTGCTTTCGATTCTAATTCAGTCGTGCCATTTTTTTTATAGAGGAGTTTATAAGATGGGATATTTATTATGATATATTCATCGGCTTTTGTCAACATCGGATCAATCCATCGGCAGCGTTCCATATTGACAATAATGGTTTTGATGTATTTCTCGATGGGGATGTTCATCTTTTGAATGTGCTTGTATTCAATGATATAATTTCGGTTAAAGCCGTTTCTTTTTTTGAAATTCAAGATTCCTTCCAGTAATTCATAATCATACACATTGCTTTTGGAATCCTTTTTTAAATCTCCGGTAACGACAAGACGATGCCTAATTTGACCAATGGTTTTTGAACTGTCGGCTAGTTTATATTCTCTTTCTAAAGAATCTGTTGTTATGGGAATCCAATCGCCACTTTTTTCTATTTGGCGGTATTTTTTCAAAACATCACGTAGTTTATAATATTGTCGGAATAGTTGCCCCTCATTTTTACTTAATAATTTGGGATCGACTAATAAAGAATCCAATAGGCATTCATACGAAAGATTTTTCCTTGGCAAAAACCATCCAATTTCTATGGTTTTTTCAGGATTAATTCCTTGATATACTTTCTTGGCATAAAACACGTACATCGATGACAACATTATCTCTGTATCGATTTGTGATAGATTATCCGCGGAATCCGTGTTGAAAATTCCGTCAATTTTATTTTTATAGGCTAAGCGTGACTTGAGTCCTTCTTCCTCGAGAAGATTTACTTTGGAATATAACAAATTGGCAAACTCAATAAGTCCTTTATTGTCATACCAAATAGAACTATAATTTCGATTTTTGTATAAGGAAATAACATCTGGCTGGTATGTTTTTAAATCGGGATATTTCTCAAAAAATTGAGAAAGACTCATATTGTCAATATTCATTAATATTTTTTTTGACTGATTTTTTAGTGAAATTTGGTCAATAAAAATTTGGTCAGCGGTAAGATTTTTATCTCTGCCATAAGGAGCAGAGTTAAGTGAAAAGACAAATAAAAAAACCACAGTAGATAAAAAGAAGTTTTTCATGTTATGATTATTTGTATAAAGATAAAGAAATATTTTGTTCATTAAAAGCGAATTGCAATCAAGTTTTGGTTAAAAGATTATTATGATAACTGTAATGAAAATTCCACAGTATATTTGCTAAATCAAAAGGTTCTACAACGAATTACACCTATTTTTTTTAAAATTCTTTCCAAAATCTGTGAGAATCTGTTTAATTCTATCTAACTCTTTTTTTAATCTGTGTAAATCTGTGAAATCCGTGGCAAAAAAAAACAGTTAGCAACTCTTTGTCAAAGTCCCACCACTTTCTTTAAATCTGTGGAAAAAAAATACCCACTCAATTCGTGGTAGAATTAATCAAATTATGCAGATAGAACCATTTTTTATCCATCGCGACATTCGGTCTTATATATTTGATTAATTTTGCCACCCGAGACCTTTAGGTAGAATTATACGAAGTAAAAACATTTTAAAAAGCGTGGGAAGTAAAAACAAATTAAAAAGATTCAAGGAAAACGAAACATTCAATAATGTTTTTCAACCAACGAGGGAAGAAGTGGTGGGAGATTTGTTTCCGCTTAAAGGCAAATGGAACGCTGATTTTTTCAAAAATGATAATCCATTAGTGCTTGAATTAGGCTGTGGAAAAGGCGAATATTCCGTTGGCTTGGCCGAAAAATATCCAAACAAAAATTTCATCGGAATTGATATTAAAGGCGCTCGTTTTTGGCGAGGTGCGAAAACAGCTGTTGAAACTGGTTTGCATAATGTAGCTTTCATTCGCACGCAAATAGAATTGATAAACCATATTTTTGCCGAAAATGAAGTGGATGAAATTTGGATTACTTTTCCAGATCCGCAAATCAAATACAAACGGACTAAACATAGAATGACCAACTCGGAATTTCTACAATTGTATAAAAAAATTCTCAAGAAAGACGGCGTGGTAAACTTGAAAACCGATAGCGAATTTATGCACGGTTATACCCTTGGATTGCTGCATGGCGAAGGGCACGAGGTATTATATGCTAATCATAATGTTTATGTAAATGAAGGAAGTCCAGAGGAAGTTACTGCTTTTCAGACCTTTTATGAAAAACAATATTTGGAAATTAACAAGGCAATTACGTATATTCGATTTAAAATTAAAGAATAGCTTCTATTTTTTAATAGATGTTTTCTCATTTTCGAACGCTTGATTCTCGCAATAAATGAATTTTATAACGCCATTGTTTTTAGGTTTTGTTACTGCCTTTATAGGGATTATTCCGCCAGGATTAATCAATATGACGGCCGCCAAAGTAAATCTGAAAGAAGGAAAAAGGAATGCGTTATGGTTTGTAATTGGTGCTGTGGTCATTATTATTTTTCAAGTTTTTCTTGCCCTATTATTTGCTAAAATTATAAATAGTCGCCCAGATTTGGTTACCTTATTACGCGAGATAGGACTTGGAATTTTTGCGACTTTAACTATTTATTTTTTAGTTTTGGCTAAAAAGCCCAAAAGCAAAACAAGAAAAATCAAAAAAAACAGTAAAACAAGTAGGTTTTTTCTAGGGATGTTACTTTCGGCACTTAACTTTTTTCCTATTCCCTATTATGTTTTTGTGAGTGTAACTTTATCCTCCTATAATTTGTTTTCTTTTGATTTGGCCTCCATTTTCATTTTTTTAAACGGAGTTATTATTGGTTCTTTTTCAGCCTTTTATTGTTATATCGCTTTCTTTAACAGGATTGAAAACAAAACAGATTATATCCTGAGAAATATGAATACCATTATTGGAAGCATAACGGGATTGATTTCGATAATTACCTTGTTGAATATTATTAAATATTATTGGTAATAAAATGACCAATCAGAACGACAATTTTTTCGAAAAAGTGTACTCCATTGCAAGACAAATTCCTTACGGAAAAGTGACTTCTTACGGAGCTATCGCAAAAGCTTTGGGAACGGCTCGCTCCGCAAGAATGGTGGGTTGGGCGATGAATGCAGCGCATAATCTAGAAGATGTTCCCGCACATCGTGTTGTAAATAGAAAAGGATTATTGACAGGAAAACACCATTTTGACGGCACGAATCTAATGCAGCAATTACTCGAAAGTGAAGGTATCGTTGTTACCGATAATCAAATTATGGATTTTGAAAAGCATTTTTGGCAACCAGAAATAGAGTTGATTTAAATCAAACAAATCACAAAATGGGTTCTGTTTTCATCGGTTTGACAACTCAAATAACCTCCGTGAGACTCTACAATATTTTTTGAAAGTGTCAATCCAATACCTGCGCCATTTTTTCGAGTTGTGAAAAAGGGCAAGAAAATTTTATCTCTAATTTCAGTTTCAATGCCTTTTCCAGTGTCAGAAATGGTGATGAAAAAACGATTGTTTTCTACCGAAGTCGATAGGAATATTTTCTTTTCTTCTTGATTTTTCAATGCAAAAATACTGTTGGTAAGCAGGTTGATGATTACTTGCTCCATCTGACTTTTGTCGATTATAAGCGTTCTGAAAACTTCAATTTCATTAACAATAGTTATGTTTTCTGATTTAAAAATAGGAGTCATTATTTTTAGGCAATCCTCAAAAAGTAAATGTATTGGTGTTGGAATTTTATTGGGTGTAGGCAACATCGCTAGTTTTCTATAATTTTCGACAAAAAATTGCAGGTGATCGCTTCGATTGATTATAGTAGAAATGCTTTGTTTGATGTCTTCAAAATCCTCTGTATTCAATTGTTCTTGGTCAACAATTTGCAGTAAATTTTGCGATAGCGACCGAATTGGTGTTAAGGAATTCATCAATTCGTGCGAAATAATTTTCATCAAATTGATCCAAGCTTCTTTTTCTTTTTTCTCAATTACACGCTGAATGCTGTCTAATAAAATGATGAAATAGTCTCTTTCGAATGATTTTGTCAATGAAGTTTGCAGTATAAA
>NZ_JAQTPQ010000260.1 GCF_028712645.1 Flavobacterium sp. | reverse complement strand
TCATGAAATATCATATCAAATAAGTATGAGAACCAGTTTAAGAGATATATTATCATCTGAACCAGTTTCTATTTATGTACATGACAAAGCAAGTGCAAATTATTTAGCTTCTTTGATGATTGGTTGTAAAATTATAAGATTAGGTAAGATACAAAATAATGTAGTATTACTAAATACATATCAAAAACAAAAGAAGAAGAGTTTAAGTGAATTATTTGCTGATGTTGATATAACCGAAAAAAATAAATGCCATATATCATTACTTAAAAATATTTATACATCTGATAGTTACATAGCAGAAACTGATAGTGTATATGAATTATTTGGAGAATTAAAAAAATACTATACCAGAAATGTTGTTGACAAAAAAGATGGTATTGTGTTTTCACCTGGTGTGTTTGATAATATAGGGAAAACAAATGATAATGTATTATGTTCTGATATTTTAGTATTAGATATTGATGACGGAGATTTAAGTCCTCTCGAATTTAAGAAAATTTTTAATGAAGATCATAAATTTTCTTGTTTAATAATGAATACATATAGTACATCTAAATTAGATCCTAATAGATATCGAGTTGTTTTCGCTTTAGATAGAAAGGTTGATTTTGATGAGTACATTTGTTTACATAATTATATTCAAACAATAATAAATGGTTATGGATATATTACTTGCTCTAAGCAAGACAGAAAAAAATTTGAAGGAGTTAAATTTTCAGGGATTGATTTAACTAAAGTATCTCCTGCTAGTGTATTTTATATGCCTTGTCAAAATATCAATCATATTGACTCTGCATTTTTTATCAGATTACACTCAGTTAATAAACAAGATTTTGTTAGACATACAATTAAAGTTGATGCTGTATTGAACACATCTGAAATTAGTGTATTAGATGATAGTAAACTATTTGATGAATTTTTGAAGTCAATGCCATCATTCGTTGAAAAACCTATAGTTATGTCTCCAGAATATGGTATAGTTGGGTGTTATTGGGATAATATGAATTATTATATTGATATACAAGTAGATCATAGTATATTTTCAATTTATTTTAGAGATAGATTAAATAACAAGGAGGATTTTAGATCAAATATAAAATCTTATCAATTAAATTATTTGTTTGATGATGTATTATTGAAATATATCACTCAAGAATCTTTATTACAAAAAAGAGTTAGACAACAATATAAAACTATTGATATTGAAGGATCTGGTGAATCTATTAATAAAAAATATGATAAGTATACTAATGAATTTTTATTAAATTTATTGATAACTGGTGGATATGATTTTCATGATCATTATTTATTTGGCCGCCTGGCTGCTGCAATGAATGCTGCGGGATTTACTGAACAAGACTTCAGATACGTTATTCCTATCGTTACTAGAGGTAAATCAGACAAAGAAATAGGGGATGTGTGGAATAACTGGGGAAAATACAAAAATATCACAAAAGGCACTCTGTTGTATATGCTAGGTCTCATAAAATAAAAATTTGACATTTGTTAAAAAAGATATATAATTTATCTTGTAAATTTAAAACAGTGACGAGATTATATTATGTTTATTCAGCAAATAATATTGAATCAATTAGGCGGGAGAAGATTTGTTTTGATGACAGGTTCAAAAAATTTCTTAACTGCTGATAAGACTGATACTAATGAATTTCCTTGGTTGAGAATGGATTTAACAAGGAATATTTCTGGTTCAAATAAATTGAAAGTATCTTTACTCTCTGATGATACATATAGGATGGAATTTTATAATCAAAAAATTGACAAAAAAACTTTTAATACTATAATTACTAAGAAGCAAACATTCGATGGTGTTTATTGTGATCAACTGAAAGAAATTTTTGAAACTGTAACTGGACTATATACAACGCTTTAGGTGATGGATATGAATAAAGAACAAGTTATTGAGTTATTTGATGATCTATATTTTGATTTTCGACTTGAATTGAATATTATTGATGAAACAACGATTGAATTTTCTGGTATATTTTTCTTGCCAAATCTATTAAAATATATCTATGATGTACTATATTCATGGGATTTAGTTTTTATTAGATCTGATGAGTGCTGCGAAAAAGAAACTTGGCGTCTAATTAAAAAATAGGATACTACAATGATTATTAAAATTGATGATTATATCTTCGTTAAATCAAATTATAAAAATATTGATGATGCAATAAAAGAAGCAAAGGAAAAGCAGGTTGCAATCAGAAAAAAAATGTGGGATATGTTAAAATGATTGATTTTGATCATGATTCAATCCATGGTAGCAAAGTAGATCAAAATATAACGGATGAGTTGACTTACAAGTTACTTGAATATAAATTACAATGTATTTCTTGTTTGGGCGATTTAAAACGTAAATTGTTCATTGATTTCGTCCATCATCAAGAAGAAAATATGCCTTGGAAAATGCAAGAAGCAAAGAATTTATATTTTGAAATATCAAGTATATTAGATGAAATACCGCGTATATAATAAACGAGATTACTATCCATTCGATGCAGTTTATTGTGGTAGAGGAAGTGATTTTGGTAATCCTTATTCACATAAGAATAATACCCAAGCAAAGTACAAGGTGAAAACCCGTGGAGAAGCAATCGCACTATTTAAACATGATTTGATTAGAAATCAACCTCTTTTAGCTAAGGTTAAAACTGAATTAAAAGGAAAGAATTTATTGTGTTATTGTTCTCCATATCCGTGTCATTGTGATGTACTATTAGAAGTTGCTAATGAAAATATTGATCTTAGTTTTATTGATAGACAGTTATTATATCATCTGAATTTATATGTTAATAATATCCTTGGGTTTATTAGTATTGATATAATAAAAAATGTTATCTTAATAAAAACATCAGAAAGGAATAATTGGTTAGTAAAAAATAAAAATTTTAAAAGTGCAATTATTGACAATCAAGGAATATTCAATTATAATTTTAAATATATAGAAGAAAATGATTTGATGACAATATTTAATTAGGAATTGTTTATGTATAGTGAGAAAGAAAAACGATTGATTGAGTTTTTCGGTTATCATGATTTATTAGATAAATCGGCTGGTATTGAACCAATCTTATTATATAGAATGATGGCTATGAAAGCATTCAAGCAAGATTTACATGGCAAAGAAGTTGATTCTCTAAGGAATTGTATAAACGCAATTGATAGTTTTTTAATATTTAGACAAACTCCTGAATGGGATGATTTGATAGAATTTAGCTGATAGGAATCTTGTTATGTACGGAAAAAGAATAAATTGGGATAATGAATTAAATCAATGGGTCACTAATAGTGGATTTCCGTTGAGCGCAGATCAAGCGAAAAAGATTCTTGAAAAAGAATATGAATTAGAAGTGTTAATACTTGATATTGAATTGCAAGTAGGCTACACCATAGCAAAAACTTTTGAATAAAAATATATGAGAAATGGTTTAATAGAATATAGATCATATATCAAAATGATCGAAGAAGCTGCATATTTTATGTGGTTAAATGGTAGTGAAGATCCTGAATACAATTGGTATCTTGCTGAACAACAAATAATTAAATTATTAAAAGGTAAGTGATAATGAGAATAGAATTTTTTGATTCAAATGCAGATAATATTTTAACAATAACTGATATAAATTCATTTTGTTTTAGTGGTGGAGAAATCCATATTAAAGTACCAATTGTAGATGATATCGGACACTGTGATTATAATATAAATCGTTAATTCAATAATACTTAATAAATGGTGAATATGATGAGAACACATTTTAGTGAAACAGGTAAAATTTATAAGGTCAGATTATATGTGATTGATTTTGATAATCAAAAAAACATTATTAGTGTTGAATTAGAAGAAGATGTTATTGATGAAGAAGTTGCATTTGAATCAGCAATAAAATATGCAATTGAAAGAGGAAATATTGATTCAGAAGAAGATGTTATTGATTTGGTTGATTACACTAGATACTCAGAGGTAGTCAACGAACCTATTGAAAGAGAATTAGGTTCTGCTTTTAAATTGGGCGAATCAACATTTATTGTGATGGAAGAAGAGAATATTATGCAATGTAAAAATTGCTATTTTTTATCATCTCATTGTGGATTTATTCGCCAATTCAACGGTAAAGATTATTTAGGTGCGTGTAAATCAATCAATAGAACTGATAATAAAAATGTATATTTTCACAAGGTTTGATTTAGAATGGGATTTAAAGTTAGAAATGGGCAAGAATTATTACAATATTTAATTAAAGGATTTTATATTACTTGTTCAAATGGTAAAAGATATATTACATTTGAACAAGGTGAATTAAGATATTTTTGTAATAATGAAAATTATCGTATTGATATAGATATTGATACTTTATTATCTTTATATAAAGATGGATGGAAAATATTACCATTAAAAAATAAATGGTGGCATAATATTCCTAATTCTGGCATATGGTGTTGGGTTTCAAATTTAACTTGGGATGACAAAACTATTTTAGAAAGGGTGTATTCTTGTATGGAAGTATCTGATTATTATAGTTTTAAAACATCAAGAAATTCATTCAAATACGCTGTACCAATAAAGAAAAGTGATTTAGAATTATTCAACGATTCGGTTGAATTCAGTAAAAATATTTAATTTTGGAAATTTTTATTATGATAATATTTGGACCAGCTGTACAATTTTTTGACGAAAATAATATAGAAATAATAGTTAGTTTGGATTTTCCAAATTATCATTCCAATGTATATAGGAAATATGCGATATTATCTTCTGACTCACCAAACGATGGGTTCGCAACTGATAGTGGATTCAAATCAAGAGAAGAAATCAGAG
>NZ_JAQTPQ010000030.1 GCF_028712645.1 Flavobacterium sp. | reverse complement strand
ATTAGTGTATTCCTGAATTCTTTGACCGTCAAATCCTTGTAAATATTCGCTTTTAGGAATATCTGACGGTTTCCAGTTGTAATCACAATGAGTGATTTCGTAATAATAGTTGGCTTCATTTCCGTACAAATCATCAAATTGCAACTGGAATCCTTCCCCTAATTGGAAAATAGGGATTACATTTTGACCATTTTGAACAAACGATACCGTTTTGATGTTATAGGGAGGAATACCTTCATTTTCTGTCTGGGCTGATGCCGAAGAGATAATAAGAACCAAAAGTAATTTCCTGAAAAAAGCTCTAAACATAATGTTATAATTGTTATTTTGTAAATATAACAAATTATGCTTTGATAAATGAAGTCAAATTAAATTTGAATAACTGTTGGTTACTTAAAGCAAACAGGTATAATTTCGCCTTTGGCTAAACAATATTTTTCGACCAATTCTGGAGATATTTTATTGGTGTAATCTTCTTCGACTACAGAAAATCCAATGCTTCTTAATTTTTCAAAATAATCGCGACCATATATGCGAACATGATCGTATTGACCAAAAATTTCCGCGCGTTCTTTTTGGTCGGTTATGGAATCATCAGCAAAAGTAGTAACTCTTGATAAATCTTGTGGAATTTGTAAAATTGCCATTCCTCCTGGTTTCAATACTCGGAATAATTCCTGCATTGCTTTCGTGTCATCAGGAATATGTTCTAAAACGTGATTGCAAAATATAATGTTATAAGAGTTATCTTCAAATGGCAAGTTGCAAATGTCTGCTTTTACATCGGCAAGAGGCGAAAACAAATCCGTTGTGGTGTAATCAATATTTTTCTGGTTTCTGAACAATTTATAAAACGCTTGTTCAGGCGCAAAATGAAGGACTTTCTTTTTGATTTCTGAAGTAAAAAAATCAGTTTCGTTTTTTAAATATAGCCATAGCAAACGGTGTCTTTCGAGCGAAAGTGTACTTGGTGAAAGCGCATTATTTCTCTGTTTTCCGTAGCCGTAAGGTAAAAACATACTAAAACTTTTACCATCGATTGGATCAGTAAATTTACTTCCTTTTAATGCAAGTGCAAGCACAGGTCGAACCGCATAACTTAGTCTAATTAATATTGGACGGGGAATGGTATTGAGGATTAATTTAAAGAGTTTTTTCATTATATGTTACGCAAAGTTTCAAAAAAAGAAGTCTTCAGGCTTTCTTAAATGACCTTAAATACCTTATATGGTAAACCAATTCATCAAACCATATAAGGTATTTAAGGTTATTTAAGTTTTAAATTATTAGTTTTAGATTTTAAAAGGAATTTTTCTAAACTCATCTTCTTCATTGCTTACTATTCCTAATGCTTGATACACATAAGCAAAAGTTGAAAGTAATTCAGGTTTTCCATCTACCAAAGCTACATCGTGTTCAAAATGGGCACTTGGTTTTCCATCGGCAGTAAGTATTGTCCAGCCGTCTTTGAGTTGCTTGATGTTTTTGGTTCCCAAATTAATCATAGGTTCAATGGCAACTACCATTCCTTCAACAAAAAGTTTTCCGCGACCTCGTTTTCCGTAGTTAGGCATTTCTGGATCTTCGTGCATTTTTTGTCCAACTCCGTGCCCCACTAATTCCCGAACAACCCCATAACCGTGACTTTCAGTATATTTTTGAATGGCATTACCTACATCTTCAACACGATTTCCAGCTTTGAATTCTCGAATTCCAACGTATAAAGATTCTTTGGTTACCTGTAATAATTTCTTGGTTTCGGGAGCGACTTCGCCAATCTCGAAGGAATAGGCGTGATCACCGTGAAATCCATTTTTATAAGCACCACAATCTACCGAAATCACATCGCCATTTTTTAATGGAGTGTTATTTGGAATTCCGTGAACCACTTGGGCGTTTGGACTCATACAAAGTGAGTTTGGAAAACCATATAATCCAAGAAAACTTGGAATAGCTCCGTGATCACGAATAAATTCTTCGGCTAATTTATCTAAGTGTAAAGTGGTGACTCCTTCTTTGATTTCAGAAGCAATCATTCCTAATGTTTTTGAAACGATTAAAGCACTTTCGCGCATTAACTCTATCTCTTCTCTTGTTTTTTGGATAATCATTTTTATAAAATAAGTGGCAAAAATACAACTTTATTTATAAAAAAAGCTCCTCGGTAGTGAGAAGCTTTTTTTGAAATTATAGAAGAGAATGTCTCGTCATTACATCGGGTTTTTCAATTCCCATCAAATCTAAAATCGTTGGAGCCAAATCACCTAAAACTCCATCGTGAATTGATTTCAATTCTTTGTCCACTAAAATAATAGGAACTGGATTTGTAGTGTGAGCGGTGTTTGGAGTTCCATCAGGATTTATCATCGTTTCGCAATTACCATGATCGGCAATAATTAAAGTAGTGTAATCATTAGCTAAAGCTGCTGTTATTACTTTTTCTACACAATTATCAACGGCCTCACATGCTTTTATTGCAGCTTCCATAACACCTGTATGTCCTACCATATCTCCATTGGCAAAATTTAGACAAACGAAATCAACATCACCTTTGTTTAATTCTGGTACCAAAGCATCAGCTAGTTCGTAAGCACTCATCTCGGGTTTTAAATCGTAAGTAGCTACTTTTGGAGAGTTTTTCAAAATTCGAGATTCACCTTCAAAAGGAGTTTCTCTTCCTCCCGAAAAGAAGAAGGTTACGTGAGGATATTTTTCTGTTTCAGCAATTCTGATTTGTTTTTTATTGTGTTTTTCTAAAACTTCGCCAAGAGTTTCTGTAACATTATCTTTGTTGTAAACCACTTTTACGTTTTCATATGTTTCGTCATAATTGGTCAGCGTAACATAATACAAATTGAGTTTGTGCATATTTTGCTCGTGGAAATCTTTTTGAGAAAGCGTTTCGGTAAGTTCTCGGCCTCTATCAGTTCTGAAATTGAAGAAAATTACGACATCATTTTCTTTTATGATTGCCAACGGTTTGTCGGTTTCATCCACCATTATAATTGGATTGATAAATTCGTCGGTAACATTATTTGCATAACTTTTTTCGATGCTTTTTACTGTGTTTTTCGAATGTGTTCCTGTTCCGTTTACCAATAAATCATAGGCCAATTTTACTCTTTCCCAACGTTTGTCTCTATCCATCGCGTAATATCTTCCTATTACTGAAGCGATTTTCACGGAAGTGTTAGCGATATAATTTTGTAAATTTTGAATGTCTGTTTTTGCTGATTTCGGATCTACATCACGACCATCGGTAAAAGCATGAATAAATACTTTTTCTAAACCAAAAGCTTCTGTGGCATCAATCAAACCTCGCAAATGTGAAGTGTGAGAATGCACACCACCATCTGAAACTAATCCGAGCAGATGAACATTCACATTTTTTTCTTTGGCATATTGGAATGCCTCAACAAGAACTGGTTCAGTATTTAAAGTTTTATTTTCAACTGCAAGATTTATTTTTGCTAAATCTTGATATACAATTCTTCCAGCACCAAGGTTCATGTGACCCACTTCGGAATTTCCCATTTGGCCTTCAGGTAAACCTACGTTTAAACCATCGGTTCGTAGCTGAGCAACGGGATATTTTGTATATAAACTTTTTATAAAAGGAATGTTGGCATTGTCGATTGCTGAAACTTTTGGGTCAGGAGAATTTCCCCAACCGTCTAGAATCATAAGGATTACTTTTTTGTTCATTGTGATTTATTTTTTGCAAAGATAAGTCATTTCTAAAAATGTTGGCTTTGGCATAAACCATATTATGCAATTTTTAAGTAACGCTTCAAAAAAATAATTATTTTATTGTAGATAAGTCCTTTTTCTAAAATTAACGCATTTTATACCATTGGTTGATATGTTTTAGTCCAATCGTTCTGGTATAATGCCGCTGTATATTTCATTTAGTTCAATTTTTATTGGACTAATTTGAAATAACTAGCGGTATTACTTTTTACTTTTTAAGGAATTATAGTCAATGTAATAGCGAATGCTAACCGAGAAAATGTTATTTAGGTTGTTGTTAAAAAGATTTTTCATATTATTTCCTATTTTTCGGTCTATTTCATTCCTGTAATCGGAAGCATTGTTTCTATATAAAACAGAAATCTGGCTTGCTGGAGCAAACCACCAAGAATAGGATAAATCAAAATTCCAAGCATTGAAATTTTCATTAGTATTTGGAATATAGGTTGTGTCAGTAAGATAACCGTCATTTTGTAAAGTGAAAAATTTATTGTTTTCTGAAAAAGACCAATAATATCTTGCTGTTAAATTTATTGTCATTTTATTATTGAGTGCCAGTTTTCCTGATAGTTCGTTGCTAACGGTTTTTAATTCTCTTTGTGCATAATAAATATTGGTTCCGTCATTATCAACATAACCTCTGTCATTTAATGATTTATAATATCCTAGTGAGTAAATAAGAAGGATTTTATCGTTAATTCGATATCTTGGACTAAGATCAAAACCATAATCTATTCTTTTTTTCTCATCGTAAAATTTTACATAAGGATTAAAATCAATTGCAAATGAGTTGTTGTAATTAGAGGAAAAAACAAAATAAGTAAGCAGATTTTTAGGTATATATGAATAACGTCCTAGAATTCGTGGTTGGTAGAAATCAAATGATTCAATTGGACTAACTTGAAGAAAAACTTTGTAATAATCGTTGCTCTTAGAACTTCCTTCTAATCCTGCGTTGATGAAATTATCCTGAACTTTTCCTGTTGTGTTTTGAATTTCAACACTTGATTTTAAAATAAATTTCAAAGTGTTGAAAAAATTTATCGGATTCAATATGCGATAACTAATGTCTGCATAGGCATTGTGGTAATTTGTCTGGAAGCCTATTCCTAAATCATTAATATCGTAATCGCTGGAGATGTATTTTCCAAAAAGGAAAAATCTGTATTTTCCCTTGGTTTTCTCAAAACCTAGCGAGGTTTTATAACCAGTATAATCATTTGTTCTGTTAATAAAAATATGCTTGAAATCGCCCAGTTGATTTGTATTGATGGCACTAAATTTAAAATCCCCTGATAATTTATAAGCGTTTTCTTTTGTGCTTAAGTTGAATAACAATGCAGTAACATTCGCGTCTCTATAATTTCCGTTACGGGAAACATTTGTATTTGTTAGTGAAATTGATGAGTTGTGATTGAAACGTTGATCTAAAACTAATTCATTATAATTTGTCAAAGGTTCGACAATTCCTTTTCGTTTTTCGCCAGTTATTCTGTTTTCAACCGTGGCATAAGTGGTTTCTGTAATTGCATTGAAAACACCAATTCCTAGACCACCTTCAGTTCTTCCAGAAACTTTTAGGGCGTTCAGTAAATTTACTGTTGCAGGAATATCAGTTATTTGTTCAGTGGTTTTGTCATAATCCTCAGGTTTGAATCTTGGTGCGCCACCTATTCTTCTGGAATAGAATAAATTCCCTTTGTTGAACAAATCTGTTCCTTCTGTAAAAAAAGGTCTGTTTTCTGTAAACTGTTGTTCATAAGGACTTAGGTTCAAAATGACATTGTCAAATTTGGTTTGTCCAAAATCAGGAACTAAAATAGCATCAAGAGTAAATGAATCATTTATGCCATATTTAATGTCCATTCCTACTTTAAATTTATTTTCAGATCCATCAGTGTTTTTTTCATAGTAATAAGACGAATAAGGAATGAAAAAAAGTCGAGTAGGTGTTTTTATATTTTGAATTCCTTCAAGAACTCCGTTTTGTGTTCTAGTAGCTTGAGTTTTATTGTCAATAGGGCTCCAGGTATAACTTTGTCGGTCACGACGAATGCTTCTATAAAAATTTAAACCCCAAGTTTGTATTTCTGATTTTGAAAAACGCAATGCGGCATACGGAATTTTCATTTCTACAACCCAGCCAAAATCTGTAATCTTAATTTTACTGTCCCAAACCGCATCCCAAGAAAAATCTTGGTTGTAATTATCGGGGCTAACTCCACCGTCTTCGGTTGCTAATCGATCCATTTGAACGCCAGAAGCACTTACAAAAAACTGAAAATCTTGTTGACCATCATTAAATCCATTAATAAAAACTCCAAAAACATCTGCGGTTCCAACAATGTCACGTTGAGTGATTTCTTTTAAAATTTTTTTTGGTTCATCATCATATAAAACGGCCGAAATGTAAATGGCGGTATTATCATAAAGTACTTTTACTTCTGTTTTTTTGTTTTCACCGATGGGTTTTCCATTATCTGGTTCAAACATAATGAAATCAGAAGCTATTGGTGCAGTTTTCCATACTTCTTCGTCAATTTTTCCATCAATAGTAATGTTTTCTATAGTAGATTTCGCCTGAAGTATCTTTTTTTGACCTTGAGCACTGAAACTAAATAAGATTGAAAAAAACAGAATAAAAGTAAAAAACTTCGGCATAAATTAGGATATAAGTTAGGCAAAAATAGTAAAATTAACACAAAAAGCAAATGCGATGTGATTTTTAACATTCAATAACTAATCGTTTAAAACTTAAAAAAACCTTTTTTTTTCTTAAAAATTTGCAATGACCTATTTTCGGATGTATATTTGCACGCCTAAATTTATTATTTAACCTATACTGTATCAATGATTTATAAGATTTTTCCAGTTGTTTTAGTTTTGTTTTTTTCGTTTTATTTGCGAGAAACAAATTTACCTGTTTTAAAAATCACTCATAATAGTGAAATTGCAAGCACCACAAACTCAATTTCTGATTCAGGAATTGAAAAGGTTTATGATAACTTGAATTCTAATCAGTTTGACTTGCCTAATCTCAAAAGTTTTACCGAGGCTCTAAAAGGTTTTTATTTATTGAAAGAAAAAGGATTAATTCAAAAAGATATTTTAACCTTAGTTGATTTTAGTTTGTCTTCAAATAATAAAAGGCTTTGGGTAATTGATTTAACAACCAATACCATTTTGTATAATTGTCTTGTTGCTCATGGAAGAAATACTGGTGAAGAATTTGCAAATAGTTTTTCGAATGCAGATCGATCTTTCAAAAGCAGTTTGGGATTTTACGCCACAGGCGAAATATATAATGGAAAACACGGAATGTCACTAAAATTAGACGGTCTTGAAAAAGGAATAAATGACAATGCAAGAGAAAGAGGCGTGGTAATGCATGCGGCAAATTATGTTTCGAATTCCTTTATTAAAAACAACAAAAGATTAGGGAGAAGTCAAGGATGTCCTGCAATTCCTGTTGAATTATCGAAAGGAATTATCAATACGATAAAAAACAAATCGTGTTTATTTATTTATCATCCTTCGGCGAGTCTTAAAAGTATATCTAGTTTAATTTCCTAATTTGAAAAATTAATCTACACTTGATAATAAATAATGAAGTTGTATAAGCGCATAATTTTCTAATTACGACATATTTTACAAAATTATTGATTCAAAATGTGTTTAAAGAATTTATAACAATTTAGTTTTAAAACGATTATAAAAAAACAGTATTTTTTTATAAAAAAAACTTGCAAGGAAGCTAAGTTATTAATTATATTTGCACCGTTGTAATGCGAAAGTAGCTCAGTTGGTAGAGCTCCAGCCTTCCAAGCTGGTTGTCGCGAGTTCGAGCCTCGTCTTTCGCTCAAAAACCTCAAACGAAAGTTTGAGGTTTTTTATTTTATATAATTCAGGTTTGATCCTGTTTCTATTTCAATAGGACTTTGATTGTTTCTGAAAAGTCGTGCTGTAAAGTTTCCTCTTAAAGTTATTTCGTCGCCTTTTACTTCAAGCCAGCTTCCTTCTCTTAATCCTAAAACAGGAATTGTGTTAAATATATGAAACTCATTTATTCTCATTTCACGAGTTTCTCCCATGTGTTTCGATTCGGAATTGTTATCAAGATAATGAGGGTTCAAATTGAACGGAATTAATCCTAAGGTTTTAAAACTTGGTGGATAAATTATCGGCATATCATTTGTTGTTTGCATCGTAAGTCCGCAAATATTGCTTCCAGCGCTAGTTCCCAAATAAGGAGTCCCGTTTTTCACAGTATCAGCAAGAACTTTTATAATATTATTTTTATACAATTGGGACACCAATAAAAAGGTATTTCCTCCGCCAGTAAAAATTCCTTCAGCATTTTTGATAGCTTTGGGTAAATCTTCAAATTCGTGAATTCCTTTTACTGTTTTATTTATTTTGGCAAAAGCCAATGCCACTTTTGTTGTATAATCTTCGTGCGAAATTCCGCCTGGTCTAGCAAAAGGAATAAAAAGTATCGTTTTGCAATGCTTGAAATGGATGCTTAATTCAGGCAAAATATATTCTAAATAATCTCCTCCGTGAAGGGTAGAAGTGCTGGCAATAATTATATTTTTCATTTTATTCATCGAGAAAATAGTTTTGGTTAAAGGTATAAAATCAACCAATTTATAAATTATTATTTCGGTTTTTAATTAACATATTTTTACCAAGCCGTTATAAATTAATTTGGAAGAGATTGAGATAATTTTACACATATTAAAAAAGAACAACTCTCGGATGAGAATAAGAATATGTATTTTATTTATTTTGGTTGCTGATGCTGTCTTTGCCCAAGAGTCTGTCAGAACAAAACTGAACGGCAAAATTATCGCTAATACAATGGATCTTGAAGGAGTTTATGTGATTAACTTGAAAACTGAAAAATCTACAATGACTGAAAAAGAAGGCTACTTTTCAATAGCCGCAATTCCAGGAGATACGCTTTTGTTTTCGGCAGTACACTTAGAGGGAATGCGTATTGGTTTAGAACAAGAACATTTTCAAAAGGAGCTTTTTATTGTGAAAATGAAGCCTGTGATTACTTACTTAAAAGAGGTGGTAGTAAAAAAATATGACAATATTAATGCTTTTTCTTTAGGCATTATTTCCAAAGGGAAAAAATCTTATACTCCAGCTGAGAGAAAATTATATACAGCCACTAGTCTCAGTCCAACAGCGAGTAGCAACGGAATGGCTGGAGGCTCAATTTCTTTAGATCCGTTGCTAAATTTAATCTCAGGAAGAACAAAAATGCTCAAAAAAGAACTCGAAGTCGAAAAAAAAGAAATGTTTTTAAGACAACTTGATGCTATGTTTGACGAAAATCATTTTATAAACGTTTTAAAAATACCTCTAGAATATGTGAAAGGTTTTAAATACTACGCAGTAGAAAACGAAAGATTTACAACTGTATTAAAAACTAAAAACAAAACTAATATAGAATTTTTAATGATTTCCTTAGCCAAAAAATATAATGAAATAATAGTTTGCGAAAATGAATAAAACTTTACTATTTATCCTAACTTTATTATATCAAATATCTTTTTGTCAAACAACGGACGAGAAATTGATTCACGGAAGAATAATGGCTGAGTCTGGCAATGTTGAAGGAGTCAATATTGTAAATTTAGTTAACGAAAAAAGCACTTCAAGCGATAGTAATGGCAACTTTTATATTTTGGCGAAAGCTGAAGATTTATTGGTTTTTTCTTCAGTGAATTTAGAGTATTATAGAAAAATAATTGAAGAAGAGGACTTGAAATTAGATGTGTTAATTATAAAATTGACCGCTAAAACTACCGAACTCAAAGAAGTAATCGTTAATAAACATCCAGAAATAAATGCGGTTTCGTTAGGGATTTCTCCCAAAGGAATAAAACATTACACACCTGCTGAAAGGAAATTAAAAACCGCTGGAGATTTTAAACCAATACAACTTTTGGGAATTTTAGGAGGTTCTTTGCCAGTTGATCCAATTCTAAACGCTATTAGTGGACGAACGGCTATGCTTAAAAAAGAATTAGAAGTCGAAAAAAAAGAAATGTATCTCCAGCAACTTGACAATATGTTTGACGAAGGTCACTTTGTAAATTATTTAAAAATACCTCCAGAATATGTAAAAGGATTTCAGTATTATTGTATAGAAAACGAAAATTTTACTTCTGTTTTGAAATCTAAAAATAAAACAATGACAGATTTTTTAATGGTGCAACTTGCTGTAAAATATAATGAAATAATCGCTTGCGAGAACGAATAAATCATTAACTTTAGATGTTGTTATTTACTTATTTTGTTTTTAATTTTCCCGTTGCTCAAATAATTTAACCAAATCATTCAAGATGAAAAATAAAATAGGAATTCTTTTTTTGATTTTGTTTTATCAATTTTGTTCAGGGCAAATTTTGACTAGAATACCTTTGCGTGGTCAAGTTGTAAACGATTCAATAAAAATTGAAAATGGTATTGTTTTCAACGTAAACACAAAGACAGGAACTGTCATAAACCAGCAAGGATTTTTCACATTGTTAGCAAAAGTCAATGACACTTTAGTTGTTTCAAGTTTGGCATTCAAGTCAAAAAAAGTAATTTTAACCCAGAAAGATTTTTCGGTTTCATTTTTAAGGATTAAACTAGAAATTTACACCAAACAATTAGTTGAGGTTGTGGTTTATGCCAAAAAAAATATTCACCCAATAGAAGGAAACACGCAAGCAATTGTGGATAAGCAATATTTTGATGACGGAAAATCTTCTCCCAAAAACCAGGTAATGCCTCCTAATGGAACCATCGAAAACGGAATGAATTTTGTGCGGATGTATAAAGATATTTTGAAAATCTTAAAAATAAAAAACCCAGAAAGGACTGATTTTATTACTCCAGCAAGTTTTACCGAGGTTGCAATGAAAACAATTAGTTACACTTTTTTTACCAATACATTAAACCTCAAAGAAGATGAAATTGGACTTTTCCTTGTTTTTTGTGAAAACGATTCTAAGTCAAAAACACTTCTCAAACCCGAATCTCAATTTGAATTAATTGATTTTCTTGTGTCAAAAAACTTAGAGTTTAAAAAAATTACTGCTTCTGAAAACTAAAAGTAATCCATATTTTACTATTGTTAATTATTTATGAAAGAATGTCTTTTGTATCTTTACAACTTTGTAACTTTGCGGTTTAAAATATATAAATTATGTTTGGAATAGGAGGAGGCGAATTAATTTTTATAATGTTTATTGTTCTATTGCTTTTTGGTTCTGATAAAGTGCCTGAAATGGCTCGCGGAATGGGTAAAATGATGGCGCAATTAAAAAACGCAACAAACGACATAAAAAACGAAATCCAAAAAGGAGTTGATGACAACGGTTTTGATCAAAAAATGCTGAGTGATTTGACTAGCAATATTACTTCAGAAATTAATAGTGCCAAAGCAAATATATTAGGAAATACAAATCCATTGAGCGGAATTTCAGATAGTTTTAAAACTGAGATTAATACCGTTAAAGAGAATTTAGTAGTGGATACATCAGAAGCAATAAATGGGGTTTCAACAGCTTTTCCTGCCGAATTGAACAAAGTAACAAGAAATGCAAAAAAAGAAGTTGTAGGCTCTTCACTTGAAAGTCCTGCGTCGATAACTGCTGAAACTGGCGAAGTGAAAGTCCAATTATCCACCGAAATAAATACACCAAATACCATTTCAAACGAAGAAATTGAGGATATTGCTGGTCCAATAAAACGAAAAAAATAATGTTGGAAAAAATCCTATCTCTCGACGAAAAATTATTTATTTACTTAAACAGCCTTGGCTCCGAAACCTTCGATGGACTTTGGTTAATGATTACCAAACAAACTAGTTGGATTCCTTTTTTTGTTGTTTTATTATATCTTATTTTCAAGAAGTTAGGGACAAAACAAACCTTGTATTTGCTGTTATTTGTGGCAGTTTTGATTCTTTTCACAGATCAAATTACTAATTTATTCAAAAACGGATTTCAAAGACTTCGTCCTTGCAGTAATCCTGAAATAAACACTAAAATTAGAATTATAAAATCAAGTGCAACCTTCAGTTTTTTCTCAGGTCACGCTGCTAACACTATGGCAGTTGCTACTTTTTTATATCTTAATTTAAAACGTCATTTTAAATATTTAGGATTTCTGTTTTTATGGCCGTTAATCTTTGCTTATAGCCGAATATATTTAGGATTGCATTATCCATTAGATATCATTTGTGGCTATTTATGTGGATTAACATTGGGTTTTTTGATGTTCAAGTTGTATCAAATTGTACAAAAAAGATATTTTCCAGTTTAAAATATTTTCGAGTTCCAAGAGCTTTTCGAACAAACAATCTTAGACTATTCTAGAAACAGTTAATCCATCACGAATGGGTAACAAAACGGTTTCCACTCTCGGGTCGTTTTTTAATAGTTGATTGTATTCCATAATCACTTTTGTACTCAAATCATTGGGTTGTAAAGGTTCGATAACTTTTCCGCTCCATAAAACATTATCCGAAAGAATAATTCCTCCTTTGTTCATTTTGGGAACAATCAACTCAAAATAATTGATGTAATTTTCCTTATCGGCATCAATGAAAACCAAGTCAAATTTCAAATCTAAAGTTGGAATAATGTTAATTGCTTCGCCAAGATGTTGGACAATTTGGTTTCCCCAAATTGATTTATCGAAATATTTTCTTTGAAAATCTACTAATTCTTCCTTGATGTCAATCGTATGAAGTATTCCGTTTTCTTGCATTCCTTCGCATAAACACAAAGCCGAATAGCCAGTGTATGTTCCTATTTCGAGAATATTTGCAGGACGAATCAATTTAGAAAGCATACTCAAAACGCGTCCTTGAAAATGACCACTCAACATTCGCGGCAACAAAACTTTCTGATAAGTTTCTTTGTCTAAAGCTGCTAATAATTGAGGCTCTTTTTCGGAATGCTGTTCGATATAATTTTCTAATTCTTGAGAAATGAAATGCATTAAAATAAACTTTTTATTGGGTCGTGAAGAGAATTGAAGATTTTAACTATTCTAATTTCATTGTTTTCAAATTGATATAAAATTTTGTAGTTGCCTTCAATTATTCTTCTACAATCTTTTCGATATTCATCAATTTGAAATTGTTCTGGAAAAATAATTTGTTCTGGAGCCTTATAAACCGCATTAACTTTAGAATCTGAAATGATAGTATTAAGTTTTTTAAGTCATTTTTTGCGCTATCAGACCATTTTATTTCATATTTCATTTCTCCAATTTTTGATTTCTTCTAAAAGTGATTCGTGAGAAACAAATCTTCCGTTTTTAAAATCGTCAATTCCTTTATCAATTTCTTTATTATATTGTTTTGATGTCAAAGGTTTTCCTGTTATATCGTAAGCAACAGCAGGTTCAGAAAGGCAGTTTTTTGTAGTTTCAACAATTGTGTTTTCATTCAAATAATTGTCAAAAACGGATGAAACTATACGCAACAATCTTTCGTCAGCATTTTCAATTTGCATTTGCATTTTATTTTTCAATTCTGGAACTCCCATAACATTACATTTTATGAAAACAAAGTTACAAAATATAATTTGACAGTTAGAAAAATTCAAAATAATTCAAATTTGTAACTAACTTTGCACTTATGATTGATAAAAAAGACATACGAGCCTTGTCAAAAGAACAACTAAGAGATTTTTTTGTTTCCAATGGCGATAAAGCTTTTCGGGGAAATCAAGTCTATGAGTGGTTGTGGAGCAAAGGAGCTCACAGTTTTGAGGATATGACCAATGTTGCCAAAACTACTCGAAATATGCTCGAAGAAAATTTTATTATCAATCATATCAAAGTCGATACAATGCAGCGAAGTGAAGACGGAACAGTTAAAAATGCAGTCCGTTTGCACGATGGTCTAGTGGTTGAAAGTGTTTTGATCCCAACAAATACAAGAACAACAGCTTGTGTTTCTAGCCAAGTGGGTTGTAGTTTAGATTGTAATTTTTGTGCAACCGCGCGACTTAAAAGAATGCGAAATCTTGAGCCTGGAGAAATTTATGATCAAGTAATCGCTATCGACAAAGAAAGTCGTTTGTATTACAATCATCCCTTGTCAAATATTGTTTTTATGGGAATGGGCGAACCGCTTATGAATTATAATAATGTGATGAAATCCATCGAAATGATTACTTCGAACGAAGGTTTAGGAATGTCTCCCAAGCGGATTACGGTTTCGACTTCTGGAATTCCAAAAATGATAAAGAAACTTGCCGATGATGAAGTGAAATTCAATCTTGCCGTTTCTTTGCATTCGGCAATAGATGAAATTCGTTCTCGAATTATGCCTTTTAGTTCTAATTTTCCTTTAGCAGATTTAAGAGAAGCATTGGAATATTGGTACAAGAAAACTAAAAGTAAAATTTCATTCGAATATGTTGTTTGGAAAGGAATTAATGATGACAAAGCCTCGATTGATGCATTGGTAAAATTCTGCAAATATGTTCCTTGCAAAGTTAATTTGATTGAATACAATCCCATAGATGATGGCGAATTTCAACAAGCTTCAGAAGAAACGATTAATGCTTATATAAAAGCACTTGAAGCTGGAGGTATAGTTGTAAAAGTTCGTAGAAGTCGCGGTAAAGATATTGACGCAGCTTGTGGACAACTAGCTAATAAAGAAGCATAAAAATGATTTTATTAAAATGAAATTCTTTTGTTAAACAAAATGGATAATTCGAAATTAAATAAATTTTAAAACACTGTGATTCCCATAAATAGTTGCTGTTTTTTTATTCTAAAACAGTATATTTGAAATCGAAATGAATATTACTTCTCAAATAAAACAGCCCATTTTTCACGAGATGGAACTTTTCGAAAAAAAGTTCTATGAATCGATGACTTCAAAAGTGGCATTGCTTAACCGGATTACCTATTATATCGTTAATCGAAAAGGAAAACAAATGCGTCCGATGTTTGTTTTCTTGACTGCAAAAATGGTTGCTGATGGAGTCGTAAACGAAAGAACTTACCGTGGAGCATCGGTTATCGAGTTGATTCATACAGCGACTTTGGTTCACGATGATGTGGTTGACGACAGCAATCGCCGAAGAGGTTTTTTCTCGATAAATGCGCTTTGGAAAAACAAAATTGCCGTTCTTGTTGGTGATTATTTGTTGTCCAAAGGATTGTTGCTTTCAATCGATAATGGTGATTTCGATTTGTTGCGAATCATTTCAGTAGCTGTTCGCGAAATGAGTGAAGGCGAATTACTCCAAATAGAAAAAGCCAGAAGACTTGATATTACTGAAGAGGTTTACTACGAAATCATCCGCAAAAAAACTGCCACTTTAATTGCTGCTTGTTGTGCTCTTGGAGCAAAATCAGTTATTGAAGATGAGGTTCAGGTCGAAAATATGAGAAAATTTGGCGAACTCATCGGGATGGCATTTCAAATTAAAGATGATTTATTCGATTATAGCGAGGAAGCCATTGGAAAACCTACAGGAATTGATATCAAGGAACAAAAAATGACTTTGCCTTTGATTCACGTTTTGAATAATTGTACTTCCAAAGAAAAATCATGGATTATCAACTCCATAAAAAACCATAACAAAGACAAAAAACGGGTTAAAGAAGTTATTGCTTTCGTAAAAAACCAGAACGGACTTCTTTATGCAGAACAAAAAATGGCCCAATTCCAGCAAGAAGCACTTTTGCTTTTGGAGAATTATCCAAAATCTGAGTTTAAAGACGCTTTGATTTTGATGGTAAATTATGTTATCGAAAGAAAAAAATAGTTTTTAACAGAAATTTTTTTTACTCCTTAAGTGCTGCTTTTATTGGCTTTAAAACTTCTTAATTCTCTAAATCTTCTAATTATTAAATTGTGATGCAACCTTTTTGCATTGTTAATCGTCTATACTAATAGAAACACTTTATAAAGATTTTGAAAGTAATAACCCTACATCAAGAAGAAAAGGAAATTATAGAAATGGCTGTTGCTAATAATCGGCAAGCGCAACAAATTATTTATAAGCAGTTTTCTTCAAAAATGTTAGGCGTTTGCAGGCAATATACTAAAGATTTGCATCAAGCTGAAGATATTATGATTACTGCTTTTATGAAAGTCTTTACTAATTTGAAAAATTTTGAGCATAAAGGAAGTTTCGAAGGTTGGATTAGAAGAATTATGGTGAATGAATGTATTTCTTTTATCAGAGTTCAAAAAAAAGTAATTTTTTTGGACGATGAATATTTTGAAGAAGAGAGTTTCAGTGCTATTGATAGCCAATTTTCAGTTGAAGAAATTCAGTTTTTAATAGACAATTTGCCTGATGGCTACAAAATGATTTTTAATTTGTATTGTATTGAAGGTTTTAAGCATCAAGAAATTGCCAAGATGCTTGGAATAGATGAAGGAACATCAAAATCACAATTATCTCACGCTAGGAAAATGTTGCAAAGACAAATTGCAAAATTAAAAAATTACGAAAATGGAACCGAATAATATAGAAAATCAGATTAAGGAAAAATTGAATTTGAGAGAAATTCAGCCATCTGCTCAAGCTTGGGACAGATTAGATGTGATGCTTTCGGTTGCAGAAACTAAAAAAAAGAAAAGTTATTTTAATTGGTGGACAATTGCGGCAAGTTTTGTGGGTTTTGTAGCTATTGGAACTTTCTTTTATAATCAAAATACAAATGGAATCAATTCAATACCAGTAGTAACAATCGAAAATAAAATTCAAAAAGGAGATTTAGATGTTGAGAATAAAATCATTCTCAAAAACAAAATTAATCCTGAAAAAAGTCTAAATCAAACTGCAAAAACCATAGTTAAAGTGGAGAAAATTGATGTTGACAATAAGAAAGAAAGCAATGATAATGTTATCAGCAAAGAGGGACTTCAAATCAAAAACAACGAAGAAAAAATTGCAATTGTAATTCAACCAAATGATAAAATCGATCAAATTGTAAATCAAACAAAACCGAATTATATTGATGTTGAGGATTTACTAGCCTCTGTTGAGAAAACGCCCAAAATAGAGAAATCGACCGTAAAAATCAATTCAATGGCATTATTAAATGAAGTTGATGGCGAATTAGAAATATCTTTTAGAGAAAAAGCATTGAACACCATATCAAAAAAATACAAAGAAGCGAAAGAAGCTTTGGTCAATAGAAACAATCAATAATCATCAATAATC
Source organism: Flavobacterium sp. (assembly GCF_028712645.1). Classification (GTDB taxonomy): domain Bacteria; phylum Bacteroidota; class Bacteroidia; order Flavobacteriales; family Flavobacteriaceae; genus Flavobacterium. The sequence goes on along the minus strand of NZ_JAQTPQ010000030.1, from coordinate 3,817 downwards.
AAAAAACGAACAATTAAAAACTTTACATTATGACAAAAATTATCTTTTACTTAATCACATTTACTCTTCTTTTTATAAGCAAATTACACGCGCAAGACCCGAGCCATAATGGCGAACAGGCGAAGCAAACTTTCGAAGCACGAACAAAAAATATAGCCGAAAAAATTGAAAAAATCACAAAAGAAGAAAAAGAAGCACTCAAAATCGAGGTCGAACAAGTAAATGTAGAACTCGAAAACAAAACAATTACACAAGAAGAAGCGGATGCTAAAAAGAAAAAACTAGCCCAAATAAGAGCACTAATTATCGAAAGCAAAGTTGATAAAGTTTATGAAGAACTTAAAGTTTTAGTTCAAGACAAAGCCGAAAATAAAAATTTGGCAGTAAGTGTATATAATGACACAACAAAAAAATATACGTTTTCAATTCCAGCATTTAAGGTAAAAGACATTCATCAATATCAAAAACACGGCGAAAAACGTAATGTATCTCAATTTGTTTTTGCCACAGGATTAAATAATCTAGTCACAAAAGGTAGTGTAGAAAATTCTGACTATCGATTTATTGGTTCTCATTTCTATGAATGGGGTTTTACATTCAACAACCGAATTTTTAAAAATGATAATTTGTTGCATCTAAAATATGGATTTTCAGTTATGTACAATAATTTGCGTCCAACCAATAATCACAGTTTTGTTGTTGCAGGAAATCAGACCGTTTTGCAAACCAATCCTAAACAACTTGATGATTCCCGTTTTAGAAATGTGTATTTAGTTGCTCCAGTTCATTTAGAATTCGATTTTACAAAAAAAGAAATTAAAGACGGAAAACCCTATTTCAGAACCCATAAAAATGTTAGATTAGGAATTGGTGGTTATGCTGGAATCAACTTGAAATCAAAGCAACTTGTTAAATATGAAGTTGATGACCACACAGTAACCGAAAGAACCAAAGGTGATTTCAATACCAATAATTTTATTTATGGTTTGAGTTCTTATATTGGTTACAAAGAAACAAGCTTGTATATAAAATATGATTTGAATCCTTTGTTTAAAGACAACATTGTAAAACAGAATAATGTTTCACTTGGAATCCGATTTGATTTCAATTAAAAATTTGGTTAGTTTAGTTGTTTCGGCCACGAATTCACAAATGTATTTGCTAAAGTAAATTTGTGAATTTGTGGCTAATTTTTGTAATTGGTTTTCTTTATTATTTATTTAATTATAAATTTTGAATTACGTATTTTTACAACTTTCCTTTAATTAAATTTTCAACACAAATTGATTTCAAAAGCCACCATTGATACTGTTTTCGAAACTGCTCGAGTAGAGGAGGTTATTGGTGATTTTGTGCAATTAAAACGAGCTGGTTCCAACTTCAAAGGATTAAGTCCATTTTCTGATGAGCGTTCTCCTTCGTTTATGGTTTCGCCAGTGAAACAAATTTGGAAAGATTTTAGCTCAGGAAAAGGCGGAAATGCTGTGGCTTTCTTGATGGAACACTCTCATTTTACCTACCCAGAAGCCATTCGATATTTGGCCAAAAAATACAATATCGAAATTGAAGAAACCGAACAAACCGACGAAGAAAAAGCCAATACAGATGTTCGCGAAAGTATGTACTTGGTTTCTGAATTTGCCAAAGATTATTTTCACAATACCCTTTTACATTCGGAAGAAGGCAAAGCCATTGGACTTTCTTATTTCAAAGAAAGAGGTTTTACTACTGAAACAATAAATAAATTTTCGCTTGGTTATTCACCCGAAACTTGGGATGCTTTCACCAAAGAAGCTTTAGGAAAAGGCTACAAATTAGAATTTCTAGAAAGTACGGGTTTGACAATTCCCAAAGAAGACAGACCCTTCGACCGTTTCAAAGGACGTGTGATGTTTCCTATTCAAAGTATGTCGGGAAGGATTTTGGGTTTTGGTGGAAGAATTTTAGTCAACGACAAAAAAGCAGCAAAATACCTCAATTCGCCCGAAAGCGATATTTACCATAAAAGCAAAGTTTTATACGGAATTTTTCAAGCTAAGCAATCCATTGCCAAACAAAATAATTGTTATTTAGTCGAAGGTTATACCGATGTGATTCAGTTTAATCAAGCTGGAATAGAAAATGTAGTTTCTTCTTCCGGAACAGCTTTAACACCTGATCAAATCCGATTGATCAATAGATTGACAAAAAATATAACCGTTCTTTTTGACGGAGATGCTGCGGGATTGCGTGCTTCCATTCGAGGGATCGATTTGATTCTTGAAGAAGGAATGAACGTAAAAGTTTGCACTTTTCCTGACGGTGAAGATCCGGATAGTTTTGCCAAGAAAACACCTTATGAAGAATTGGTGAAATATTTAGACGAAAATGCTAAAGATTTTATACAGTTCAAAGCGTCGTTATTAATGAATGATGCGAAAAACGACCCGATTAAAAAAGCTGATTTGATTCGAGATATGGTTGTGAGTATTTCTAAAATTCCAGACAGAATTCAACGTGAAATCTACATTCAGGAATGTTCTCGAATTATGGATATATCAGAGCAAGTCTTGATAAGTACTTTGGTGCAATTGGTCAAAAAAGATATTTCGGAAATTGGAAAGAAACAAAAACAAGAGCAAAAAGCTTTTGAAGTTGTAAAAAACGAAAACTCAATTCAGGTTGAAAAAGTTGATATTCTTTATGGATTGGAGCGAAAAATCATCGAAATTCTATTGTTGTATGGAAACAAAACCGAGGAATTTGAAGATGTGCTTTTGAAAACAAATGAAGAAGGTGAAATTGAAAATAGTATCGAAAAGAAAGAATACAAAGTATATCAAAAAATATATTTGAGTTTGCAAGAAGATGAAGTTGAGCTGGCAAATCCTTTGTTTCGTGATATTTTCAATAATCTGATAAACTATTACCATCAAAACGAAAACTTTAGCATCGAGCACTATTTAATGCATTTGCAACCAGAATTTGCGCAGGAAGTAACGGATATTTTAATGGAGGACGAGAGAGTTACTTTGCATAATTGGGAAGGTCAAAATATTTTTCCTAAAACTAAAAACGATTCAATAAGTCAATATGTTTCAGAAACTATTTTGACAATGAGATGGTATCTTGTTGATAAAATAATTGAAGAAATAAAAAGCTCAATAGCATCAGAACCTGATTCTGATAATATTGAGCCTTTGTCTATGGCGATGGATTACTACAAATTAATTAATTCGTTTTCGAAAAAATTAGGAAGAGTAATGTCTCGCAATAGCTAAACTATTTCTAGTGTTTTTGCTTTGTTTACCAAATCTACTAGATTAGTAACGTTTAGTTTTTGCAATAATCTTAATTTATAAGTACTTATTGTTTTTTCGTTTAAACCAAGAATTTTAGAAATTTCGTTATTTTTCTTTCCGTCACTTAAATAACGCAAAACTTCCACTTCGCGATTAGATAATTTTCTGTACAAACGCTCGCTCTTGTTTTGTTTGGCAATTAAGGCAAGGTTTTTCTTGACAGTTTCGTTCATAATTATTTTTCCTTGGTTTACTTTAATAACTGCCTGTCCTAAAGTTTCCAATTTTTCTTTTTTGGAAATAAATCCTGAAACACCTGCTTTAATGGCATTTGGAGCATAAATTTGTTCTGAAAGATTGCTAAAAATAATAATTTTTGTTTTTGGAAAATTTTTCAAAATATTTTTTACTTCAAAAATACTTGTAAGACCTTCCAACTCCAAATCTAATATTAAAACATCTATCTCCTTAATCAGGAGTATGTCTCTTACCATTAAAAAATTACCAACGTTGGCAACAATTGAAATGTCGTCGTG
>NZ_JAQTPQ010000259.1 GCF_028712645.1 Flavobacterium sp. | reverse complement strand
TAAATAATATTCCGTTTTTGCTCGCTGAACCAATTCCACCAAAATATCCTAACGGAATGGAGATTACTAATGCACAAGGACAGGAAATAACCAAAAAGATTAATGCTCTGTACAACCAATCGCTGAAAACATAATTATCGACAAAAGCAATAGGTATGAGACAAATGGCAATAGCTGCAAACACTACTGCTGGCGTGTATATTTTGGCAAATTTTCTGATGAACAATTCGGTTGGTGCTTTTTTGGCGGTTGCTTCCTGCACCATTTCCAAGATTTTTGAGAGCTTACTATCTGAATAAGCCGTTGTTACTTCGACCAAAACAACTGTATTCAGGTTTATCATTCCAGCAAGAACGGTTTCGTCTTTTTGTTTGGTATCAGGTTTACTTTCTCCTGTTAGGGCAGCAGTGTTGAACGAAGCGGTGTCAGAAATTAACTTTCCGTCCAGTGCCAGTTTTTCTCCAGGTTTTAATTGAATGATTTCTCCAATGGTGATTTCGGATGCTTTTTTAGAAACAGCATTTTTACCTTCCAATACAGTTGCAGTATCTGGCCTTTGGTCTAATAGTGCCTTAATGTTTGATTTTGCTCTTTGAACTGCTAATGTTTGAAATACTTCGCCAATTGCATAAAACAGCATTACAGCAACACCTTCTGGATATTCGCTAATTGCAAAAGCTCCAATGGTAGCAATACTCATTAATAAAAACTCTGAAAATATTTCACCTTTTCGGATGCTTTCAAATGCTTCTTTAAGCACAGGTAATCCAACAGGTAAATAGGCTATTATATACCACGCAGTTCTAACCCAATCTGTAAACCAAGTTGGTGTAAAATAGTTGTCGAAACCAATTGCGACAAGTAATAGTGTAAAACTTATGATTGCCGGTAGAAACATTTGAAGCGTGGTTTGGTCACCGCCTGAATGGTCGTGTCCGTCATCGTCAGAATGTTCTGGCTCATTGAGGGTTGTGCAACACCCTGTTTGTTTGTCGGTTTTACGATTTATTTTTTCCTCTAATGTGCAGCAAAGCTGTTTGCCACTTTCATCGTATTTGTGTTGGTGTTTCATTTTGTTTTGATATTAATTAGCAACAATTATCTCCTTTTTGTATTGGTGGACATTTTACCGAACCGTAGCTGCAATAAACACAACAATCTCCCTCTAATGGTTTGAGTATTGTTTTGCACTTTTCACATTCGTAAAAGAATTGACAAGCATCGGTTGGCATTATTTCTTCTTTTCTGTAACCACAGTTGGGGCAAGTTAAAGTTGATTTTAATTCAACTGTTTTCCCTTCAAAGGTTGTACAGGTTTTGCAATTTCTGTGTAGTTTATTTTGGTAATAATTTACGATTGTAGCAATAAGAAGTCCAAACATTCCGGTATAAATTAAGTAAGTTGGATTTTCTATTTTGCTAAAATAATAAGCAAAGAATATTACTATTCCACTCAGAATAGCAATTAGCAAAGGATACAAACAAAGATGTTTTCGATAAGAAATGTAAAGTCCTCCGATTGAAATTAAAACCATCGCTTGAAAAATCCACATTGTCCAACCTCCAAATAGTTCGATACTTCCCAGTCCAAGTGCTGATACCCCGAAAGCAAATAATGGGAAGCAACAAGGTGACAACAGGGCTGTTGTAAAAAGCCCTATTGTTCCAAATTTGTCTATATTTGATTTTAGTTTCATAATTATTTAATTTTGATGTAATCAAATCAATTTATCGTTTGTATAGTATCTATGTTTATTTATTATCATTGTAAATCGTTTCAATCTCTACTTATTGATTTAGAATCCATTCTTTTGCTTTTTCTCTGTCGGGCAAATCAAAATACATCAACTTCGCTTTTGTAAATGGTTTCATAATTGAACGCATACTCTTTTCCCATTTTTCACCACCTACAATAGCAATTCTTTCGATATCAGCAGAATGTGTGAAATTCATTTTTCCATAATTGATTTCGATTACACCATCTTCCCAAAAACCATTTGAACCAGAATCATCGTCCATTTCAAAATACCATCGAGCTTTTTTACCAGTACCAATAATATTATGGATAAACGGATGAATTTTTTCATAATCTTTAATACCCAATAAATCATTTGCCCTTGTAGCTATGATATTTTCCCCTGTAAAATCTAAAAGCTGTAGCATAATTATAAATATTTTGAAATTCAAAGTTGACTAATTCTTTTTTATGTTAATAAATACTAGATTTTACCATAGGTGATGCAACTTTTGATTCAGTAGAAGTTGTGTTTGATGTAGTCATAATTATTATCTTTTAAATTAATTTCACTATTTTAAGTACTAATTGTTGCAGTCTTCTTCACCATACTTGTTTATCATATTTTGCTTCCATTTTATATACCTTTTTTGATGGTGTAATGAAAGTAGAAAATACAACGCACAAGCACCTATTATAGCTATAATGAACATATTTAATCCAACGGCAACACCAACAGCTGAAGTACACCAAACCGTAGCTGCAGTTGTTAATCCGTGTGATGTTCCTGTACTAGAATTGCGATAAATAATACCTGCACCTAGAAAACCAACACCTGTTACAATATTTGCAATTACTCTTGAAGTATCCGCAGAATTATTAACTAAATGTGCAGTAATAGCGGTAAATAAGGTTGAGCCAATACAAACTGCGGCATAGGTTCTTATACCAGCATCACTACCGTGTCTTTCTCTATCTAAACCAATAAATGCTCCTAATAAAAAGGATACAATCAGTTTAAAAACAATAATTAATTCGGCATTTATATCCATAAATCTATTATATTAAATGATTTTGGTTTTCTACAATTTTAGATTAATTAACCCATTGGAGCAATTATTTAAAAAAAAGTGAATTACTGTTTTTAATAATTGCATCCAATGAGTATTACTGTTTATTCTTCCCCTTTGTTTGTCAATTTTGCATTTACAAAGAATGCCCCTTTTGTCACAATTTTTGCATTTGCAGGAATGTCTTTTACCAATGTTATAGCTGTATAACCCATATTAGAGACGCCAATTGCGACTTCTATTTTTTCAAAATTTGTTGTAGTCACTTGGGTTTTTGTTTTTTCGGATTTATCGTTTTCTACTTCTGTTTCTTCGACTCTTTTATCGGTTACCACAAAAATATATTCTTTGCCATCTGCACTTACAATGGCATCAGTAGGGACAGCATCGGTAGTAACATTATTTAAACTTACTATTGCAGTTATATTCATTCCGTCTATTAGTCCGGTTTTATTACCTTGAACGGTGGCGTGTACTGGGATACTTTTACTGTCATTCTCAAAGGCAGCTCCTATTGAATATACTTTAGCATTGTAATCTTCACCCGAATTATTGGTAATTCTAAAATGTATAATTTGTCCCACTTTTAGCATTGGTAAATCTTTTTCGAAAATATTCAAATCCAAATGCAATTGTGAGTTATCCACGATTTCGGCAACTGGTGAAGACACATCCACATAACTTCCAATTTTAGAAAACACATTGCTTATGGTGCCAGTTATAGGGCTTGTCACTGACAATGCAGAACGTAAATTGTTGTTGTTCAAACTACTTGGATTGATACCCATCAGCTGGATTTGTTGTTGTAAAGAGGCTCTGCGAGTTCTAATTGATTTTAGTTCTGCATCGGCATTTTGATAGTTTTTTAATGCTCCTGCATTTCCTGAATTGAGTTCTTTTTGTCTTGCTAATTCTTGTTCGGCAAAGATTATTTTACTGGAAGTACTCAAATATTCTTCCTGCAATTGTATGAATTGTGGATTGGCGATTGTAGCAATTACTTGGCCTTTTTTAACAAAATCGCCTAGCTGAACGTTAATACTTTTGACCACGCCGCCATACATTGAAGTGGCATTGGCTTTGTTATTATTAGGCACCCGTAATGCTCCATTGGCTTTCAATGTGGCTGTTAATTCTTTTTGTTCGATGGTTCCGTATTGTATACCCACAGTTTTAATTTGTTCGGCTGTGAGCGAAGCAATTGTAGAAGATGCTTCTTCTGTTGTTGCTTTTTGTTCTTCTTGAGGTTTAGTTTCAGTTTTACCGCAAGAAACAAGCAAGAGACAAAAGGCAAGTAGTAAAAGGGGATTCTTATATGTTTTTAAAGATTTCATTTTTTTTAATTTATTTATTTGTGAAATAATTGTATTGAATAATGGCTTGGTTGTACGCATTTAGATTGTCTAAATAGTTTTTTCGTATTTCGATGGCTTGGCTCAAATACAATGAAAAATCGGCGTAACTAATTTCTCCGGCACGATAGGATTGATTAGCGGCTTTTATGATTTCGTCTGCCTGTTGCAAACCCGAAGTTTCATAAAATTGTAAACCCGACACACTTTTTTCGACTTCGGTTTGACGTTGTGTCAAAGAAGATTTCAGTATTTGCGTTTGGTATTGCAATTGTTTTTCTTGCGTTTCTTTTTCGGTTTTGGCCGCTTTTATTTTATTGCTATTGGCTCCAGTTCCGAAAACAGGGAATGAAGTCGCTATTGAAAAACCGCTATAGGGGTCTTTAACGCCATATAATTTCTGCGAAAAAACCCTACCTGTAAATTCTGGTAAGCGATTGCTTTTTTGGATGGCAATTTCACTATTGGCAATTTCAACATTTTGTTGCAATAACAGAAGGTTAGGGTGATTATCTGTTGTGTTTTGCAACCCATATTCCAATTTTACTAAAGGCTCGGAAAGCGGTAGAATGTCTTCAGAACTATTGAGCAATTGCATTAATGCCTGTTGTTGCACTAGCATTTCTTTTTGAAGTTGGATGATGTTAGTTTCAATTTCTTTCAGTTTTACATTAGCCGAAATTTTTTCGATACCGGCAC
>NZ_JAQTPQ010000258.1 GCF_028712645.1 Flavobacterium sp. | reverse complement strand
AGTTTGTGATGCTAATAATTTGAAATTTCACTTGGATGGAGCAAGAATTTGGAATGCTTTGGTTGCTACCAATGACAATCCAAAGGAATACGGAAAAGTGTTTCACACAATTTCTGTTTGTTTGTCAAAAGGTTTGGGAGCACCAATAGGTTCACTTTTATTATCCGATAAAGCAACTATTCATAGAGCTTTGCGTATCCGAAAAATATTAGGTGGTGGAATGCGTCAAGTAGGTTATTTGGCGGCAGCCGGAATTTATGCTTTAGAAAACAACATCGAAAGATTAGCGGATGATCATAGACGCGCCAAGGAAATAGGAGCTGTCTTGGAAAAACGAAACTGGGTTGCTAAAGTAGAACCCGTAGAAACTAATATTTTGATTTTTTCTGTTCAACCCAATATCAACGAAGCTATTTTGATAGAAAAATTAAAACAAAAAGGGATTTCTATTAGCTCGATGGGTCACGGAAAGCTGCGAATTGTAACACATTTAGATTATCGTGAAGTAATGCATACTTATGTTTTAGAAACTTTAGAGAAATTATGAGTTATAAATTATTATGCGTTTGAATAATTCATAACCCATATATTATTTTTTCATTTCTTCCAGCAAAGCAATAATCTTATCTAACTTATCTACATCAAGTTTATTGAGTATTAATGTCAAGGCTTCGATTTCCTGTTTGGCTTCTATATTGGTTTGATAATCAGCCTGAGCTTGCATTCTATCTCTTTCGCTTTGTCTGTTTTGAGACATCATAATGATTGGAGCAGCATAGGCTGCTTGAGTTGAAAAAACAAGGTTTAATAAAATAAACGGATAGGCATCCCAATGATATATAAAGCCTACAAAATTTAATCCCATCCAGAGTGCAACCAAAATTGTTTGGATAATAATGAATCTCCAAGAGCCCATACCTTTTGCAACAGAATCGGCTAAACGGCTTCCGAAGCCAAGAGTTTCAAAGTGTTTTTCGTGCCAGTTTTTGTAATTCATACTATCATTTTCTTTAGGTTCTTACTAAAATGAGTTGTTTTGCGGTGTATTTTATTTAAACAATTCATCCATTCCTGGAATCATTGGCATATCAACTTTAGTAACAGCATCTAATTCTGCTTGGTTTACTTTGGCCGCTTTTTCGATAGCTTTGTTTAAAGTTACAATCAAATAATCTTCTAATTGCTCTTTGTCTTCTAATAAAGAATCGTCAATCGAAATGGATTTTAGTTTTCCGTTTGCTGTGAAAGTTACTTTCAAAGTCCCGTCGCTGCTTTGTTCGTCAATTAAAACAGAATCTAATCTAAGTTTAGTTTCTTCCATTTTACGTTGGGTTTCTTTCAATTTACCCATCATTCCCATTAAGTCCATTTTTGTGATTTTAAAAATTAAGTTGTACAAAATTACTATATTGCAAACTGATATTTAATAAAATTTTAATAAAATATAGACTCGTTCTAAAGTAACATTGTGTTATTTTTGCGCTATCTATTTGATAATCGAAATTTAAACTATGTTAAAAAAAATAATTCCTCCCGTCGCTAAAATAATCCCTAAAGAATTGGAGAAATTTGGTGAGGTAAGAATTGATAATTATTTTTGGTTGAAGGATAGGGAAAACCCTGAAGTCATTGATTATTTGAAAAAAGAGAATGCCTACTACAAAAAAATGACTGCTCACACGAAGCAATTTCAAAAAGAATTGTTTGAGGAAATGAAAGGCAGAATCAAGGAAGACGACGAATCGGTTCCGTATTTTTACAATGGCTATTACTACATTACTCGTTTTGAGAAAGGAAAAAATTATCCTATTTATTCTAGAAAAAAAGAAAGCCTTTCGGCAAAAGAAGAAATTTTGTTCGATTGCAATAAATTAGCCAAAGGACATTCTTATTTTCAATTGGGAGGTTTGAGCATTAGTCCCGATAATAAATTGGTCAGTTTTTCTATAGATACTGTTGGAAGACGAATTTACACTATTCAAGTTAAAAACTTGGTAACTGGCAAATTGCTTTCTGATAAAATCGAGAAAGTGACTGGAAGTGCCGTTTGGGCAAATGACAACAAGACTATTTTTTATTCAAGTCAGGATGAAACCACCTTGCGTTCTGACAAAATTTTCAAACATAAATTATGGACAAGTCAAGCTGACGATGTTTTAGTTTATTTTGAAAAAGACGAAACTTTCAATGTCGAAATTGCCAAATCCAAATCCAGAAAATACCTAGCAATTGAATCTGAAAGTACCTTAACGACTGAATATCGTATTTTAGAAGCTGACAATCCCGATGGGAAATTTAGAATTTTTCAGAAGCGTATTCGAGGTTTAGAATATAGTATTAATCATTATGGAGACAGTTTTTACATAATGACTAATAAAGACAATGCAACCAATTTCAAGCTGATGAAAACTTTGGAAACAACCACTTCTAAAGAAAATTGGACAGAAATTATTCCACATAGAGAGGATGTTTTGATTGAAGATATTGAGATTTTTAAAGATTTTTTGGTTGTAGAAGAACGTTTCAATGGCTTGCATCAAATTAGGATTATGCCTTGGAGTGGAGAAGGAGAATATTATTTGCCTTTCGAAAGCGAAACTTACACTGCTTACACAACAACCAATGTCGATTTTGACACCGATATTCTGCGATATGCGTATCAATCAATGACAACCCCTTCTTCGGTGATTGATTTTAATATGAAAACCAAAACGAAGGAAATCAAAAAAGAACAACAAGTTCTTGGTGGAAATTTCGATAAAAATAATTATATCGAAGAACGCATTTGGGCTACTGCAAAAGATGGAACCAATGTGTCAATTTCAATGGTTTACAGAAAAGGATTGAAAAAAGACAGCAATAATCCATTATTGCAATATGCTTACGGCTCTTACGGGCATTCTATGGATGCTACTTTTTCATCAACAAGATTATCCTTGCTCGACAGAGGATTTGTTTTTGCAATAGCACACATTCGAGGTGGAGAAGATTTGGGAAGACATTGGTATGAAAACGGAAAATTGATGAAAAAGAAAAATACATTTACCGATTTTATCGATTGTTCAAGGTTTTTAATTGATCAAAAATACACTTCTCCAGAACATTTGTATGCCGAAGGAGGTTCGGCTGGAGGATTATTGATGGGCGCAATTGTAAATTTAGCACCGGAATTATACAACGGAATCATCGCTCAGGTGCCTTTTGTAGATGTAATAACTACAATGTTAGACGATACAATTCCATTAACGACAGGGGAATATGACGAATGGGGAAATCCAAATGTTAAAAAATATTATAATTATATGGCATCGTATTCGCCTTATGATAATGTTAAAAAACAAAATTACCCCAACTTATATGTTTCAACAGGTTTGCATGATTCGCAGGTACAATACTGGGAACCAGCTAAATGGGTCGCTAAATTAAGAAATATGAAAACAGATAATTCAATTTTATTTCTAGATACAAATATGGATGCTGGTCACGGAGGAGCTTCGGGAAGGTTCGAAGCAATCAAAGAATTGGCCAAAGAATTCAGTTTTTTATTAGATTTAGAAAAAATTGAAAAGTAATTCAAAATTTTTTGTTAAATTTGCAAGGATTTTAGGTTAAATTAAAAAGTGTCCTTGATTAACTATTTTTTTATGAAAGAAGAAATTAACGCTTATAATAATATTTTAGAATTAATAGGTAATACACCTCTTATTAAACTAAATAAAGTTACCGAGGAATTAAAAGGAAACTTTTACGCAAAAGTAGAAGCTTTTAATCCCGGTCATTCCACTAAAGATAGAATAGCTTTATTCATAATTGAAGAAGCCGAAAAGAAAGGAATCCTTTCTCCAGGTGACACTATTATAGAGACTACTTCCGGGAATACTGGTTTTAGCTTAGCTATGGTGAGTATTATCAAAGGCTACAACTGTATTTTGGCGGTAAGTTCAAAATCATCCAAAGACAAGATTGATATGCTTCGTAGTTTAGGAGCAAAAGTATATGTTTGTCCAGCACACGTTTCTGCTGATGATGAGCGTTCTTATTACAATGTTGCCAAGCGTTTGCACGAAGAAACCAAAGGTTCAGTTTACATCAATCAATATTTTAATCAATTGAATATTGATGCACACTATAAATCTACAGGACCTGAAATTTGGGAACAAACTAACGGTAAAATTACGCACCTAATTGCTTGTAGCGGAACAGGTGGAACCATTTCTGGAACTGCAAAATTTTTGAAAGAACAAAACCCCAATATTAGAATTTTAGGAGTTGATGCTTTTGGTTCCGTATTGAAAAAATACCACGAAACAAAAGAATTCGATAACGATGAAATTTATCCTTACAGAATTGAAGGTTTAGGTAAAAACTTGATTCCTTCGGCTACAGATTTTGATGTAATCGATAAGTTTATGAAGGTTACTGATGAAGAAAGTGCGCATTCAACTAGAGAATTAGCAAGAAGAGAAGGTTTATTTGTAGGTTATACTTCTGGAGCAGTTCTTCAAGCTATTAAACAATATTCTGAAGAAGGAGAATTTAATGAAAACAGTAACGTAATTGCCATTTTCCCTGACCACGGTTCTCGTTATATGAGTAAAGTATTTAGTGATGACTGGATGAATGAACAAGGTTTCTTTGACAGTATCAACGAAGAAGAAGTTCAAAAAATTGAATTTATAAAATAGATTTCATATCTAATTTTACATATAAAAAAACTCCATTCGTTTAATCGAATGGAGTTTTTTTGGTTTAATAGTCAAAAATAGTTGGTGAAAATGCTGTAAAGCATTATGAAATATGATGTTTCCAAAAGTTTATTGAAATTCGTTTCAATAAACTTTTTTATTTATGACAAATTCAAAAAAAAGCGTT
>NZ_JAQTPQ010000257.1 GCF_028712645.1 Flavobacterium sp. | reverse complement strand
AATGCAAATAAAACCAAACTTAAGTGACTAACTGAGGCATAAGCATTAATGTATTTTAAATCAGTTTGTCTTATCGCTCCAAAAGCGCCGTAAACTACTCCGATTGTTGCTAAAATTATAAAAAACCAAGACCACTCAATTGCTCCTAAAGGCAATAAAAACATTGCGATTCTGAAGATTCCATATCCTCCTAATTTCATCAAAACTCCAGCGTGTAACATTGAAACTGCTGTTGGTGCTGAGGCGTGACCGTCAGGTGACCAAGTGTGGAATGGAAACATTGCTCCAAGAACGGCAAAACCTAAAAAGGTCAAAGGAAAAAATATTTTTTGTGCGGCAAATGGAATATGAACTTTGGCAATTTCCATAATATTGAATGTCAATTCACCTCCATCTGCGTTTGAGTTCAAGTAAATTCCTAAAACTCCAACCAATAAAAGTGCAGAAGCTCCCATTAACATTAATGTTAATTTCATTGCTGAATATTCTTTTGGACCTGATCCCCAAATCCCAATTAATAAATACATTGGAATTACGGCAATTTCGTAGAATACAAACATTGTAAACAAGTCAATCGAAATGAAGAATCCGTATACTCCACTTGCTAAAACTAATAAGGAAACGAAAAATTCTTTTGGTAAATCCTCCATTTTCCAGGAAATAAAAACACCCGCCAAAACGATTATTGATGTTAATACCAATAAAGCTACAGAAATTCCGTCAACCCCGATGGCATAATGAATATTGAAATGGTTGAACCAAATCATATCTCTTGTAAATAACATAATGCTATCATTTACGGCTCTTTCCTTGAAATAGGCAAATACTAAGTTGATAGCCATTCCTAATTGAATGAAGCTTCCAATCATAGCAGTTATTCGTGCTTGTTTTAATCCTTTGGTAACAACCAAAGCTAAAATTGTTAGTACGGGAACAATGATGAAAAGTGATAAAATATCCATATTAATCTATTAGTTTGTCCATAAATAAATAAAAACCATCGCAATAATTACAACCCCAGCAACAAATGATAAGGCATAATCTTGTAATCTTCCGGATTGAATTCCTTTAATTTTTCCTGAAATCCATACTGTTTTGTTCCCAATTCCTTCCATTGTTCCATCAACATATTTTTTGTCAAAATAGGCAATTGGAGCGGCAACAAGATTGAAAATTATTTTTTTGGTAACGAAAAGGTATATTTCGTCAAAGTAAAATTTGTTGTAAGTCCATTTGTAAAACATGCCAAAGGCATTGGCAAACTTATCAGCCAAGTCATTTTCTTTTTTATAGAAAATCCAAGCAAGTAGGATTCCCACTAATCCAGTTCCCACGGCAATTGCTGCCATTGTATAGTTTAAGTGACCTTCAAAACCCATTTTGTCTGCAGTTATGAATTCGCTAAAAGGAATAAATCCAGCAACAATACTCATTAAAGCCAAGAAAAGTAACGGGAATGTCATTGAAATTGGTGATTCGTGTGGAGGATGATGGTATTTTGTTTCCTTGCCCCAAAATATTCCAAAGTATAATCTAAACATATAAAATGCGGTTAGTCCAGCCACGAAAAGTCCAATGAAATAAAGTAATTGGTTTTTTTCAAAGGCGGCTACCAAGATTTCATCTTTACTCCAAAACCCTGCAAACGGTGGCACTCCAGCTATTGCCAAAGCAGCAATCAAAAAGGTAATATTGGTAATTGGCATATACTTGCGCAAACCTCCCATATCTTTCAAATAATTGCTGTGAACTGCGTGAATAACGGAACCTGCTCCCAAGAATAATAAGGCTTTGAACATTGCGTGAGTAAACAAATGGAACATTGACGCCATATAACCAACGCCTTCTTCCCCTTTATAACTTGAAACCCCTAATGCCAACATCATATAACCAATTTGTGACATTGTCGAAAAAGCCAGAACTCGCTTGATATCCGTTTGGGTTATTGCAATCACTGCTGCAAACAAGGAAGAGATAGCTCCCACATAAGCCACTATGTTCAATACAAATCCACCTTCAACGAAATAATACATTGGGAATAATCGAGCTACTAAATAAACTCCTGCAACAACCATTGTAGCAGCGTGAATCAATGCAGAAACAGGTGTTGGCCCTTCCATTGCGTCTGGTAACCAAATGTGTAAAGGGAACATTGCTGATTTTCCAGCACCTCCCATAAAAATTAAAATTAATGCCCAAGTAAATACAGACATTCCCATAAAAGATGTGGACGCCCAATTCAGTAATAAACCTTCTCCTTCTGGAGTAACAGCATTCAACGTTTGAAAATCAAAAGTACCAGCGTAATATCCTATTATTAAAATTCCAATCAAGAAACCTAAATCCGCAAAACGAGTAACAATAAATGCTTTTTTTGCAGCAGAAACAGCTGATGGTTTGGTGTAATAAAATCCAATTAATAAAAAGGAAGAAACCCCCACTAATTCCCAGAACATATAAATTTGGAAAAGGTTTGTTGCCAATACCAATCCTAACATTGAAAAAGAAAAAAGCGATAAATAGGCGAAAAATTTGGTATAACCATCATCGCCTTTCATATAACCACGGCTATAAATGTGAACCATTAAGGACACAGTCGTTACTACAATTAGCATCATTACAGATATTGGGTCAACCAAAACTCCTAAATCGATATGCAAGGTGTCAGTGAAGTTCATCCACACGATTTTTTCGACAAAAGTTTGATAAACTCCTTCTACTTTTCCATTGACGAAAAAGTATTGGTACGCTGTGAAATAAGATAGTGCAGCCGATATTGATAATCCCAAGACTCCAATGTATCCTGAAACTGCAGGTTTAATTTGTTGGTTAAAAATTCCCAAAAGCAAGAAAACTGCTAGCGGAATCAACGGAATAAATAGTATATAAGAGATGTCCATAGTTGATGAATATTAATACTTCATAATTTCAGTTTCCTTCACTTCAACAGAGCTAATTTGTCTGTAAAGATTAATGATTATTGCAACAGCAAGCGCAGTTTCGGCGGCAGCCACGGCGATAATAAAAATCGAAAAGAAAACGCCTTGCAATACATCTGGATATAAATATTTGTTGATGACAACAAAATTTACTGCCGATGCATTCAAAATCAACTCTAAAGAAATTAAAATTGAAATCAAGTTTTTTCTTGTAATAAACCCATAAATACCTATAAAAAACAGAATAGAGGTGAGGGTGAAAATTTCGTAAATGCTAATTCCGGCTATCATAATTTGTCGTCGTTTTTAGTTAGTTTGTCTCCTTTTCCTATGATTATTGCTCCAATCATTGCAGCTAATAACAGCACACTTATCACTTCAAAAGGCAAAATGAATCCACCTGCTTCGTAACCTAAAAGCCCCATTCCAATTTCGGAAACATCAGTGCTTTTAGAGTTTTCGACAACATTAAAATTGGTTGTATAAATGATGGCCAAGAAAATGCCAAGACCAATTAAACAAACCAATCCGGTTAGTAATTTTTTGGACAATTTTGCCATTTCCAATTCCATTTCTATATGATGAACAAGCAGCACTGAGAAAATGACCAAGACAATAATTCCTCCTGCATAAACCGTCAATTGAACGGCTGCCAAGAAATTGTAATCAATCAAAAAGTAGATTCCTGCAACACCTATAAGCACAAACAGTAGATAAATAACTGACCGAAGCATTTGGCGACTCGTTACAGAAGCAATTGCACTAACAATCATTATCAATGCTAAAATATAAAATACTATTCTTTCCATAAGATTAATCTTCTAGTCCAGGCACTACTTTTGAGCCCGGTTTGTTTAATACTCTAGTGAGGTAAGTTCTGTCGTAAACGGAATTTTCAAAATTCTGAGCCCATTTGATAGCATCAGTTGGGCAGGCTTCAATACATAAACCACACATTGTGCACATTCCTAAATGGTAAATATGTTGGTCAATCATTTTTTTCTTTTTGCCTGTTTCAGGATCAATTTGTCTGTCCCAAATAATTTCGATAGTTCCGTTAGGGCAAGCCAATTCACATTTTTGACAACCTGTACAACGGTGTGTGTTTTCTTCGGAATGAGGCATATAAACTTCGCCACGAAAACGATCAAACATTTTTAGAGTGTCTCGATTGTCAGGATATTGCTGGGTTATAGCACCTTTTCTAGAATGTAAAAAGTACTTTCCGGTAACACTCATTCCTGTAAGAAGTGTTTTTATTCCGTTATATATATCTGAAAAATAACTCATAATTTTAGAAATGAATGGTTAATTTAAGTAATACAATCAATGCCATTAAAACCAAATTGATCAAGTTGATTGGAAGCAAATATTTCCATTCTAATATCAAAAGTTGATCAATTCTTAATCTTGGGAACGTCCATCTGAACCACATCATTAAACATATTAATACCAATGTTTTTGGCAAGAACCAGAATACGCCTAGCAAAGGAATATTGTCGGTTATTCCAAAAGGAGATAAATACGCTCCGAAGAATACTGTTGTAGCGATGGAGGCGATGATAAACATATTGATAAATTCGGCCAAGAAGAAATAGGCAAACTTCATTCCTGAATATTCGGTGTGAAAACCAGCACCCAATTCTGATTCAGCTTCTACTAAATCGAAAGGAGCTCTGTTTGTTTCAGCAGTTCCGGCAATCATATAGATGCAAAATGCTATAATGGCAGGAATATGACCTTGAACAATAAGCCAGCCTCCTTTTTGAACTTCGACTATTTGAGAAAGTTGTAAGGAACCTGTCATTAAGACCATTGTCAATAATGATAAACCAACGGATAACTCGTAACTAATAGTTTGAACTCCGCTTCGCATTGCTCCAATTAAAGCAAATTTGTTATTACTACTCCAACCTGCTAGTAAAATCCCGATAACTCCAAT
>NZ_JAQTPQ010000256.1 GCF_028712645.1 Flavobacterium sp. | reverse complement strand
TGATGATTTTCACAAATGATTGCATAAAACCTGTTCCGTAACCAAAAAATTGTTTCCAAACCGCTTTTATAGACAAGAAGCCTATTTTAAAACTTTTATTTTGATAAGTGGACACCAAAAACAATACCAAAAAGTAAACAAAATACAATTGAAGCAATAAATCGTGATTGAAAATTAAGGATAAAGAAAGTGAAACTACAAACCCAATGATAAAAACCGAAGGAAAGAAAAAAGTAAGTTTGTTGTATTTAGGATACCAACTATTCAATATTGGTCTTGCTTTTCCAAATTTATTTACTTGAATCGTGAATTTTTCCCAGTCGATTCTTCTTTTGTGATAAACGAATGCTTTTGAAAAAAGTCTAGTTTCAAAACCCAATTCCCATAATCGGATGGATAAATCTGGATCTTCTCCTGGATGAATATTTCCAAAACCGTTTGATGCTTCAAAAGCTTTTCGAGACAATCCCATATTAAAACTTCGAGGCTGAAATTTATCAATTTTCTCTGAACCACCACGAATTCCTCCAGTAGTAAGAAAAGAAGTCATTGCAAAATTAATTGCTTTTTGAATATCAGAAAAACTATCCAAAGCCTTATCTGGTCCTCCAAAACAATCCACATAATTTTGTCTCAAAGCATTGTCAACTTCAGTCAAATACATTTTTGGAATAATACAATCTGAATCGAAAATGATAAAATAATCTCCTTTTGCTTTTTGCATCCCATAATTCCTAGAATTCCCCGGACCTGAATTTTCCTTGAAATAATAAGAAATAGTTAGTTTCTTAACATATTTAAGGACTACCTCTTCGCATTTCAATGAGGAACCATCTTCGACGATTACAATTTCAAAATCTTCTTTATAATCTAACTGCGACAAACTTTCCAAAAGTTCGTCCACTTCATCTGGTCGATTGTATACTGGAATGATTAAAGAAAACAACATAATCTTGAAATAAGGTTTAAAGTTTTTTGCTTCATAATTTTAACAAAGATAATCTTTTGACTAGTCCTAAATATTCGATACAGATTTATTATACAAAAATAGTTAAATTAAACAGCTCCAAAAACGTTTTTGATGCTGTTTTTAGTTTTATAGGTTTTCAGTTTACTTTGTTGACATTTAATCACGAAGTACCTATAAAAATTTTTAAAATGAGAATTATATTTTGTGACAAAATATTATTTTTTATTAAAACAATCACAAACTTGTGACAAAATATTATTTTTTAAAAAAAATTATCACAACTTTGTGACAAACAAATATTTTTCGAAAAAATTATCACAAGATGAAAGCAACGCAATTATTTAGAGACCAACTTGGACTCTCACAAGAAGTGATAGCGCAGTATTTATGCGTAACCAGAAGCCAGTTAGCGATGTACGAAGTAGGAAAACGCGAATTGTCTACTGCTGCATTGGCTAAACTTGCCGAGATTGCCTTGTTCTTCGACCAAAAGAATGCTACGGAAAAAGTAGAAAACAAAATCCTAAAAAAACAAGAATTAGAAGTAAAAGAACTATTGACTCATCACGCAAAGGAATTGGAGTACAAACAAATTAAAGAACAACGTTTGCTAGATGCCATTCAAAAAAAGCACAATCAAAACCTACAGCTTAATTCGCTAGCATTGTATTTACAAAAAAACAAAATGGGACAGGCTGAAGTACTGTTGCAACAAGCTATAACAGGAATTAAAAAGAACGGGTTGGCAAGACAAGCCAAACAAGTATTAAGACTTGAAAGTATTAAGAGTCAGTTGGATTATATCAATATTCTTAAAGAAAAGTAAATAAAATCCTAAATTTTTATTAATGGACACTAAACAGAAATAAGGTGGCGTTGATAGGGTATATTAACTTTTAAAAACTTTTTTATGTCGTATTCAACCAGCAAAATTACAACGGTAGCCGATTGTGATTTATTATTGGCCTGGGCTGCAAAAGAAAAAGCAGACCTGAATTTTAAAAAACTTTCTGAGGAAAGATTGACCAACAACTACAGCACCGCCTCGATTGAGATTGATGCTGAATTACAATCGGTGCTTACCGAAATTACGGCAACCGAAACGATTATTGCAGCTTTACCCGCAGGCAATAGCAAAGACGATGCTGTAAAGAAAAAAGTAAGATTAGAGTACAAAAAGTTTTTGCTTGAAAACCGAAAAGAAAGCTATGGTGTTGTAGCTCTTTTAGAAAAAGAGCTTGACTTAACCAAAGTTACTTTAGAGCTAACGGAAATCGATGCTTTTACAGACGCCATCAACACTCGAAAAGGGGCATTGTAGTTTTGTAGTACCATAGTTGCTGAAAGGTTGTTCGTAATGTGCAACCTTTTTTTATGTTGCCAAAATATTATTTATGCAATTTGTTTTCTAAATCTGCAATTTTTTTATCTTTTTCAAATAACATCCTTTCGTATAATTCAATTGCTTTTTCCGAAAGGTTATTGATAACTATGCTACTTGTTGAGCCTCCTTTTTGTTTATTGCTAATGAGAACATACTTTTCTTCAGGAAGTAATAATTCTTCGGGTTCAATATGGTAAAGATTGCAAATCTGTTCAATTTTAGTAATCCAAGAGGATGTTTCTCCTTTTTCCATTCTATCGTAAGTAGATTTAGAAATATTTAATTTTTGTATAACTTCCTCAAGAGAGAAACCTCTTGATTTACGCAAGTCTTTTAACTTTTCTCCGACTGATTTGTTCATAATGTGAATATTTTACTTCAAAAATAGAAAATAAATATTCATTTTATGATGGTATGCCTTAATAAAATGTTATTTAGTTTTGGAAAACACTTCGTAACGAAAATTCTTATGAAATACAACTACTCAAATTTCAAAACATTTTGCACCATCGGACTACTCTGGAGCAGTTGCTTTACTGCTTATTCCCAAGATATTCTTTGGGAGAAATCCTATGGAGGCCAAAATGCCGAATACCTGTTTGACGCACAACCCACAGCCGATTATGGATTTATACTCGCTGGTAGTTCTTTATCCGACAAATCAGGTAATAAAACCGACAACAATAATGGCGATTTGGATTATTGGGTTTGGAAAATGGATGAAAAAGGAGAACTAGATTGGCAAAAAAGCTTTGGAGGTAGCGGGTTTGATTT
The DNA here is from genome assembly GCF_028712645.1 of Flavobacterium sp. GTDB lineage: Bacteria > Bacteroidota > Bacteroidia > Flavobacteriales > Flavobacteriaceae > Flavobacterium. The sequence continues at coordinate 1,789 of NZ_JAQTPQ010000256.1, read as the reverse complement.
ACTTCAAAGCATCAAAAACACCAGAGATGGCGGATTTATACTGGCAGGAACATCCAGTTCCAACGTTGGTTTTCAAAAAAAAGATAGTTGTAGAGGCGTGACTGATTTTTGGGTCATTAAACTCGATGCTAAAGGAGAAGAACAATGGCAAAAAACAATTGGTGGCAGTGGTCAAGAAGATTTAATTTGTGCTTTTCAAACTCGTGATGGTGGTTATATACTAGGAGGTTCCTCAAGTTCAAGCCCTGCAATTATCGAAAATAACAATCCTAATGAAAAAAAGACATCAGATGTTAAACCAGACTTGTATGCTAAAACAGAGAAAAGCCGTGGTAATATGGATTATTGGATAGTGAAATTAGACAAGAATGGAACTGTACAATGGCAAAAAACTTATGGAGGAGAATATGCCGACTTGCTCCGAAGTATGGAACAAACCAAAGATGGAGGATATATTTTGGGTGGGTATTCCAACTCATCACAATCCGGAGAGAAAACGGATGACAACACTGGAATTGGAGATTATTGGATTGTAAAAATTGACGATATAGGCAACATTGAATGGCAAAAAACCTACGGAGGCAATGGTGACAATCAATTGTACGTGATACATCAAACTGAGGATGGCGGCTATATTGCTGGTGGAAACTCCAATAGCACCACACCACTCACTTCATTGGGAGGGAATGTGCGTTCTGGTACCGATTTTTGGGTGTTAAAAATGGATGAAAAAGGAGCTCTAGTTTGGAGTGAAACCTATGATTTTGGCAAAGTTGACATCCTGACCTCTTTAGTTGAAAACAAAGATCATACATACTTAATTGGGGGATATGCTCAAAATGAGAGCTCTAACACTTTAGAAAAAGGAATCAAAAAAGATGAAGAAGTCATCAACGACTACATCGCTTTAAAAATTGATGAGAAAGGAGAAAGACTATGGGATAAAACTGTAGGAAGTGACGGAGAAGATATTTTGAGAAAACTCATCGAAACCCGTGATGGAGGATATTTGTTAGCAGGGACTTCAAATGCTCAAGCGGTTTCAGGTACTTTAAACAAGCTGACAAGAATTGCAGATAATGGAGACCCAAACCAACAATTACAAAAGGGAACTAATGCCGTTAACAATTCGATAACCGAGGTTTCAAACGATGCAAATAATGCTATAAATAACCAGCTTGCTAAAACTACTGGAAAAATAAATGATGCCATTAGTAAAGAGACTGATTCCCGAGTTAAATTGGGATTAAACTCTCCTGTTGGAGGTTTAAATTTACCCTCAATGGGCTCAGGAAATTCAGCTAATGGGTCGAATACCTCCAATGGACAAAACGAAAAAAAACTACCTGCCTCAAAAGACAAGTTCACCAGTTTTGGCAATAATGATTTTTGGGTAGTAAAACTAAAAGACAAAACGAAACCAAAAGTTATAAAAGTAGCTATCGAAGTCATCCCAAACCCAACAGTAAGTTTTACCAATATCATTATCGGTTATGAATTTGAAAGTGGCACGGCAACAGTCGTGGATATGGCGGGTCGTATTTTACAACGATTCAACATCACGAGCCGAACTGTTCCGATAGATTTAAGTCCCTATCCTGATGGGGTTTATGTTGTAAATATTAAGACTAATGTACAAAGTGATGGGGTAAAAATAATTAAAGGAGGGTTTAATTAAAAAGAAAAGTACAATGAAAAATATAATTTTAAAAAACACAATTAAATCTTTATACTGCATTTTACTTGTTTTTGCTTCATTACATGCAATAGCTCAAGGAGATGACAAACC
>NZ_JAQTPQ010000029.1 GCF_028712645.1 Flavobacterium sp. | reverse complement strand
TCGCCAAATAAATCTTTATAAAAATCGGCGCCATTTTTCAAACCTGTTAATATGCGTTCTCCTCTTGAATTTAAAATTACATCACTTCCGTTTACAAAATGATAAGAGGCAAGCATTTTCATTGTCATCAATTCAATTCTATTTTTGTCACCTTCTCGAAGAATATTATGTATCCAAAAAATGGCTTCTCTATCTGATGTAAAGTACGGAATTGTAAGTGCACCTAAAGAAGATGCTCGTTCTTTTGCTTGGTTTTCATCGGCAATTTGACTCATTGATTTTATCGAATTCATTTCTGCATCAGAATGAGTTGTCACACCCAAAATAGTAGTGTTAGCATTTGTAGTAACAATGTGTTTGTTTGCAATTTTTAGCCAAGGAGCTCCTTTTACATATTTTGCAGTAACATCATAACTGTTATTTCCTGTATCTCTATAAAGTTTTACTGGAAAAATTACTTTTTTGTGAGTAATTTCTGTGTAGCTTGTTTTTTCATAATAAACGGCTTCCACTAAAAACTCAACGTTATTGTAAGTATGCCATTTCCATTTTGGGTTGTCTGCCAATTTGAAAGTTGGTTTTTCTTTAACTGCAACATCATAACCCACATAAGCATCTTCTAATGATTTAAGTATTTCGGCTTCTGTTGGATTTGGAATACCATCGTACCAACTTTCGAACAAATAGGTTCTATCAAACACCCATTTTCCACCAATATAATTGTAGCGATATTCATTTCTTTCCCATCTTTTTATTTCTGGGTAAGCTGTTTTCCATTTGGTTTCCATACTTTTAATATACCATTTTTCAGTAAGTGTAGTATGAATGGTTCCTTTGCCTGGGATTAATTTTACTTCAATTGCTCCATCGCTTATTCCTTTTTGTTTGATAATTGCATCTGTAGGTTGTGCAAAAAGTAGCACTTGAAAAAGTAAAATTGATGCGTAAAATAACTTTTTCATTTTTTATAATTTTAAGGTGTTTATTACTTCATTAATGATAGTTTTTCCTTTTGAAATAAGTTCTTTACGAATGTTTTCATCTGTATAGCCTAAGTTGTTGTAATTTGTAAGATCAATGGTGTTTGTATTTAGAATCATTATTTCGTTGCCTTTTTTGGCAACCAATTGTCCACCTCCAATATTACTCCAAATTGCTTTGTCTGCAATGTCAGTTATAGCAATGGGTTTATCTTTTTCTTCTAAAAATGATTCTGGTTTGGTTAAGTCAAAAAAGTATTTTTCTGATTTTTCATCATTTAATTCTCCTGGAAAATAAAACATAAAATCTAAATGAAAACTTTGTAATCCAACGCCCCAATCATAAGAGCATTTTCCGTCGCTATCGTATTTTATAATAATTTCTTCCGCTGGAATATCAAATATTTTTCTTACTAATTCTTCAGTTACAATTGTAGATGGTTTTTTCATATCGTGTTCAGATTTTAAATTATTTTCTTCAATATTGGTTTGTACTAACTCTTTATTATTGGTTTTTTTATTCTTGCACTGTACTGTTAACAAGGAAATTGAAAAAACAAATATTGTTGCTATTATTCTTATTTTCATATTCTTGTGATTTTAAAGACTCCCGATATTTGAGATTATTTTGGGTTCTCCGTTAAGAGGTTTTATTATAGAAATTGGAGCAGGCATTCCTCTTTCGTCTAATTTTTTATCAATCCATATTTTATACCAATCGCCTTTAATATACGTTTCTTGATAACCATCTGTTCCGTTTGGAGTTAGAATACAACGGGTGATTTTTACAGGATAGCTGTATAATTGTGCATTTTGCCAGTCTTTTTTTAGACTATACATTTTTACATCTTCGGTAATTGCATACATTGAAGGAGTTAGTAAATTACCTCCTGCAATCTCTATTAATTTTTCAGCAGCAGCTTCTACGGATTCGCTTGTGGTTAAAATTTCTATGTATTTGTTAAGTACATTTACTACATCAGTAGGGATTTTACTCTTTTTTATTTCCTTTTTTTGAGAATAAAGATTGGCAGAAATAAAAAAAAGATTGCATACAATAAGTAGAAATAAAGGTTTCATTTTGGTTGCTTTCATAATATTTGAATATTAAAATTAAAGCGAATTCTTTAATGAACTCATTCAAAGTTATTGAGAAGCGGTTTAAAAATAGTGCTGAAATTAACTATTTTAGCGAAGTGTGGTTTTGGATAAGTGAACCTTTAAAAAAGTAGTGTGAAAATTATAGCAAATTAATTTTTTGCAATAATTCTTCTTTATATGTTTTGCCAATAACAATTTCTCGTTCATTTATAAGCACCGTATTTTCGAAAATACTTTCTATGTGCTTGATGTTTATTGTTGTAGATCGATGAATACGAATAAATTGATTTTTCGGTAATTTTTCTTCAACAGATTTTAAGGTATGTGTAATTAAATATTTATTGTCTGCCGTGTGCAAAAAACAATAATTGTCATAAGCTTCAAAGTAACAAACTTCTAAAGCTGGAATTTTTATAATTTTTCCTTGATGTTTTACAAAAAAATCATCGGACGTTTTTTTAGTTTCATTTTCTTGTATAGATGATTTTTTAAATATTCCTAAAGTTACATTTGCAAGTAAATTTTGTTCTGTAAATGGTTTTACAATATATCCCATAGGATTACATTGTTTTATGCGTTGTATAGTAATTGGGTCAGAAAGTGATGTGATAAAAATATACGGAATTTTTAAGCTAACATCAATTTTTTTTGCAAGATCAATACCATCAGTTTCTCCTTCTAATGTTATGTCTAACAAAACTAAATTAGGTTTTAGTTCGGATATTTCTTCAAAAGCATCTTCGGCATTGTCTGCATCGCCTACAATTTGAAAATGGTATTTTTTCAATACTGTTTCAATGGTTTGAGCAATTAAAGGCTCATCTTCTACAATATATATTTTGTTCATTATACTAAAGTAAATCGTTTCATTTTTATTGTTACCACAGTGCCGTTTTTGCTTTCAAAACTAAGTTTTCCTTTTAATTTTTTAGCAAGCGAATGTATTAATTTAATTCCAAATGATTCTGGGCTTGGTTCTTTTACAAAACCTTTTCCGTTATCGGAAATTATTAATTCTATTTCATCATTTATTTTATGTAAACTAACTTTTAACATTGGATTTTTTGCGTTTTTGTTAAAAGCGTGTTTAAAAACATTTGTAATTAATTCGTTAACAATCAATCCAATAGGTGTGATTGTATCGATATTGAAAACAAGCTTTTCAACAGCAATTTCGGTTTGAAGGTTTTTGATATAAGAACCTTGGTATTCGGTTAAATCATTAATTAAATCTGTCAGGTATTCTTGGGCGTTAATCCCTATAATTTCGTCTTTATTATACAAACGTTGATGAATTAAAATCATTGATCGAACACGGTTTTGAGCTTCTTTTAGTGCTTCGATAGCTGCTTTGTTTTCTAGACTTTCTGATTGCAAGTATAATAAACTGGAAACAATTTGAAAATTATTCTTCACTCTGTGATGTGTTTCTCTCAATAATAAGTTTTTTTCATCCACTAATTTTTCTAAAATTTGCTTTTGACTGGCTAATTTTTTCCGTTGTTTATTTACAATATATATGCTAGAAATAACAAAAATTAATATAAAAGCTAGGGCTATAATGTAGTTACGCAGTATTTTTTTTTCGTTGTCTTTTTCAATTAATTGTTGTTGTTGTTTTTCTGTTTCATAAACTATTTCTAGTTCGTTGAGGTTTCTATTGGATTCAATTGAGAAGACCGAATCTTTCATTTTTGTGTAAAGTTTGTAATAGCCAAATGCTGTTTCCGTATTTTGTAGTTTCTCATTAATTTGATATACAGAATGGTATAAATCGCTTAGTAATTCGTTTCGTTCATTCTCTTTAGCATATTTTATCGCCTTGTTGTAATAACTAAGGGATTGTTCTAGTTTGTTTTCTTTTTCAAAAACATTTCCTAAACCTTTATAACAAAAAGATAAATTATTATCGTCTTCATTTGCTAAAAGTACTTTTTCTCCTTCAAAATAGAATTTTTTTGCATTTTTTAAATCATTCATACAATAGTAAGCTTCGCCAATATTTACGATAGAAGTACCTAAGTCGTAATCACTTTTAATTTCTTTTGAAAGTTTCAATGTTTCTGTAGCATACCATAAAGCAGTATCGCAATGTTTTAGATTTTGGTGGATAATTCCAATATTGCTGTATGAATATAAAATGCCTTTTTTGTCTCTTAACTTTTCTTTTATTCGTAATGATTTAAAAAAATAAATCAGTGCTTTTTCATTCTCATTTTTTGTTCGATAAACTAAACCTATATTATTGTATGATTTAGCTAAATTTTGTTGGTCTTTTATAGTTCTTTGTATTTTAGCTGCCTGTATATAATAATCAAGTGCTTTAGCATAAATTCCTCTGTAATAATAACTTGCGCCAATATTTAAAAAAACTTTTGCCATCCCAATACTGTCATTAATACTTTTATAAGCATCATAACTCTTATTGTAATAAGAAATCGCTTCATTATATTTTCCGTGCATATCAAATGCAGAACCTAAGCAGGTATAGGATTCGGCTTTGTAATTTGGATAATTTTCTTTTGCAAGATTTAGTGCCTTTGTTGCATATCCAATTGATGCTCTAATATTGGTAGGTGCAATTTCCCAACTTAAATCATTTAATATTTTTATTTTTATCTCTTTATTTTTCGCTTTTTTAAGTTCTAATTTTAATGAGTCTATTACTGATTGACCATTCATACTGAATGGAATATGTAGTGATATAATTAATAATAAAAGAACATATTTTAAACACTTAAAATTCATATTTTGGAATTTATTGTTTTTTATTGATTATTGGGTGTTGTCCAAACCGATACGAATTTACACTCATAAACTTATAGCTAACAACAATTTCATAGTTTAATAATCAAGGCAAGAATATTTAGTTAAAGTTTTATAAACATAAACAATATTCTTCATATTTAATGTTATTTTGCACAAAAATTATATCATAATGGTTTTGCGTTTATTAATATTATGCGTCGTTCTTTTTATTATCGAACTATATGCCTATCAAGCATTAAGAACCTTAGTAAAATCAAAATGGATTTTACTCGCTTATCAAATAATAAGTGCCCTGCTCTTGGTTTTCATTGTTTATTCTTTCACAAAATTTGACCGTTCGATAGGACAAACCAGTCAAACTATGCGAACATTAGGCTTGCTACTTTTGATTTATATTCCCAAAATCATCTTGACTTTGCTATTATTTGGAGAGGACATTTACAGGATTAGCGTTGGCACAATCAATCATTTTGTCAAGTTTAACGATAGCATTGATTTCCTTCCTTCAAGACGAAAGTTTGTGAGTCAAATAGGATTAGGCTTAGCAGCTGTTCCGTTTTTTTCCTTGATTTATGGCATTACCATTGGAAAATACAATTATAAAGTAATCAAACAACAAATCTTTTTTCCTGATTTGCCAGATGCTTTTGATGGTTTTACTATAACTCAAATCTCTGATGTTCACAGCGGAAGTTTCGATAATCCAGAGAAAATTAATTATGCAATAGATTTGGTTAACGAGCAAAATTCGGATATGATTTTGTTTACTGGAGACATCGTTAATACTGATGCTAAGGAAATGCATCCTTGGTTAGACACTTTCAACAGAATTAAGGAACATAAGTACGGTAAATTTTCAGTGCTAGGTAATCACGATTATGGCGAATATGTAACTTGGCCATCAGATGCTGCTAAAGAAGAAAATTTTCAAGCCATCAAAAATTTGTATGGACGAATTGGTTTTAAATTGATGTTGAATGAAAATACTTTTATTGAAAAAGGAAGTGACAAAATTGCTTTGGTAGGAGTGGAAAACTGGGGAGTTAAATTTAAAAAGGCTGGAGATTTGCACAAAGCTTCACAAGGTTTATCAAAAGAAGAATTTAAAATTTTGATGAGTCATGATCCAAGTCATTGGGATGCCGAAATAAATAAACATCCAAAAGATTTTCATTTAACACTTTCGGGACATACACATGGCTTACAATTTGGAATTGAAATTCCTGGTTTTTTCAAGTGGAGTCCAGCGCAATATGTTTATGAACAATGGGCAGGTTTATATGAAAAAACAGGGAAGTATATTTATGTAAATAGAGGTTTTGGATTTCATGCTTATCCGGGAAGAGTAGGAATTATGCCTGAGATTACGGTCATCGAACTAAAAAAAGGCAAGAATGTGGCTTAATTCGTTTAAAATACTACATTTGTAAAATAAATATCTCTTTTCAATAGATTTAGAAAATTAAATTCGTTGGTTTTATGTCAAAATTTGGAGAACTTATAAGCACTCAAGTTCCTGTGTTAATTGATTTTTACACAGATTGGAACGAATCATCAGTTTCGATGCATCCCGTAATTAGGGATGTTGCCGCAGCTTTGGGCGATAAGGCAAAAGTTATAAAAATAGATGTCGATAAAAATCAGGAGTTGGCTGATGCTTTGCGCATTAAAGGCCTTCCTACCTTGATGATATATAAAGAAGGTCAAATGATCTGGAGACAATCTGGCGAATTAGATGCCAATACAATTATTGGTTTGGTTCAAGAACACCTTTAATCAATTTTTTCAAAAACAAATCCCCTTTCACTTAAGATTTCTAATGTTTTTGGCAATGTATATTCCAAATTCTGGAATGCTTTTGTGCTGTCGTGAAAAACGATTATACTTCCTGACTTTACATTATTCAAAACATTTTCCAAACACTTTTCTGGAGAAATTGTGCCGTCAAAATCAGCACTCAAAACGTCCCACATAATTATTTTATACCCTAATTTTTGCAGTTTTTTGGATTGCGACGGTTTTATTTTTCCGTAAGGCGGACGGAAGAGTTTAGATTGTAGATTGCTGATTTTTGATTTTAGATTTGAAATCGAATATTCACATAATTTCGTGTTTTTTAAATATTCTTCAGTCGAAGTTTTCCAGCCATTCAAATGGTTAAAAGTGTGATTCCCGATAGAATGATTGTTAGCAATCACTTTCAAGAAAATGTCAGGATGTTTTTCGATGTTTTTTCCAATGCAAAAAAAAGTGGCTTTGGCATTGTGTTTTTGTAATTCTTGCAGAACCCATTCAGTGATTTCTGGAGTTGGTCCGTCGTCGAAAGTGAGGTAGATTTTATTTTCAACATTAGGAATCTCCCAAATATAATTTTGGAATATTTTTTTTATGAGTGAATTTGTTTTTATCCAGTAGAAGCTCATTTTACAAAAATGAATTGTTGTTTTTATAGAATTATTTCCATCGAATTTGATAAGGATATGTTTCATAAACGGCATTGTCTTCATTTATAAAATATCCATCTTTAGGTTCATTCTTTGCTTCAACAAATAATTGAGTAGCTTCTTCTTTTTTGCCTAATTTAGCCAAACAGACTGCCTTGTAATATTTGGCGTCTGAAAGGGTAGGATATATTTTTAAGGCTTTGTCAAATATTAAAATTGCTTCTTCATATTGACTTTGTTCGTACTTAGAAATCCCATAATAAAACAAAGCAGTTGGATGTTCTAATCCTTGTCGGTTCTTGAAAATATCCTCATTGTATTCTTTGAAGAGTTTTTCGGCTTTGGCATATTCATTCAACTGTAAATAACATAAACCAATATAGAAATTATAGGAGTGATCCATTCTATAACCATTTCCATAAAGTTTGATACATTCTTCAAAATCTACTATGGCATCTCTGTATGATTTTACAAATATACACTTCATAAAAGCTCTATAAGGAAGCCATTCCTTTTTGTCATATTTTACCGCTTTGTCAAGATAAGCCATTCCAATTTCGTATTTTCTTGCTTTGAAATAGGGCATTGCCTTTTGTTGCCATAAATAAGCTATTGTGCTGTCTTTTTTTAATCCAGAATCCAAGCATTCTTGCCATTCTTTCATTTGAATGGTGTAGTTGTAATTTTCGGCACATTTAAAAGATTCTTCAATAATGGAGTCTTGTTGTTGTTTTCTAGATTCCAAAATGCTTTCAGGACTTTGTCCAAAAGAGAGCATTGCAAAAAACAAAGGCAATAAAAGAATTATTTTTTTCAACATCGTTACATTTTTTAATGCTCCTAATTATCTAATTTGTTACTCTTTTTCGCGACCAAAACGGGAAAACATTTTGATATACGTGTTGAAAGTAGATCGATTTTTATTATAAAATTGAACATCGCCACTTTCTTTCATTACTTGTAGCAAACTTCGGTAACGTTCGATGTCAGTAATGATATCGACAGCAATGTCAGCTTGTTCAAACGATTTTAGACCTACGTAATAGTTCAGGTTTTCTTTATATTTTGTCATTAATCGCTCTAGAAGTTGTTGGGCTTTAGTTTTTTCGCCCACTTCATAATAACCTCTTGCAAAAGGTTCAACCATCGAATAATAGCCAAACTTATCCAAAGGCATTTTTGTCATTACCAATTCGATAACCTTTTTTGCCTTGTCTATTTTTCCTTCGGCGATTAGTTTATCCATCAGTCTGGAAAGAACTGAACGATAGGAAATACTGTTCCTTCTAGTTTCGGTATCGTGATAAATATTGCCATCGCTATTGCCCCAATCCCATTTCATAACGATAGAATACATTTTGTCGGCATCAATGCCACCCATATCCATTGGACTTGAATCTTTTTCGAACTTCGTTTTTATTGGAACTAATTTGTAGAGCATTCCTTCTAATTGAAGATAGTCTTTCATCCATAAATAATCTTCATCATCAAATGCTCCTGGACTGAAATAGATAGGTCTTTTCCAATTGTTGTTGGCTACAATATCTAACATCATTAATCTATTCTTGTATAAAGCATTCCCTTTGATGGTGAGATCAATATAAGGAACAATGGAATCATTTTCTTTTACAGCTACCACTTTGTTCTGGATAATACTGTTTTTATCAACAGTAATTCTAATTTTATTTGTTGGATAAAAATGAATGGTTTGTCCGTTTTGCATTTCAACGGTAGCTTTTGGATTTTTTATAAAATTGATGAAATCTTTAATGTCCCAACGGCTGTCAATTTTTTGAATATGGGCCACATAGTCCAGTTTGTCACCCACGTATTCGTCGTGTGTAAATGAAATGGGTAAAGGTTCAGAATCATAAGCTTTGGCCTTCATTTGATCAATATACCAGTCAGTCATAAACAAGCTTGTGTTTACAATTTTTACATCGGTTCTTACGTGTTCAATTTCTTGGGCATACCAAAGAGGGAAGGTGTCGTTGTCACCAATGGTAAACAAAATAGCATTCGGATCACAAGAATTTAAATAGGATTTTGCCAAAGCCGTTGCAGTATATTTTCCTGAACGATCGTGATCATCCCAGTTTTGGTAAGCCATAAGAACTGGCACTGCTAATAAACTGGCAGTAATAATTATTGGCCCAGCTATTTTTGGAGCCAAATAACTACGAAAACTTTCATATAAGGAATATACTCCAAAACCTATCCAAATGGCGAATACGTAGAAGGAGCCTACCAAAGCATAATCTCTTTCTCGGGGTTCGAAGGGTCTTTCGTTGAGGTAAATTTTCAATGCGATTCCCATAAATAGGAATAAAACTAAAAGCACATAGAAACTTTTTCTATCTCTGCTAGCGTGATAAAATATACCTATGAGCCCTAAAATAAGGGGTAAAAAGAAATAGACATTACGGCCTTTGTTGTTCAACACATCTGAAGGTAAATTTTGTTGAGAACCTAAGTGTAACTCGTCTATTAATGTAATGCCGCTAAGCCAGTTTCCGTCTTGATAATCATATTTTCCTTGAATATCGTTCTGTTTACCAACGAAATTCCACATCAAATATCTGAAATACATATAACCAAATTGGTATTCCGCCATAAATCGTAAATTATCTATGGTTGATGGTTTTTCGACTATCAAATAATCGCCATAACTTTTTAGGAATTTTACATATCCTTGGTTATCAATTTGTTTTTGGGCATAAGCTTGTCTAAATTCTTGTATAGTTTTTTCAGTTTCATTTTTCAACTGTGCGATAGCTTTGTTGTAATCTTCCTCGGAAAGTTTGCTTGCATCAACACCATATTTGGCTAGGTCATCCTCATAAGGGTAGTCAGGATTTATTTTAAATGCTGGTGGATTTGTAAAGCTGATGTAATTCTCTATGTTATCACCACTCCACAATCTAGGTAAAATGGTTTTTTGTGCATCATCAGTATTTTGTTCGGCATTTTTGTAGTTGTTTACAATAATATACTTGCCGGATTTATAATCTCTTTCATAGTTAGGAGCCTTGTCTAAATAGGGATTTTTTTTGTCTAAACCTGCAAATGCTTCTGTATATTGCGGGCCATAGAATAATGGGTTTGAACCATATTGTTCCCTGTTGTAATAAGCTAAAACTTCTCGTGCATCGGATGGTTTATTCTCGTTGATTACCGTATTTGCATTGGCACGAATAGGCAGCATCATCCAAGTTGAAAATCCTATTAAGATAAATAAAATGCATAATACAAGAGTGTTGAGGTTTACATATCCTTTGTTACGTGTGAATTTTAAGCTGAAATAAAAGAAAGCAATTAGAAGTAAAACGACAAAAATTGTCCCTGAGTCAAACGGCATTCCTAATTCATTAACCATAAAAACTTCGGTTTTACCAAAGAAAGCCATCGTTAGGGGCAGAAGTAATTTAAAAATAAACAACAAAACTGCTATAACAACTATATTGGCAATAATGAAATTTTTGATAGTGACTTCCTTATAATGTTTGAAAAAATAAAGAAAACCTATCGCTGGAATAGTTAATAAAGCCATAAAATGGACACCAAAAGTAAGTCCAACAACCAGCGAAATTATCAACAACCATCGATTGCCTCGTGGAGTGTCCATATCTTGCTCCCATCGTAAACCCAACCAAAAAAGTAAAGCAATAAACAACGAAGCCATTGCATAAACTTCAGCTTCCACAGCGCTAGACCAAAAACTGTCTGAGAAAGTATAAGCGAGTGAGCCTACAAACGAACTTCCAAGAATAACGATGGAATTATTTTTATTTACTTCAGAATATTGCGAAATTATTTTCTTCAAAATCATCGAAGAAGACCAAAACATAAATAATATGGTAAACGCACTCGAGAAAACAGACATCATATTTACCATCAATGCAATATGAATGTCATCAATAGCAAACATTGCAAAAAAAGCACCAATCATTTGAAATAATGGAGCTCCAGGAGGGTGTCCTACTTGGAGCTTTGCTGATGTTGCAATATATTCACCGCAATCCCAAAAACTCATTGTAGGTTCAACTGTTAATGTGTATGTTACTAGTGCAATTGCAAATGCAAACCAACCAGTGATTGTATTCCATTTATTGAAATTGAAATTTGCCATATTTATATGCTAAAATTTAGTTTTATTTTATGATACAAAGAAAATGTTTTTTTATTTAACGACACGAGCATTAACAAAAAATTCTAAAAACGGGAATAGGATTAGTAATAGCTTGTTTTTAAGAGCTTCACAGATTGAAAAATCTTCAATAAAAAGTTTTTTGATAAAAAGAGATTAAAAATTTGTAAAAATTAAAATTTGTATTAAATTTGCACTCGCTTAACGGCAATGGAATTGGTCTATGGTGTAATGGTAACACAACTGTTTTTGGTGCAGTCTTTCAAGGTTCGAGTCCTTGTAGACCAACGGAAAGCCTTTCAATTTTGAAAGGCTTTTTTATTTTACGGAAAAATAGGAATTGCAAAAAGGATAAATTTTGATTTATAATTTTTGAAATCGAATTCTGAAGTTAAATAAATTTAAAAAAACGAGGTAAAATATTGTATATTAAAATCAAGAAACCTTTTTGTATCCACATTGATTTTTTGATTTATGAAAAAAAAACACTATATTTGCGCTGTTATTTACTAAAAAACTAGATAATGAGGCACGCATAGCGTGCCTCTTTTTATAAAATATGACATTTAAAGAAAAAATAAATACATTATTAACCGAGAGCCTTTTAGAAAAACCATCTGTTTTTTTGATTGACTTGGTTGTTACTGATGCTTTTAAAGTAATAGTGACTTTAGATGGCGACAATGGGGTGGCTTTGCAAGATTGTATTGATATTAGCCGTGCTATTGACGCTAATTTAGACAGAGAAGAACAAGATTTTTCTTTAGAAGTAGCATCTGTAGGGGTTGGATCTCCATTAAAAATGATTCGACAGTACAAAAAAAACGTTGGAAGAACATTGATTGTGAAATTAGCAACTGAAACAATTGAGGCAGAATTAGTTGAAGCTAATGATAATTTTATAATTTTGTCGTGGAAAGCAAGAGAACCTAAAAAAATTGGAAAAGGAAAAGAAACGGTTCAAAAAAGACAAGAAATACCGTATACAGAAATAAAAGAAGCAATTGTTACAGTAACATTTTAATTAATTAGTTGGCATGGAAAATTTAGCATTAATCGATTCATTTTCAGAGTTTAAAGACGATAAACTTATTGATCGTGTAACGCTTATGGCGATATTAGAAGATGTGTTTAGAAATGCATTGAAGAAAAAATTCGGATCGGATGATAATTTTGATATTATTATCAATCCTGATAAAGGAGATATGGAGATCTGGCAAAGAAGAGTTATCGTTGCTGATGATGATGTGGATTTAGATCATTTGGAGATTTCACTTACAGATGCTCGAAAAATTGAGCCTGATTTCGAAATTGGAGAAGAAGTTTCTGAGGAAGTAAAGCTAGTTGATTTAGGAAGAAGAGCTATTTTGGCTTTACGTCAAAACCTAATTTCTAAGATTCACGAACACGATAATACTAATCTTTACAAACAATTTAAAGATTTAATTGGCGAAATATATACTGCCGAAGTTCACCACGTTCGTCCAAGAGTAGTAATTTTGATTGATGATGAAGGAAACGAAATCATTCTTCCAAAAGAAAAACAAATACCATCTGATTTTTTCCGAAAAGGAGATAATGTTCGTGGAATCATTGAGAGCGTTGAATTGAAAGGAAATAAACCTCAAATAATTATGTCTAGAACTTCAGAGAAGTTTTTAGAAAAATTATTCGAACAAGAAATTCCGGAAGTTTTCGACGGTTTGATTATGGTTAAAAATGTAGTGAGAATTCCGGGTGAAAAAGCAAAAGTAGCAGTGGATTCTTACGATGATAGAATTGATCCAGTAGGTGCTTGTGTGGGAATGAAAGGATCTCGTATTCACGGAATTGTTCGAGAATTAGGAAACGAAAATATCGATGTTATCAATTACACTAGCAATATTCAATTGTATATTACAAGGGCGTTAAGTCCTGCAAAAGTATCTTCAATTAAAATTAATGAAGAAACCAAAAGAGCTGAAGTTTTCTTGAAATTAGAAGAAGTTTCTAAAGCAATCGGTAGAGGTGGACATAATATTAAATTAGCGGGTCAATTAACAGGTTATGAGCTTGATGTTATTCGTGAAGGAGATGTTGCCGGTGCTGCTGCAGATGAAGATGATGTTGAATTAACAGAGTTTTCAGATGAAATAGAAGAATGGGTTATTGAAGAATTTGCAAAAATTGGATTAGATACGGCAAAAAGTATTTTGAAACAAGACGTAAATGATTTAGTTAGAAGAACTGACCTAGAAGAGGAAACAATTCTAGATGTAATGAGAATACTTAAAGAAGAATTTGATAGCTAGTCTAGATTCTTAAAAAATAAATTTTAGACCTTATTTATGTCTCTTTCGAGAAGTTGAATAAGGAACAATAAAAAAGGTAATATTAAAAAGGTTTTATGTCTGAAGAGAAAGTTATTAGAATAAACAAAGTTTTAAGGGAATTAAACATTTCTTTAGAAAGAGCTGTGGATTATCTAAAAGATAAGGGCATTGCCGTTGAATCAAATCCCAACACAAAAATTTCTGACGATGTTTACAATGTTTTGTGTGATCAATTTGCAGGAGATAAAGGGAAAAAAGAAGCTTCAAAAGAGGTAGGAGAAGAGAAAAGAAAAGAGAAAGAAGCTTTGCGTGTTGAGCGCGAAAAAGAAATTGATGACAAACGCAAACAAGATGAAGAGCGTCTAAAAAGTCAAGAAGTTATAAAAGCGAGAGCTGTTGTAACGGGGCCTGTTCACGTTGGAAATATTGATCTTAATCCTAAAAAAGCAGCGGTGGTTTTACCTCCTTCAGTTGTTGAGATTAAAGAAATTCCAGTTGCTAAAATTCCTCAGGAAAAACCAATTCAAAAAGAAACTGTAACCGAAAAAGTTGTTTCAGACCAAAAAGAGGTTAAACCAGTTGCTGAAATAAAAGAGACCAAAATTGAAGCTGCTCCTGTTGGTAAAGACAAGGCGAAAACAGTAGAGATTCCTGCTGCTCCAGTTGAAGAAACTATTACGACAAAATACCATAAATTATCTGGAGCTACATTGACGGGTCAAACCATTGATTTATCTCAATTTAATAAACCAAAAAAGAAAAAAGAAGAGCCTAAAATTACGCCAAACAAACCCGGAACGCCTGGTGCTCCTGGAAGTGCGGCAAATAATGCTAATAAAAACAAACGAAAAAGGATTGCTCCAAAACCTGGTGCTCCAAGACCACCTGCGACTCCTGGAGTTCCGGGTGCGCCAAATCCTAATAAAATTACTCCTAATGCTGGAGGCGGTGGATTTAATGCTAACAGAGGGGCTAGACCTGGTTTTGTAAAAGGCGCAAGGCCTGCAATTACAGCCAAAGTTGAGCCAACAGAGGAAGAAGTTAAAAATCAAATTAGAGAGACTTTAGAGAAACTGCAAGGAAAAGGTGGTAAATCGAAAGCAGCTAAATATAGAAGAGACAAAAGAGACACCCATCGTCAAAAATCAGATGATGAGCAAAGAGCTTTAGACGAAGGAAGCAAAACTATTAAAGTTACCGAGTTTGTGACTGTTGGTGAAATTGCCATTATGATGGATGTGCCAATTACAAAAGTAATCGGAACTTGTATGTCATTGGGTATTATGGTGACGCAAAACCAACGTTTGGATGCTGAAACATTGACCATTGTTGCTGATGAATTTGGATATGAAGTTGAATTCATAACTGTTGATATTGAAGAAGCCATCCAAGTTGTTCCAGACAAAGAGGAAGATTTGGTTTACAGAGCTCCTATCGTAACAGTAATGGGTCACGTCGATCACGGTAAAACATCTTTACTGGATTATATTCGTAAAGAAAATGTTATCGCTGGTGAATCTGGAGGAATTACACAACACATTGGTGCTTATGGAGTAACCTTGGAAGATGGTCAAAAAATAGCCTTCCTTGATACGCCAGGTCACGAAGCGTTTACAGCAATGCGTGCTCGTGGTGCTCAAGTAACAGATATTGCAATTATTGTGGTTGCTGCCGATGATGACATTATGCCACAAACCAAAGAGGCCATTTCTCATGCTCAAGCAGCTAGTGTTCCAATCATTTTTGCCATCAATAAAATTGATAAGCCAAATGCTAATGTTGAAAAAATCAAAGAAAAATTAGCAGGTATGAATTTACTTGTCGAAGATTGGGGTGGAAAAATTCAATCTCATGATATTTCGGCAAAATTTGGAACAGGAGTAAAAGAATTATTAGAAAAAGTTTTATTAGAAGCTGAGCTTTTAGATTTAAAAGCAAATCCAAATAAACCTGCTTCGGGAACTGTTGTTGAAGCATTCTTGGATAAAGGAAAAGGATATGTTTCTACCATTTTAGTTCAGGATGGAACTTTAAAAATAGGAGATTATATGCTCGCTGGGAAACATCATGGTAAAATTAAAGCAATGCATGACGAAAGAGGGAATGTGGTTAAAATTGCTGGACCTTCAACACCTGTATCGGTTTTAGGATTAGATGGTGCAGCAACAGCAGGTGACAAGTTCAACGTTTTTGAAGACGAAAAAGAAGCCAAACAAATTGCTTCAAAACGTTCTCAATTAATGCGAGAACAATCCGTTCGTACACAACGTCATATTACTTTAGATGAAATTGGACGTCGTATAGCTCTTGGACAATTTAAAGAATTAAACATTATCCTTAAAGGTGACGTGGATGGTTCTGTTGAAGCCTTATCTGATTCGTTCTCTAAATTATCTACCGAAGAAATACAAATCAATATCATCCATAAAGGTGTTGGAGCAATTACTGAAACTGACGTAATGTTGGCTTCTGCTTCTGATGCAATTATTATCGGATTTAATGTTCGTCCTGCTGGAAATGCAAGACAATTAGCCGATAAAGAAGAAATAGACATCCGTTATTATTCTATCATTTACGCCGCTATCGACGACTTGAAAGATGCGATGGAAGGAATGCTCGCTCCAGAAATGAAAGAAGAAGTTCTGGGAACTGCAGAAGTTAGAGAATTATTCAAAATTTCTAAAGTGGGAACCATTGCAGGATGTATGGTTATGGACGGAAAAATTGCCAGAAATGCCAAAATCCGAATCATTAGAGAAGGTGTGGTTGTCTTTACAGGAGAGCTTATCGCCTTGAAACGTTTCAAAGACGATGTCAAAGAAGTAGCCAAAGGCTATGATTGTGGTATTCAAATTAAAGGATACAATGACATCGAAGAAAGAGATGTTATTGAAGCTTTCCACGAAGTTGCTATCAAAAAGAAATTGAAATAGATTTTTTCAATAATATAAGCATAAAAAAATCCCGAGTAATCGGGATTTTTTTATGCTAAAACAAGCCGTGTAACTCAGCATCGATTTTATTGATAATCATTCCCAAATCTTCTGGATTATCTACAAAATTAATGTTGTCCACATCAATAATTAGCAATTTTCCTTTGGTGTAAGTTTGAATCCAAGCTTCATAACGTTCATTTAATCTATTGAGGTAGTCAATAGAAATTGTGTTTTCATATTCTCGACCGCGTTTGTGAATTTGGCTCACTAAATTAGGGATTGAACTTCTTAAATAAATAAGCATATCAGGTGCTTTAACTGTAGACTCCATTAGTTCAAACAGCGAAGAATAATTTTGAAAATCACGGTTAGTCATTAAACCCATTGCATGAAGGTTAGGTGCAAAAATATTAGCATCTTCATAAATAGTTCTGTCCTGAATTATTTTCTTACCACTTTCACGAATTTGAATCACTTGACGAAAACGGCTATTGAGGAAATAAATTTGTAAATTAAATGACCAACGCTCCATTTGGTGGTAAAAATCGTCCAAATAAGGGTTGTCAACTACGTCTTCAAAATGAGGTTCCCATTTAAAATGTTTTGCTAATAAACGTGTCAAAGTCGTTTTTCCTGCGCCTATGTTTCCTGCTATTGCTATGTGCATTATGGTATTGTGATTTTATAATTCGTAATTTCTTGATTGGTAAAAATAGACAAAATTTGGTCTTTGTAGAAGAAATTTTTAAATGATTTCTCAACATTTTCAATTAATTGGATGCTCTTTTTTGATAAGTCTTGAAGATATAATTTTCCATCTTTCGAAAAAATAACAACTTGGTCCGAAACAAGTTGAATTTGATCAAAATCAGAAATTTTCCCCAGGGAGGTAATTTTTCCAAAAATGTCGCAAGAATACCAATTGTTTTTGTTATCTATCCATTCAAAAGTATTTAAATTAGAATCATAATATTTGAAATTCCCTTGAACGGAATTTGTTATCGAATGGAAATTATTATTCAGATAATCGAAAAGCCCAATTTGTTGCGACAAACTATTGTAAATCCATAACTTGTTTTGTGAAGCATTTCCCGTAGCTGATACTATTATTGGAATATCATTTTTGGAAAAATTTATTTTTTGGGTTTCATTCAACTGATTGTCCAACATAATAATGGTATTGAAGTTTTCATAAAATAAAACAATTCTTAGTGGATTTAGGATGTCAACTCGGGTAATTTCACCTAAAGAAATATTTTTATATTGCCACAATTCATTTTTGTATTTCTTGAAAAGCACATTGTTTTTGATGTAATACAAATTCTCCAAGCTGTCAAAACCAACAAATTCATCGGCATCAATTTTTTGATTTGAAACGAATTGGGCTTTCAAGGTTTGTTTTTGTGCGACTGCCAAGACAAATTGCAAGGAAAAAAGAAGTAGAATTATTTTTTTCATATTGAGATAAAAAGCTAATTTACGAAAAATAGAATTAGACCGTCGGACTTTATTAATAATCTAAAAAAAACAAAAACCCTGACCAAAAATAGTCAGGGTTCTCTTTGCGAACTTCGCGTATAACTTTGCTTGCTTTATAATTAAATATTACAACCCAAAAGCACTTTTTACTTGATCTACAAAATCTAATTTTTCCCAAGTAAATAATTCAACTGTAACGGTTTTTTCTATTCCTCCAGGAGCAGAGAAAGTTTTTGTTACGGTTTCTGGAGTACGACCCATATGTCCGTAAGCTGCGGTTTCGCTATAAATAGGATTTCTCAATTTCAAACGTTGCTCAATAAAATAAGGACGCATATCAAAAAGAGATTCTACTTTTTTGGCAATTTTACCATTGGTCAAATTCACTTTTGAAGTTCCGTAAGTTTCAATGAAAATTCCCATTGGTTTTGCAACTCCAATAGCATAAGAAACCTGAACCAAAATCTCATCGGCAACACCAGCTGCAACAAGGTTTTTGGCGATATGACGTGTAGCATAAGCCGCACTTCTATCTACTTTACTTGGATCTTTACCAGAAAAAGCACCACCACCGTGAGCACCTTTTCCACCGTAAGTGTCAACAATAATTTTTCTACCTGTTAATCCACTATCACCGTGAGGTCCGCCAATTACGAATTTTCCGGTTGGATTGATATGATAAGTAATTTTATCGTTGAATAAATGAGCATATTGAGGGTTGTTTTTGATGATTCTTGGAATCAAAATGCCAACTAAATCACTTTTGATTTTTGCCAACATCGCAGCTTCCTCATCAAAATCATCGTGTTGAGTCGAAATTACGATTGCATCTATTCGAGTTGGTTTGTTGTTGTCGTCATATTCTAAAGTTACCTGTGATTTTGCGTCTGGGCGCAAATAAGTAATTTCATTATTTTCACGACGAATTACAGCAAGTTCTTGTAATAATTTATGAGATAAATCTAAAGCCAAAGGCATAAAATTCTCCGTTTCGTTGGTGGCGTAACCAAACATCATTCCTTGATCTCCAGCACCTTGTTCTTCTTTACTCGCTCTGTCAACTCCTTGATTGATGTCAGCAGATTGTTCGTGAATGGCTGAAAGAACACCACAAGAATTGGCTTCAAACATATATTCACTTTTGGTATAACCAATTTTCTTGATAACATCTCTTGCGATAGTTTGAACATCTAAATAAGTTTCAGATTTCACTTCGCCTGCCAAAACTACCAATCCTGTTGTTACTAATGTTTCACAAGCAACCTTCGATTCTGGATCGAATGCTAAGAAATTGTCGATTAATGCATCTGAAATTTGATCAGCTACTTTGTCTGGATGCCCTTCGCTCACTGACTCTGACGTAAATAAATAAGCCATAATAAAAATTATTTTTTAAATTAATTTGGAAAAAATGAAGATTGCGAGAAAAGACTAAAGGAGGATTTCTGCTTTAGCATTTTTTTAACGAGGTTGCAATCAGTTCAAATTTTTCCTCTAATATTTGAGTGCAAATGTATGAAACCAAATTGAATTGCAAATTATTCTTAATCTTTTTTTTGATGTTAAAAAGCAGAATAGAGAATTGACGCATTCTTGTGTACACTTATATTACTAATTTTCTTAAATGTTATTTTTTTAAAAAATATTTGGATATCTAAATAATAGTTTGCATTTTTGCTTCATCAAAAAGAACAAAATGAATTTAAATGTTTGCAATATTTCTAAAACCATGCAGGAAAAATCCTGTGGGTCGTTAGTTGCTTAAATTTTAAAACAAAATAATATAGCAAAAGCCTCCCACAAAACGGGAGGCTTTTTTTTTGAATTTTAATAGACACAAAAAACAAACACTATGAACAACTTACAGCAAAAACAAATGAATATGTGCAATGTCAAATCGATGATTTGTAACAATGTCATGACATATACTTATGTCTGTTGATTCCGAAAGTAGAAGTTTATCATACAACTTAAAACCCTTTTGGATTCGTTTCTAAAAGGGTTTTTTGTTTCTCTGACTTGAAAGTTTCGGGATATTTAAAACATAAAAATCAAAATAAGAACTGAAAATAATTCAGTTTTAAAATCTTAAATCAATTAAAATAAAAATTATGAGTACTTCAAAATTCGCAACAAAAGCATTACACGCAGGACACGACGTTACTAAAACAGCAGGGACAAGGGCGGTGCCTATTTATCAAACTAGTTCTTATGTGTTTAATAATTCAGATCACGCAGCCAATTTATTTGGACTTGCAGAAGCGGGTTTTATTTACACCCGACTGAATAATCCAACAAACGATATCCTGGAACAACGATTAGCAGCTCTCGAAGGCGGAATAGCAGCAGTAGTTACAGCCTCGGGAACGGCAGCCATTGCAACATCATTATTGGTTTTACTCAAGACGGGCGATCACATCGTGGCTTCCAATAGTTTATATGGAGGAACCTATAACTTATTGAGTGCCACTTTGCCAAGATTGGGAATCACAACCACGTTTGTAGATCCATCAGACGCTGCTAATTTTACTAAAGCTGCTAATGAAAACACAAAAGTATTTTTTGCAGAAAGTTTAGGAAATCCAAAATTAGATGTCTTGGATTTGAAAGCCATATCAGCAGAAGCCAAATTGTTTAAAGTTCCGTTTATTGTTGACAATACGGTTGCCTCACCTTATTTGCTAAACCCAATTGAACACGGAGCTAATATTGTGATTCATTCCTTAACCAAATATATTTCAGGAAATGGAACTTCATTAGGAGGAGCTGTTATAGATGCAGGAACATTCGATTGGAGCAGCGGAAAGTTTCCTGAATTTACAGAACCATCAGCAAGTTATCACGGATTAGTGTATCACGAAGCACTGGGAAATGCTGCTTTTATTGCCAAAGTTCGTGTCGAAGGTTTGCGGGATTATGGAGCAGCTTTGAGTCCGTTTAATGCTTTTCAAATTATTCAGGGACTCGAAACTTTACCCGT
>NZ_JAQTPQ010000255.1 GCF_028712645.1 Flavobacterium sp. | reverse complement strand
TTATTCGATGTTAGAGAAATTTCGGTATTAAATCCTCCAAACAAGTTGTGACAATTTGCCATATTTATGTGTTTTTATAATTTTTAATAGTTTTGAAAAATTCCAAGATTTCAGGTTTTGTTGCAAATGTATTGCCAACTTGATTTCCTAGTGATTGTATTGTTAATAGTGTATTTTTATCAGCTCTATCCATAGTAATAACATTCATTTGAGCTTTCGACAATTCAGGAGATTTTATTCTAAAATAATTCCCTTTAGGAGTTATTTTTGGTACAATTTTCTGTAAAAAATAGTCTGTAAAAAAAGATTGTCCATCCAAAGTCGTTTGAAACATCTTTTCTTTCCAACCAATAATTGACTTTGATTTATTTGAAGTAGATATCCAACCGTTTGGATTAGTTATACTAGAAATTGATAAAATGCTAAAATCATCATATTCTTTACCTTCCCCAACATAATAATCAATAGCTTCCAATAAACCATAAAGTGAGGGATTGTTTGCCCAAACACCTCCGTCAGTATATAAAAAGTTGTTATGCTCGTGAACTGGATAATAACTTGGAGCGGCAGAAGTAGCTAATGCAATATCTACAAGTTTTATATTTTTATCTACAAAATGTTCAGTTTGATTACCAGATTTTTTAAAAACTTTTGGTTGTCCATTGGTTAAATTAAAACTTGGAATACAAAGCAAATTATTGGCATCCCCCATTGTTTTATCTCCAAACAAATCATCAAGTATTTTTTTCAAAGGCTTGACAGAATGTTTATTGGAGAAAAATATTTGCTTAATAGTTTTATATGAATTCTGAAAACCTCTAATAATATAACTATTTGAAGTAGGGAATATTCTAGAACCTTTAGTACTATATAAATCCACTAATGATTGAGCACTCATTCCATTGGCTAAACCAATTGCGATTAAACCACCAGTGGAAGTACCACATATCATATCAAAATAATCCGTAATATTTTTTCCTGTTTTATTTTCAAAAGATGCTAAAATGGATGCACTATACAATCCTTTAATTCCACCACCATCAATAGATAAAATTTTAAACGTTTTATTTTCCATAACTACTACTTGATAAAGCGAATACTAACCCAACAAAACCAATAAGCAATCCAGCTGATACTTGAGGACTTTTTATTACATTATGCTGAATATCATTACAGAAACTTTCACAATTATAGTTTATCAAACTATATGGTTTACCTAATTTAGTCAATGCCTTCTGAACTATTTGTTTTCTTTCAAAATTGTTTCCTTGAAACTTTTCTATGCGTGTCACACTTTTTACATCATAAAAAAAATCTTCTACTCTAGTTAGTTTTACACCAACACCAAACACGTTTTCACAAATAAGATGCTGTCCTAAATTATTATACCCTAAATACAATGCGTGATGTTGCACTAAACCTAAAAGACTTTTTGGAATAATTATTCTGTCTCCGGGTTCTAAATTAAAGTGTTTTACTATATTCATATTTTTTATTTTATAGGTTCCATATTAATTGAATTGTCTAAATTGTCTTTTACAGAAGCGTTTGCGACCGTTCTTAAATATTCGACATTTCCAATAGTAACAACCGTTACTAATGCGCCAATCTGCCAATTAGGATAGCCCCAGGTAATTGTTTTAATAGTTTTTTTTGATTTCAACAAGTTAATTGCATTTGATTCAGATGTTTTTACACCCATATTAAATGAATTATTTTCGTTTACAGTATGTAACATTACATCTGTGATTCTTTCGGAGTTGTCTTTCCAAACTCCCGAGATAAAGTAATCGGCTAATTTTGTCATTTTTAATGTTTTTTATTGTGTTATACATTGTAATGCTATGAAAAAGTGATAAATTGCCATCGCTGTGGAAATTTTAAGATAAATTAAAGCATTACTATATAAATGGGAGTTGAATATCGAAAAGTTGCAACATTTGACGAAAAATGCAGGGCTATTCAAGAAGTATACACTCCTGAATTCAATACGCTATTGATGAAACATTGTATAGTAAGACTAAATAGTGTTTTTAAAATTAAATACGATTTGGGAAAAGGTTTTAGAGGTCTTATGATTGAAGATTTTATTAGTGAAACAATTGAATCATTTCTTAAAATTAACGGTCGAAATTGGTATCCTGAAAAATTTCCTGATTTTCGAAAACAAATTATTAGTGCATTGGATAGCGTAATTTCTAATAATTTGAAGACAGAATTAGAAAAAATGAATTCCACATTCGAAATTTTAGATAATGACACAGAATTTTCGTTTGATGATTCCAATTATCAGGAGATGTTATCAATCTGTAACGATGAATTGATTTTATTAGGTGCAACCGATGAAGAATTATTATTATTTGAGCCTTATATTATAAATGGTATGAGGCGACAGGATTTAGCAGATTTATTTGGTATAAGCCTAGCAGAATTAACCAACATAAAGAAAAAATTAGAAAGAAAATTGCCAGTTATCAGAGAAAAACTCAAAGTATTGAATTATGAAAAATAATTTCATAAATAAAATAGACAATGCCATAATTTCTCAAATTATTGAAGGAGATTATTCGGCTTATGATTCTATCCTTTTGGAACAAGGATATGATTTAAATTTGATTGAGACCCATTCTCAAAAAAATTTCAAGAAACAAGCATTTTTATTAAAAGGAATGATGAACAAGCAAAAAGATATTATGCTATTAGAAAAAGCATCCAGTCTTTTGCGTGAAGCTATTGAAAAAAATATTGATAAACCTATAAGTTATTTAAAAGGACTAATCGAAAATAACCAGTTTCAAGTTCAATACAGAAATCTTGAAAATCTGGATATTGAAGAAATTCAAGAGATAATAAAAGATCAAAATTTACTTGAGCTATTAGAGGAATTGGAAAATGATAAAGAACAGTAAAGGGTCAAGAAAAGCTAAAGAACTATTGCTTGAAATTGGCTTTGAAGAAATCACAGATATACCTATGGATATATTTGTTGCCGGTCTTGGAGCAACACTTATTGAAATACCACTAAAGAATTCAGATGGTAAAATTGTAAGAGGAAATTCTAAAACTCTAATAAAAATTAATTCTGAAATTCAATTTGAAGAAAGAAAGAGATTTACTATTGCTCACGAAATAGGTCATTTTTTACTACATAGTAAATTAGATCTTGGAGCACATAATGAAACTTCAAATACTTTAAATTGGTTTAATACTACTGTTCAACAAGCAAAAAAAGGAATTCAAGAATGGGAAGCTAACGATTTTGCATCTGAACTTTTGATGCCTGAAGACCTTATTAGAAAAGAAACATTTAGAAAAAAATTTTCTCCCGATTTAGTTAAAAATTTATCAATAAGATTTAAGACTAGTTTGACTTCAATAATCTACAGATTATTATCCCTAGATATTTATCCACTTTTTGTTGTGTTTGTAAATAAAGGTGTAGTACGATATTGGAGTAAATCAAATAATTTTTGGATAAAAGTCAAAAACATTACCAAATTATCGCCTCCTGAGGATTCTGTTGCATTAGAATATATAGATGCTAATTATGAATATCTTTATTCTGGCAATGAAAAAGCACAACAAATCTACAAATCTATATGGTTCGAGTTAAAAGATGATGAAGATGATTCGGATTTCTTTGAATATTGTATTCCTACAAAGCAATATGAAACTATTATAAGTGTAATTTGGGAGAAATAAGATAGTTTTGTTTCTTAATATTCCATTCTATACTTTCAATTTTTAGAAAAAAACACTTCCATTATATTGTGTCTATTTTATAAAATCTATATATTTGTTCATAATTTTTATTTGTTCACGAATAATGAACATAAAAAAATAATGAACATAAAGAGATTTTACAATGAATGAAATAGAGATTTTAAATAATGCAATTCATAATTTAGAAAAAAACATTCCACTAAATTGGGACTGGAAAACTGTTGATTATAACAAGGATAAAGAAGTTGATGGAGAATTAAACATTATTGTAAACAATCAACAAAAAATATTTTTTGTTGAGATAAAGAAAGATGTTAAAAACCATCAACTATTTAATATTCTTAATTATAAAAATAAATTCATCAATTTTTTATTGGTGGCAGAAAAATTATATCCTAAAGTAAAAAAAGAACTTCGCGAAAATCGAGTGAATTATCTTGAGAGCAATGGGAATGTATATATTAATACAGATGATTTGTTTCTATATATCGATACGAATGAAGTTACTAAAACTCCAAAAGAAAAAGGAAATAGAGCCTTTACTAAAACAGGATTAAAAGTAATTTTCCATTTTCTGTTAAACCCCAAATTAATCAATCAAACACAACGTGAAATTGCAGAAGTAACGAATGTTGCATTGGGAAACATTCCTTTAATCATAAATGGATTATTGGAAACTAATTTAATAGTAAGGTTAAACAAAAATGAATATGTAATCAATAATTACGAAGAATTACTAAACAAATGGATTACAGAATTTGAACAAACGTTAAAGGCTACTCTTTTTAAACAAAGATTTAGATTTCAAAACAAAGATAAAGATTGGAGAACATTACAATTAAATACCGATAAAACAGTTTGGGGAGGTGAACCTGCTGGGGATATAATAACGAACCATTTACGTCCAGAAAAATTCACTCTTTATACAAAAGAAACAACAAAAGAACTGATAATAAATTATAAACTATTGCCAGATGACGAAGGAGAAGTAGCAGTTTATGATATGTTTTGGGATAATGATTATAATACAAATACGGCTCCAAACGAATTAGTATATGCCGATTTAATGATTACGGATGACAAAAGGTGTAAAGAAACTGCAAAATTAATTTTTGATGAATATATCGAACCAAACCTATAAAGAACTAGCTATTCCTTACTTCAAAGAAGTTTTTGATTGCATTGATGAAGTAATGATCAAACTCAATGTGCCTTATTATCTAATCGGGGCAAGTGCAGTA
>NZ_JAQTPQ010000254.1 GCF_028712645.1 Flavobacterium sp. | reverse complement strand
TATAAATGAAATTTACCTCTCATTTTGCGTTTATGCAGAAGAACGTACGATTAATTTCTTCTTGATCAATGATATGGGAAGTTTGACAATGCTGTTTGATCAAGATAAAATCCGAAAAATATTTACAAATATACTTTCAAATGCATTCAAGTACACTTTAGATGGAGGTACTATAAGTATTCATATAAAACAGGAGGATGATACTGTTTGTGTTAGTGTTTCTGACTCAGGATCAGGTATTAGCGATAAAGAAAAAGAACACATTTTTGAACGGTTTTATCAGGCTCAACAAGAACAAGAAAAAACAGGAACAGGAATCGGATTACATATTGTATATGAATATGTTAATCTTCACGGAGGAACTATAAATGTTACCGATAATGTGCCATATGGCAGTATTTTTACCTTCCAAATTCCAATTAAAGTGGTTGATGTCGATAAAGAAGAAAAATATTTAGCCGAAAATCTTTTAAACGAATTTACTATTGAAGATGTGGAAAAAGCTAATGTGGTTACAGATAAAAAGATATTACTATTTGTGGATGACAACAATGATTTTTGTGAGTTTATCAAAGATAATCTTGGAGAGATATATACTGTAATAACTGCCAATAATGGACAAGAAGCTTTAGGATTGTTGCACAAGTTTAATGTAACAATTATCGTGAGTGATGTAATGATGCCTATTATGAATGGAATAGAACTTTGTAAACAGATAAAAACAAATATTTATTGGTCCCATATTCCAGTTATTCTATTGACGGCACGTACTGCAGAAGAATATGTAATGGAAGGATTGGAACTGGGTGCTGATGATTATATAACCAAACCTTTTAATTTCGACTTGCTAAAATTACGCATTCAAAAATTCGTGGAATGGACTGAGAAGAGTCATATTTCCTTCAGTCAAAAATTAGATGTCTCTCCTGCGGAAATTACCATTACCTCATTGGATGAAAACCTGATAGCCAAGGCTGTTAAAGTTGTTGAAGACCATATAAACGAGGCCGAGTTTTCTGTTGAAACTCTTAGTGTGGCTTTAGGTTTAAGCCGCGGTCATTTATACAAAAAGTTAATAGCCATTACAGGTAAAGGGCCAACAGAATTTATTCGAACAATTCGATTGAAGCGGGGTCGTCAACTCCTTGAAAAAAGTCAAATGCAAATTGCAGAAATAGCATATGAAGTGGGGTTCAATTCCCCGAAAAGATTTACTAAATACTTTCGAGAAGAATTTGGTCTTTCGCCTTCTGAGTATTTGCGAATTTATAAACGCCAATAATACTCATATGATTTACCCGTATTAAAAAAAGTTGTGGTAACCATTCAGTCTGTTTTATTTTTAAAGTATCAATTGCCTCTAGCTTTAGCTGGAGGCAATTCAATTTTTTGATAGGCAGAATAGTTATATTTTAAAATCTTTCCTTTTTGAAGGGTATCCTTTATTGAGGAAAACATATCAAAATATAAGTAAACTTAAATATATTTTGATACATACAAATCAGTTTTACTTCTTTACCGTTTTATTTTAAAAGCATTATAAATAACATCAAAATTTGATTGGTATTTATCTAATTAGTAATTTTAATATCGATATTTTTTGCTGAAATTGGCTTTAAAAATTATTAAATAATTCTTTTCCCGAGACATTAGAACCTCCTTCAAAAAACACCATTTTAAAGTGTGTACTTAATATTGAAGAGCATATTTTATAAGCTAAAATTTTATTTTGGTTAAAATTAGTTCCATTATGAAAACAATTTTTTATCCCATTAATAAATATGGTAATGAAATAAATTACGTGGTTTTATTGACTAAATCGCAGTGATTGCAACAATTGATACCATCTTTTGATACAAAAAGAACCCTGGTTTGATGTTACTTTATTGTTAATTTGTTCTCAACGTTATATGAGAAATGTAGTAGAAAACGAAATATTACTTAAAGAGAATATTTCATTATAAAGGTATCTTTTTTATGTAAAAAAATAACCACTAAACTAACTTAAATTAAATTAACTATGAATGAAAAACATGTGATTCAGCGTTTTGTGAAAGCTAAAAAACTTTTTAGGAAGTATGTCTTTTTAGTGTTGCTTTGTTCCGTTGGAGTAGCATCGGCTCAAGATTCTGATGTGAAAATTACAGGTGTTGTATTAGAGAACTCAAATGGGCTACCAATTCCTGGGGTTAATATTCTTCTTAAAGGAGCTAAAAATGTCGTATCATCAGATATCGATGGTGCGTTTTCTATTAAAGCAAAAATAGGAGAAACACTTGTCTTAAGCTATGTTGGCTATTTAGATCAGAGTGTAAAGATTACCAACAATAAATTGACAATTCGCCTAAAAGAAAATGTAAAGACTTTAGATGAAGTAGTGGTAATTGGTTATGGTAAGGCAAAAAGAAAAGACCTTACAGGTTCCATATCTTCCATATCAGGAGCTGAACTTCGAAAATCAAGTCCTACTACAATTGACCAAGCCTTGCAAGGTAAAGTAGCAGGTGTAGTAGTGCAACAAACCTCTGGTCAGCCTGGAGGAGGTGTTAGTGTACAAATTCGCGGACTTTCTTCTTTTGGAAATAATGCACCATTATATATAATTGATGGCGTTATTATTGGATCGGTATCAGGATCTTATGGAGATGCGGGGACTAATCCACTAGCAACAATTAGTCCTTCGGACATCGAATCTATAGATGTACTGAAAGATGCTTCGGCAAGTGCTATTTATGGTTCTCAAGCAACCAATGGGGTAATTGTTATTACTACTAAAAGAGGGAAAGAGGGTGCGCCAAAAATTAATTATGAGTTCAGTACAGGATTCCAGCAGATAGCTAAAATGTATCCAACAATGAATTTGCGGGAGTATGCAACATTTCTTAATGAAAGAGATGCTGGATTCGGTTGGGGATTTGATGAAAGACCAGAATTAGCTAATCCTAAATATTTAGGAGAAGGAACAAACTGGCAGAAAGAATTGTTTAGAAACGCACCAATGAGCAATCACGTTCTTTCTATGAGTGGAGGTAACGATAAAACACAATATTTGATGTCGGCTTCATACTTTAATCAAGATGGTATAGCTATAGGATCAAAATTTACTAGAACTTCATTAAGAATTAATTTGGACAACAAAACTACTAATTGGTTAAAAATTGGAACCAGTTTGCAGTTGACCCATATAGATGAAAGTGTAACTACAACCGACTCGGAAATCATTAAACAGGCTTTAAGTCAAACACCTGATATTCCTTTGAAAAATGCTGATGGTACTTATGCAGGAGGAGAATCGACAAATGGTTGGGTACCCAATATGCCTAATCCTGTAGCTCTTGCTTTAATAAATAAAAACAATCCAAAAAGGAATCAGTTGTATGGTAATTTGTATGCAGAAGTCCAGTTGTCAAAGGATCTTACTTTAAGAAATGAGATTACGGGTAGTTTTTCGTTTAACACACAGGATAAATTTAATCCAACCTATGTATTTGGAAATACGCAATTGCCTACAAATTATGCATATTATTCTTCTGATCAAAATGCTAATACTGCTTTGAGAAACTTCTTGACTTATAATAAAGTGTTTGCTAGTAAATATAGTGTTAATGTCTTGTTGGGTCATGAAGCACAAGTAAATAAAGCAGAAAGTGTTTGGGCATCACGTGAAAATTTCGTTTCAAACAATATTACTAATATAAGTAGTGGTGATGAAAATAAGGCTAAAAATGGAGGAAGTAAAAGCGATAATGCACAAGAATCTTATTTTGGTCGTATTAATTTTGTTTACGACGATAGATATTTATTTACGGTCAATGCACGTGCGGATGGTTCTTCGAAATTTGCACCTGTAAACCGTTGGGTTAATACTTATTCAGGTTCTTTTGCTTGGAAATTGAACAATGAAAAATTCTTAAAAGACAGCAAAACAATCAATGAGCTTAAATTAAGATTGGGTTACGGTCTTACCAACAACCAAAACATTAGAGACAATGCCTATGTAACAATGCTCGAAACAATGCCTAATGGTTTGTCTGGAATAGCACAACTTATTTCAAGTATGGGAAATTCAGGAATACAATGGGAAAAAACAAAGTACTCTAATGCAGGTTTAGATTTAAGAATGTTTAATTGGAGATATGGATTGACTTTGGATGTCTATGACAGATCTACCGATGGTTTGTTAATGCAAATTCCATTGCCAGCTTATTCAGGAACTTCTCCAGGATATTCTCCAGGTGCCATAAGTGCTCCTTATGTTAATATTGGTAAGGTTAGAAACAGAGGATACGATTTAACCTTTAGTGCAGCAATTGTACGCAACAAAGACTTTAGTTGGAATGCAGACTTTACTATGTCGCATAACGAAAATAAAGTATTAAAATTGAATACTGATGGAGCTTCATTGATTGGGACTTATGGAAATTCAGCTGAGGTAGTTACTCAAACTGTGGTTGGAGGATCTATAGGTGATTTTTATGGCTATGTATCAGATGGAATTTTTGCTACTGCCGAAGATTTTAAAACACATGCTTTGCCTACAAATTCAAAAGGAGAAGTATTAGAAGTTAAACAAGGTTTTGGTGGGGTATGGTATGGTGACCGTAAATTCAAAGATTTAGATGGAGATGGAGAAATCACACCAAGAGATCGAAAATATTTAGGTTCTTCTATTCCTAAAGTTCAGTTCGGATTTAACAATAAATTTAACTACGGAAATT
The DNA here is from genome assembly GCF_028712645.1 of Flavobacterium sp. GTDB lineage: Bacteria > Bacteroidota > Bacteroidia > Flavobacteriales > Flavobacteriaceae > Flavobacterium. Next base: position 260 of record NZ_JAQTPQ010000254.1, on the reverse strand, counting down.
TTGATATGAACATTTTCTTTAGTGCTACTTTTGGTAACAAAGTGTTGAACGCATTAAGAATAACTGGAGAAGACCCTAACACAGGTTCTGGTTATTTAAAAGCGTTAGAGGATCATGCCGTACTAGCTTTAATTGATCCTAATGGATCGGCAGCCGATGTTAATAATGTCTATGTTACAAATCCGAATACTACAATAGTAGGAGTTAGAAACGATAATAGTAATGTGAACAATCGTTTTTCAGATATATATCTTGAAGAT
>NZ_JAQTPQ010000253.1 GCF_028712645.1 Flavobacterium sp. | reverse complement strand
ATTTTTGCAAAGATATTAGTGTAATATTTTTTTCCTTCAGCATTCAATCTGATAGAAATTCCAAAGTGAGTAAAATCGCCAACAATATTTTCTTTATGAGAAGGACTGTTTAACCAAGCATCTAAGGCAGCTTGTGGAGTATTGTAATTATAAGCAATATTTTCGCTCACCGTTTTAGCACCCACGACTTTCATAATATCTTCTGAACGAGCTACAAAATCGTTATGATTAACCACGTTATTTGCGATCATATAGTTGTCATGTTGCTCAGATTTAACAGAAATATAGTTAATGGGTTGCAATTCTTTTAAACCAACACTAACCCTATAAGAGTTTATCAAATCCATTGCTTCTATTTCAGTAGAAGTATAAGTATAACTTACGGCTTTAAGATTAGATGCAGCAGGTACAGGTGCTTCTGTATCGTTTGTTGAACAAGAGTTCATTGTGAATACAATTGCAACTAGCAATAGTACACTAAGTAATTTTGCTTTCATGATATTAGGTTGTTAAGTTTAAAGTAGATTGTGGGGCAAACTGCTTTATGTTATTATATTTATGAACTTATTTTTTTAATTCTTATATAAATTTACAACTTTTATCGTTTAAAATACAAATAAAATCGATGAAATACACAATTATATTTTAATAATATATAGATTTCCTACAAATTTTAAAATTAATTTTTTTCAAAACTCAATAGACAGTGAGTGCAATAAAAAAACGGATTTTTATATTTATATCAGCAAAAATCCGTTTAATCTGTGTCATCCGTGTGGCTTTGTTGAGTTATTAGTCCGCTTAGCGGACAGTCATATCTACTTTTTATAAATATTGTCGCTTACTTGGATTTCAAGCAAGAAAGAATAAAAAAAAATCGGATGATTATCATCCAATAAAAACATCTAAACCTAAATGAATTATGGTGTGCCGATGTAACTCTATTTTAGGATTAACTATAAAACTGTAAACTTATTTCAGGACGAGACACACATATACCACACGAAAGGATTCGTGCAGCGGAGGGAAAAATTAAAAATCTAAAACTTCAACAATCTAAGTACTTTTTCAAATTGTTCAGACTTAGAAATATTTGAGTTATCTAACTCTAGAGCATCATCTGCTTTAATAAGAGGAGAATCGTCTCGATGAGTATCAATATAGTCACGTTCTTGTACATTTTTAAGTACTTCGTCAAAACTAACATTATCTCCTTTTTGAATAAGTTCCTTATAACGCCTTTCTGCCCGAGTAGTAGCACTTGCAGTCATAAATATTTTAATATCAGCATCAGGAAAAACAACTGTACCAATGTCTCTTCCATCCATCACAATGCCTTTATTTTTTCCCATTTCCTTTTGCTGTTCAACAAGTTTTGATCGCACTTCAGGTATTTCAGCCACTTTGCTCACATAATTAGAAACTTCTAGAGTTCGAATTTCCTTTTCAATATTTACATCATTTAAATACATTTCGGCAAAACCTATATCTGAATTAAATTTGAACACCAATTTGATGTAATCTAAACTTTTAATTAGTAATTCTTTGTCAAAAAAATCTTTTCCAATATATTCATTTTGCATTGCATAAAAAGTAACAGCACGATACATAGCTCCAGTATCTACATAAACATATCCTAAGTGCTTAGCTAATTCTTTTGCCAAGGTACTTTTACCCGTAGAAGAAAATCCGTCAATTGCTATTGTAATTTTTTTCAAAATCTAAAAATTTAAAGTTATAACAAATTATTCCTGAAAGTTGATAGTCAAGCCAAACAAGCTTGTGTTTCCTGCCAAAGTATATTTTGAATAGGAATAATTAAATTTTAGTTTATTCAATTTGAGTCCAAAACCAAGAGATATTCCAGAAAAATTTCGTTGATCCAAAATTAGTAATTCTTTTGCACGTCTAAAATTATATCCCAATCTTAAATTGAAGGCTCTTTTAGGAAAAAGCTCCACCCCAAAAATTGCGTGTTGCATTGCATTACCAAAAACTGATGTTTTCTTCTGATTCGAATTACCATCTAGCGAGGTTTGAGCTTGGTTTGGATTGGCAAATGAAATATTCCATTGTTGTAAATTATCTAAGGTAAGATGCCATCGAATTGGGACATTTTCTAATTCTTGAGAAACACCTGCCATTATTTCAAGAGGCAATTTTTCATTTAAACCTGAATAGGTTGTAAACTGTGTTCCTATATTTCTAATTACAAAAGCCCAATTGACATCGTTTGCTTCATCTATAAAAAGGGCACCAAGATCAATTGCACCACCATAAGAACTGTAACTTTCTAGAGTGGAGGAAATCAGCTTTGCATTGGCTCCTAAAAAGAGATTCGAATTAGGAACATTATAGGCATATCCAAAAGAAAGTGCCGTTTCACTTCCCGAAAATTGAGATGTAGGCTGACCGTTTTCGTCATAACCCTCAAATTTTCCATAATTCACATAATTGATACCCGCTTGAAAAGTTTGTAAATGACGGTCATACGTATAAGCATAAGAGGCTGTACCATAAGCAACTTCTCCAAAATAACTACCATAATTTAAAGCCAAATGATTATCCATATCGGCATTAATTGTTGCAGGATTAAAATTAGCTTGGTTAACATCGTCATCATAAATGGTAATTGTTTTTCCTCCCAAAGCAGCTTGTCGTGGCGATGTTACCATATTTAAAAACTGATATACATACTTACCTCCTATTTGACTGTAAGACATAGTACAAACCGAAAATAAAAAGAATAATAAAAGTTTTTTTTGCATATTTATAATTGATATTCTGTAAAGTAAAACGCAATTGCGAAGATAAAATTATAATGGCATAATTTCCTGTTTTAACTTTCGAAGTTTTGAAGTAAATTAACATTAAACAAAAATTCCATCCCGAATCATCAGGATGGAATTATCTTATGAAATATAAACACTAAAGTACTTTTGCGTTTTTTACTTTTTGATCTGTGATAGCAATTTTCAAAACTTCGTTCATTTCCTTTACATAATGAAAAGTAAGACCTTCTATATATTCAGGTTTTATTTCATCAATATCACTTTTGTTTTCGTGGCACAATATAATTTCCTTGATGTTAGCTCTTTTAGCTGCTAAAATCTTTTCTTTTATTCCGCCCACAGGCAATACTTTCCCACGTAAAGTGATTTCTCCTGTCATTGCTAGTCCTTTTTTCACTCTCTTTTGGGTAAGAACAGAAACCAAGGAAGTCAACATAGCAATTCCTGCACTTGGTCCATCTTTTGGAGTTGCTCCTTCCGGAACGTGCAAATGAATATTGTATTTTGATAAAACTTCTGGATTGATTCCCACAAGTGCTGCATTTGCTTTAATATATTCTAAAGCAATGGTTGCAGATTCTTTCATCACTGTACCAAGATTTCCTGTGATGGTCATTGCTCCTTTTCCAGCAGAAATCAAGGATTCAATAAAGAGGATATCTCCACCAACACTTGTCCAAGCCAATCCAGTAACAACTCCAGCAACATCATTGCTTTCGTATTTATCTCTTTCTAATCTTGGAACCCCAAGAACTTTCACAATATCTTCGTCAGTAACTTTCTTGTTGTACTCCTCCTCCATCGCAATTGATTTGGCAGCATTTCGAATTACTTGCGCAATTTTTGCTTCTAAACCTCGAACGCCAGATTCACGAGTATAACCTTCGACGATTTTTTCCAATTGTTTTTTTCCAATGCTTAAATCTTTGGTAGTCAAACCGTGTTCTTTCAATTGTCGTGGAAACAAGTGCTGACGAGCAATTTCTACCTTTTCTTCGATAGTATAACCCGACATTCTAATAACTTCCATTCTATCTCTCAACGCAGGTTGAATTTCGGCCATATTATTTGACGTGGCAATGAACATTACTTTCGATAAATCGTAACCCATTTCAAGGAAATTATCGTAAAATGAATTGTTCTGCTCTGGATCTAAAACCTCTAACAAAGCTGATGAAGGATCACCTTGGTGGCTATTGGATAATTTATCGATTTCATCCAAAACAAAAACTGGATTTGATGTTCCAGCCTTTTTCAAACTTTGAATAATTCGTCCCGGCATTGCGCCAATGTAGGTTTTACGATGTCCTCGAATTTCTGCTTCGTCACGCAAACCTCCTAATGATATTCTCACATATTCTCTTCCTAAAGCTTCGGCAACTGATTTACCAATAGATGTTTTACCAACTCCCGGAGGTCCTGTCAAACAAATAATTGGCGATTTCATATCATTTCGCAATTTTAAAACTGCGAGATGTTCGATCATTCTTTTCTTGACATCTTCTAATCCAAAGTGGTCTCTGTCAAGAATTTTTTGAGCGCGTTTCAAATCGAAATTATCTTTGGAATATTCGTTCCAAGGCAATTCTAAAAACAAGTCCAAATAATTTCTTTGAATACCAAAATCAGGTGCTTGCGGATTCATTCTACGCATTTTCCCCAATTCTTTTTCAAAATGTTGTTGGGTTTTGGCGTCCCATTTTTTGGTTTTAGCCTTTTGGCTCATTTCGTCCATTTCTTCTTCTTGTGAAGCACCACCCAATTCTTCTTGAATGGTTTTCATTTGCTGATGAAGGAAATATTCACGTTGCTGTTGGTCTAAATCAAAACGTACTTTAGATTGAATGTCATTTTTCAATTCGAGTTTTTGCAACTCTAAATTCATATAACGAAGCGTTTCTAGCGCACGTTCTTTCAATGCATTGATTGATAATAAATCTTGTTTTTCCTGAACAGACAAACTCATATTGGAAGTAACAAAATTGATTAAAAACGATTGGCTTTCAATATTTTTGATAGCAAACGTTGCCTCAGTAGGAATGTTTGGACTTTCTTTTATAATTTGAATGGCCAATTCTTTGATTGAATCAAGTATGGCTAAGAATTCCGTATCTTGTTTTCCAGGTCTCTTTTCTGCAACTTCTATAATATTCGCAGTGATATATGGCGTTTCCGAAATTACTGAATCTATTCGGAAACGTTTTT
>NZ_JAQTPQ010000252.1 GCF_028712645.1 Flavobacterium sp. | reverse complement strand
GCAGGGGACTCAACGATTACTAAATTCTTTGCCATTGCTTTGTTTTTCTGGGACAAAAGTAGAAGTTTTTTTTAAATATTGAGATTTTGAATTCATTTTTAAAATTTTTCCACCTATAATACACTTGAAATAAAGAACATAAATATGTTTTTTTTGTTCGGATTTATTTCATTATGTTTACTAATCAAACCATATCGACTTGAATAAAACCACAAAATGAAACGATCAGAACAATTAGCAAAACTCCAACAAACCCAAAATTGGGATGTAATCATAATTGGCGGTGGCGCTAGTGGATTAGGAACCGCCGTGGATTCGGCAAGCCGTGGATTCAAAACAATCTTGGTAGAAGCGGTAGATTTTGCCAAAGGAACTTCCAGCCGAAGCACAAAATTAGTTCACGGCGGAGTTCGTTATCTAGAACAAGGAAATATTTCCTTAGTTATAGAAGCCCTAAAAGAAAGAGGTTTAATGGCAAAAAACGCCGAGCATTTAGTCAAAAACCAATCTTTCATAATCCCAAACTACAACTGGTGGGGCGGCTATTTTTACAACATCGGACTTACCATTTATGATTTATTGGCAGGACGTTTAAGCTTAGGTAAATCCAAATACATTTCGAAGAAAAAAACCATAGAATTACTTCCCACGATTGAGCAAAAAGGATTGCGAAATGGAGTTATCTACCACGACGGGCAGTTTGACGATTCTCGAATGGCAATTAACTTGGCACAAACTGCTATCGAAAAAGGCGCTTGTGTTTTGAATTATGCCAAAGTAATCCATCTTCTAAAAGACAAAAATCATCAAGTCTTTGGTGTCATTGCAGAAGATCAGGAAACGGGCGAAAAACACGAATTAAAAGGAACGGCAATAATTAATGCAACTGGTGTTTTTACCAACTCGATTATGAAGATGAATGACAAAGTTTATAAAAAATATATTGTGCCAAGCCAAGGAATTCATTTGGTTTTTGATAAATCTTTTCTACCAAGCACGAATGCTTTGATGATTCCAAAAACAAGTGATGGCAGAGTGCTTTTTGCTGTTCCTTGGCACGACAAAATTGTTGTTGGCACAACGGATACATTGATAAAAAGCCATAGACTGGAACCAATAGCATTAGAAAAAGAAATAGAATTTGTGCTTGAAACCGCCCAAAGATTCTTGTCGAAAAAACCAACCAGAACCGATGTTTTATCCGTTTTTGCAGGATTAAGACCTTTAGCCGCTCCAGAAGAAAAAGGACAAAGTACCAAAGAAGTTTCCAGAAGTCACAAAATAATTGTTTCCGAAACCGGATTGATTACCATCACAGGCGGAAAATGGACAACCTACCGGAAAATTGCCGAAGACATTATAGAGAAAGCCATTAGCGTGCATAATTTACAAAAGTCGGTTTGCAAAACAGAAAATATTTCTATTCACGGGAATCAAAAAACCAGTACATTAGACCGTGAAAACCATCTTTATATTTATGGAACTGATATTCCTGAAATTTTGCAATTACAAGAAAACGAACCCGAATTAAAAGCAAAATTGCATCCGAATTATGAATTCACAATGGCCGAAGTGGCTTGGGCAATTCGCTACGAAATGGCCAGAACCATAGAAGATGTTTTGGCAAGACGTGTACGATTACTATTTCTGGATGCCCGCGCAGCAATTGATTCTTGTGAAAAAGTGGGAGATTTATTAGCCAAAGAATTGGGTTACGATGACACTTGGAAACAAAATCAAATCGCAGCATTTAAAACAGTAGCTAATGGATTTCTTTTGAAGGAATTTCGATTGGAATAAAAAAAATTAACCGCAGATTCGCAGATTTATTTTAAACCTTCTTTAATCTGCGACCCGAGACCAAAGGTCGAACTGACGAAGTAATCTGCGGTAAAATATATTTTAAGAAGAATACAAAATAAGTCAAAGTGAAAAGTCATAACTATTTTTATGACAAATAAAAACCATAAACCAACCAAAATGGAAAATAAATTAATCCTAGCCCTTGACCAAGGCACGACTTCTTCCAGAGCAATCCTGTTTAACCACGACGGAGAAATCGTAAATGTATCTCAAAAACCTTTTGAACAAATATTCCCAAAACCGGGTTGGGTAGAACACAATCCCAATGAAATATGGTCCTCCCAAATTAGCGTTGCTGCAGAAGTTATTGCAAAAAAAGGCATTTCCGGAAAGGAAATCGCAGCAATTGGCATTACCAATCAACGTGAGACTACTATTGTTTGGGATAGAGAAACCAGCGAACCTGTTTACAATGCCATTGTTTGGCAGGATCGCCGAACTTCAAAATATTGCGACGAATTGAAAGAGAAAGGCTATATTGATATGATTAAACAAAAAACAGGTTTGGTTTTGGACGCCTATTTTTCGGCGACAAAATTAAAATGGATTTTAGACAATGTCAAAGGTGCTCGCGAAAAAGCTGAACAAGGAAAACTATGCTTTGGAACCGTTGACACTTGGCTTATTTGGAAACTAACAAGCGGCAAATCCTTTATGACCGATGTTTCCAATGCCAGTAGGACGATGCTTTTGAACATTCACACCTTGGAATGGGACGACGAATTATTACAATTATTTTCTATTCCAAAAGCGATGTTGCCTGAAGTGAAACAAAGTAGCGAAATTTACGGAGAAACTTCCCCTACGCTGTTCACGACACAAATTCCAATTGCCGGAGTTGCCGGAGATCAGCAAGCGGCTCTTTTTGGACAATTATGCACCGACCCCGGAATGGTAAAAAACACCTACGGAACAGGTTGTTTTATGTTGATGAACACTGGCGAAAAACCGGTATATTCCAAAAATAATTTACTCACAACAGTTGCTTGGAAAATCAATGGCGTAACAACTTATGCTTTAGAAGGAAGCGTATTTGTTGGTGGCGCAGCCGTTCAATGGTTACGCGACGGTGCCAAAATGATTAATTCTGCCGAAGAAGTAGAAACCTTGGCGGCAAGCGTTCCTGACAATGGAGGCGTATACTTTGTTCCTGCTTTAACTGGTTTGGGTGCACCTTATTGGGATCAATATGCAAGAGGCGCAATTTTCGGAATCACCAGAGGAACTACAAATGCTCATATTGCAAGAGCTACATTGGAAGGAATTGCCTATCAAGTTTATGATTTGGTTAAAGCGATGGAAGCTGATTCCGGAACAAAAGGAAAAGAACTTCGTGTAGATGGCGGAGCAGTTGCCAATAATTTATTGATGCAATTCCAAGCTGATATTTTTGAATTTAAAGTCATTCGACCAAAAACTCTCGAAACAACGGCTTTAGGTGCTGCTTATTTGGCTGGATTAGCAGTGGGTTATTGGGAAAGCGTAGACGATTTACAAGAACAATGGTCAATCGACCGTGTATTTTCACCAAAAATGCCGAAAGATGCAGTAGATAAATTAATTCGAAACTGGGAAAAAGCAATAGGAAGAACTAAAAATTGGATAGCCCCCTAACCCCCGAAGGGGGAATTCCAAGCTAATAAATTGTAATATCGTAAATCAAATATCTTAAATCAAAAATCTTTATGACTCCATTTATAGCAGAAATTATAGGCACAATGCTTCTTATTTTATTAGGCAACGGCGTTGTTGCCAACGTAGTTTTATCAGGAACCAAAGGAAACAATTCAGGTTGGATTGTAATAACCGCCGGTTGGGCATTTGGCGTATTTGTTGGTGTCACGGTTGCTGGCCCAATAAGCGGCGCTCACTTGAATCCCGCAGTAACCCTTGCTTTGGCGATTGCAGGAAAATTTGCTTGGAACCAAGTTGGAATTTATATTCTTGCCCAATTAATTGGCGCAATGCTTGGCTCATTCTTGGTTTGGTTGTTTCACAAAGACCATTTTGCCATTACCGAAGACGAAGGCGGAAAACTCGCTTGTTTTTGTACTGGCCCAGCCATTAGAAACACTTTCTCTAATTTAACCAGCGAAATCATTGGGACATTTGTCTTGATTTTCGTGATATTTTATATCGCCGGTCCTGAACTTACTTTAAGTGCTGATTCAACTGCAAAAATTGGTCTTGGCACCATTGGTGCTTTGCCAGTGGCAATTTTGGTTTGGGCTCTTGGATTGTCTTTGGGCGGAACAACTGGTTACGCCATTAATCCTGCGAGGGATTTAGGACCACGAATTATGCACGCTATTTTGCCTATAAAAGGAAGTAGCGATTGGGCTTATGCCTGGATTCCTATTGTAGGACCAATTGTTGGAGCGGCATTGGCGGCTAGTTTGTATTTGGTTTTGCAGTAATCAGAATTTAATTTAAAACCTACATAACCCTTTCAGAAACTCAACTATGAAAGGGTTTTTGTTATAAAATACTGTTAATTCTTCGGCTGACATCTTGTCAGATTCATTCAAATAATTGTAACTTTGCATTCTTATTAAAACACACTTTTGAAAGTGACTATGGAAAAGATTATTGAAGAAAGCAAGCAAGGCGAAAGCTTAGTTTTAGATTATAAACCGGAGAATACCAAGAAACTCTTTATAGAAAGTTACGGCTGTGCGATGAATTTTTCGGATAGCGAAATCGTGGCTTCCATCCTATCGTCAAACGGATATAATACCACGCAAATCCTTGAAGAAGCTGATTTAGTTTTGGTAAATACCTGTTCGATTCGGGACAAAGCAGAACAAACAATCCGAAAACGTTTAGAGAAATACAATGCGGTGAAACGCACCAATCCGAAGATGAAAGTTGGCGTTTTGGGCTGTATGGCCGAACGTTTGAAAAGCCAGTTTCTAGAAGAAGAAAAAATTGTCGATCTTGTTGTTGGCCCTGATGCGTATAAAGATTTACCCAATTTATTGAGCGAAGTCGAAGAAGGTCGCGATGCTATTAACGTGATTTTGTCGAAAGATGAAACCTATGGCGATATTTCTCCCGTTCGATTGAATTCGAATGGAGTTTCGGCTTTTGTTTCCATCACACGTGGTTGCGATAATATGTGTACGTTTTGCGTGGTG
>NZ_JAQTPQ010000028.1 GCF_028712645.1 Flavobacterium sp. | reverse complement strand
TGATTCAATAGCTGATTTATATAAAAAAATTAAAGAAAATATCAGCTAACTTAAAATACACTAAGTATCTTACAATACCTGATTGCTCGAATATACAAAAATCATCTCGTATACTGTTAGCGCAGAATTGCATTCTGTGCCCACAAACGAGAGCAAAAAAACAACTACTAAATCTGATTCTGCCGTGGTTTTTCATTTTATAAAACTCATCTACTTACCCTAACAAATTTTACTATATTTGCCATTCAAAAAAAATCCATTACTAATGAAACACCTTTTAACTGCCCTGCTAGCCTTGACTCTTTTCATTTCTTGTTCCAAAGATAAAGGAGCAGAAATTGATTATGTTGCAAAAAACGAACTGGAAATTAAGGACTATATTGCCAAAAACAATTTAACTGCACAAAGAAGCGATACCGGTTTGTATTATGTGATTAATGATCCCGGAACAGGAACGCAACCTACGGCAACATCAAATGTAACTGTAGCCTACAAAGGTTATTTTACTAATGGAAGCGTGTTTGATCAAAGTAGTGCAGCAGGAATCTCATTTGGTTTGAATCAAGTTATAAAAGGCTGGACAGAAGGTATTCCACATTTTAAAACTGGCGGAAACGGGATTCTTTTGATACCTGCTCATTTAGGGTATGGAAATTATGACTACAATGGTATTCCTGGAGGTTCGGTACTTATTTTTGATGTGAAATTAATTTCAGTAAATTAGGAGAACTCATCGAGCCGATAGTTTTCAGTCGCAGTCGCAGTTTTCAGTGTTGGAATGTACAATGAGAAAAAAAAATCAGTTGTTGTAAACTGAGACTGTTAAACTTAAATATAATCAATATGGATTTTAGGGAACTATTAGCTTATCAAAAGTCATTTCAATTAGCAATGGAAATATTTGAACTTTCAAAATCATTTCCAAAAGAAGAAAAATATTCCTTAACTGATCAAATTCGACGTTCATCAAGAAGTGTGCCTGCAAATATTGCTGAATCATATAGAAAAAGACGATATGTAAACCATTTTATTAGCAAACTAACCGATAGTGATGCTGAAAATTCCGAAACAAATGTATGGCTTGAATTTTCTCTAAAATGTGAATATATCAATATTGAAACCTTCGATAATCTTAACAATAAAAGTATTGAAATTGGGAAACTAATTAATTATATGATTAACAATCCGAATAAATTTGGATGTACTATTTAATCATCCAAGACTGAAAACTGAGACTGAAAACTGGGACTGACTTTTTACCACGGAATCGGATTGTAATCTTTCAAAAACTTTCCGCACCAATGTTTTCCTGTATTAATTCCGTCAAATAACGGATCCATAACTCGGGCAGCTCCATCAACAATATCCAATGGTGGTTGAAAATCTTCTTCTTCCTGTTTTCTTTTGGCCAATTCTGCGGGATCTTCATCGGTTACCCAACCCGTATCTACGGAGTTCATAAAAATTCCAGCTTTTGCCAAAGTTCCTGATGAAGTATGCGTCAGCATATTCAAAGCCGCTTTTGCCATATTGGTATGCGGATGACGGTCTTCTTTGAAAAAACGATGGAATTTTCCTTCCATTGCCGAAACATTAATGATGTGTTTTTGTCCCGTATTGTCTTTCTTCATCACTTCGGAAAGTCGGTTACACAATACAAAAGGCGCAACTGAATTTACGAGTTGCACTTCAATCATTTCGGTGGTTTCAATTTGTCCCAAACGCAAACGCCAGCTGTTGGTTTTTCGCAAATCGACTTGCTGCAAATCGGCGTCGAGTTCGCCTTCGGGAAAAACTTCTTGTGCCACCAACGCATTATCAAACGAATAGGGAATCTGCGATAATTTGGCGGAAGCCCGCAAACCAATTCCTGGTTCTGGTCCGTGCCAAGTCACTGGCATATTCTCATTGGATGAAAAACCTGTTGTCAGGACTTTTAATTCATCCAAACAATTGGTGTGATCTAATAATAATTCTTGGGCATCTTTTGGTAAAGAACCTATTGGTAATTCTTCGTTTTCCATCAAATGCGAATAAAACCCAGCTGGTCGTCGCACTGTTTGTGCTGCATTATTGATGAGAATGTCCAAACGCTGATATTTTTGCTCAATAAAATTGCAGAAAATCTCCACACTCGGAATGTGTCTTAAATCCAATCCGTGAATTTTCAAGCGATGTCCCCATTCCATAAAATCGGCTTCTTTAGAAAATCGCAAAGCAGAATCTACTGGAAAACGAGTCGTAGCAATTACAGTCGCACCGCCACGCAAAAGCATTAAAGTAATATGATAACCAATTTTCAATCGAGAACCTGTTATCACTGCAATTTGCCCTTTTACATCGGCGGTTTGAAAACGTTTGGCATAATTAAAATCGCCACAATCCGTACACATCGAATCGTAAAAATGGTGCATCTTAGTAAACTCTGTTTTGCAGACATAACACTTTCTGGGAGTTTCGAGTTCTAATTGTTCTTTGAGTTCCAAATCGTGTGAAGCCAACAGTTTTGGAGCGACAAACACACTTGCTTCCCGGGCATATCGAATTCCGGTTTCCTTACGAGCAGTTCTGTCTTTCTTTTCCTGTTTGCGTTTAGCGACAGCTTTTCCGTCTTTCTTTCTTTTGGCCAACTCATCACGATTAGGACGTGAAAATTGTCCAGCTGCTTTGAGTAATTCGGTTCGTTGCTCTTTCGGGATATCAAATATTTGGTCTGTGTCTGTGTTCAATTGTGCCAAAATAGCGATGCATCGGTCAATTTCTTCCGAAGTTATGGTGGTTTTGTTTTCTAGTATTGATGTCATTTATTCTAAATTTTTAATTCTCAATTCATCAGAATCTATGTATCTAATTTCCCCTTCATCATTAAAAAATATCTTGACATTACTATTATTCTCTAACTTGAATCGTTTTATAGTCCTTTTAGAATCATCCACATAATAAAAAACATTTTTCCGAACATCATCCGGTTTCTTTACATTGTAATGAGCTCTATTTTTTTCATTAACAATTGACAGATTAATATGAGCATCTCTTGTATTCTTAACCAAATCCTTTTCTGTATTAATTTTTACATAGCTTGAAAAGTCCTTCTTTATATTTTCAAGTTGATATTCATTTTCAAAACTTAAAGTATTTGCAAAATCATTTAAAAGATCAATTACAGGTTTTCCATAATTTTTCTTTTCTAGTTTTTCCTTTTTCTCTTCAATATAGCTTTTAAAATCTGTGTTAATAAACGAAAGGAACGACTTTATCAAATAAGAAGATTGATTATTGATTGGGTCAATTAAACCATTATTTTCGTCATTAAATATCTTAAGCAACATATTAAAAACGGAGTCATCTGCTTTATTCCAAAACAAATGGCATTTCCTTTTATATTCTAATTTATCAAAGGACTGCATAGCAATATAAGAAGGTGTTGGCGTTAGATAAATGACATAAATTTCAGGTTTTATGCCTATTTCATTATAATATGCTTCTAAACCATTTAATTCATCTTCTAATTGGGAATCATTTTTGCTAATGGACAAATCCGTGATTTTATTCTCCAAACAAATTGAGTAGAGAATTTCCTTCGTTTTATCCTCAATAATTTCCAAGACAATATCTATGTCTCTTCTTTTTTTCTTGCTTTCAATATTTACTGTCAATTCAGGCAAGATATTAATCGAATAACCCGAAGACTTAGACAAATCTGTTATCTTGCCTACAAATTGAATCTTTTTAAGAAACTCATTATCAACAGCTACAATTTTATTTAAAAAACTTTGCAATAAAAGGCTTGAAAAACCGTGGTCTTCATTTGGGTCAAGCAAATAGGCCAAAAAAGAACTAACATTAGGTTCATTGATGGAGCCGTCATTAGAAGATAAAATTCTAAAAATATTCATATAAAATCAATTAATTTAAAGGCTGCAAATATAGTGTTTAAAGTCAAACAGCTAACTTCTATTCTCGCCTTATAAGTTTTTTGTATCTTCGCTTTTTCTAAAAGTTTCTATGTTATTCCAAATCAAATCCTACCTAAAATTCCTTTGGCATTCGAAAAACGAACACGCCGTGCATTCGCCATTTGTGTTCCATTTGATAACCAAATGTTTTTATGAAAAGAAGTCAAAACCCGAGTATTCCATTTTAAAGGAATATAGAAAATCGCTTTTGGCAAATAAAAAAACAATTGAAGTAACCGATTTTGGAGCGGGTTCCAAAGTATTTAAATCCAACACAAGGCAAATTGCCAAGATTGCCAAAACCGCAGGAATTACAAGAAAAAGAGCCGAATTATTGTTCCGAATCACGAATTATTTTCAGCCGGAAAGTATTTTAGAAATAGGCACTTCTTTAGGATTGGCCACTTCTGCCCTGGCCTTGGGCAATCCAAAAGCATCCGTTACAACATTGGAAGGCTGTCCAGAAACGGCCAATCAATGTCAATTGCAATTGCAAAAATTTAACATCAATAATGTGGAATTAGTACTAACGAAATTTTCAACATACTTCTCCACTTCCCGCTTCCCGCTTCCCGCTTCCCACCTCATTTACTTTGACGGAAACCACTCTAAAAAAGCTACTTTAGAGTATTTTGAACTTTTATTACCCACAATTTCCAATGAAACGGTATGGATTTTCGACGACATACATTGGTCTCCCGAAATGGAAGCCGCTTGGGAAATCATAAAAACCCATCCAAAAGTTACCGTAACCATTGATACCTTTCAATGGGGATTGGTGTTTTTTAGAAAAGAACAAGAAAAGGAACATTTTGTGATACGGGTTTAAAAAAGTCGCAGTTTTCAGTCGCAGTTTTCAGTTTATGAATCTTATCTGTAACAATTTAAAAAAATAACTACTTATTCTAAATATCATCCGTATTTTTGATTTTGAATATTTCGACTGAAAACTGCGACTGAAAACTGAAAACTATGAGCAAGTCATTAATAAAAATAACTAATATCAAACGAGATTTTGTTCTTGGAAACGAAATCGTTTATGTTCTAAAAGGTATTGATTTAGAAATAAACAAAGGCGAATATGTAGCATTAATGGGACCTTCGGGTTCAGGAAAATCTACATTAATGAACCTATTGGGTTGTTTAGACACACCAACTTCTGGGAGCTATATCCTCAACGGAAAAGACGTAAGTCAGATGAAAGATGATGAATTAGCCGAAATTCGAAATAAAGAAATTGGGTTCATTTTTCAAACTTTCAACCTTTTACCTAGAACAACAGCTTTGGATAATGTGGCTTTGCCAATGATTTATGCTGGCTATTCAAAATCCGAACGAAAAGCTCGAGCCACAAAGGTGCTAGAACAGGTGAATCTTAGCGACAGAATGGATCACCAACCCAACCAGCTTTCGGGAGGACAAAGACAAAGAGTTGCAATTGCAAGAGCTTTGGTTAACTCCCCATCCATCATTCTTGCTGATGAACCTACAGGAAATTTAGACAGTAAAACCTCAGATGAAATAATGAAACTTTTAGAGGAAATCCACAACAATGGCAATACTATAATTGTAGTTACTCACGAAGAAGAAATCGCAGCTCACGCTAAAAGAATCATTAGAATGAGAGATGGAATGATTGAGAGCGACACTACAAAATAGTTTATTTGTTTAAATGGTTAATCGTTTAACCGTTTAATCGTTTAACCGCTTAAACAACAAAAATGAAAATCTACACCAAAACCGGTGATAAAGGAACCACAGCACTTTTTGGTGGAACTCGAGTTCCAAAAGACCACATTCGCATAGAAAGTTACGGAACGGTTGACGAATTGAATTCCTATATTGGATTGATTCGTGACCAAGAAATAAATGCGCATTACAAAGAAATCCTGATTGAAATTCAAGATCGATTGTTTACTGTAGGTGCTATTCTCGCCACACCTCCCGAAAAAGAAGTACTGAAAAGTGGCGAAAACAGGTTACAAAATTTAGGGATTTTAGAAAGCGATATCGAATTACTCGAAAACGAAATCGACACAATGGAAAGTGAGCTTCCTCCAATGACCCATTTTGTTTTGCCAGGAGGACATACAACTGTGTCATATTGTCATATTGCCCGTTGCATTTGCCGTCGAGCAGAACGTTTGGCGGTACATTTAGACCATAATGAACCCATTCCCGAAATTGTAATCAAGTACTTAAACCGACTTTCTGACTACCTTTTTGTATTGGCACGGAAGTTGTCAAATGATTTAAACGCTGACGAAGTAAAATGGATTCCGAGGAAATAGTATTCAGTTTGCAGTCGCAGTTTACAGGCTCAAAACTTGAAACTTAGAGCATGAAACTTGAAACAAAAAACACGTTCTTAACTTTAACAAAAAATAAATGTTTTTTTACTTGTCTTATTCAGTAAAAAATTTATTTTTGCACAAAACTAAACAGACATAAAGATGTATTGGACATTAGAACTAGCATCCTACTTAAGCGATGCGCCGTGGCCTGCTAACAAAGATGAACTTATCGACTACGCCATTAGAGCTGGCGCTCCATTAGAAGTAGTGGAAAACCTACAATCTATTGAGGATGAAGGAGAGATATATGAATCGATGGAAGAAATTTGGCCAGATTATCCTACTGATGAAGATTATCTTTGGAATGAGGATGAATATTAAAACAATATCTCAAAAAAAAGTCTCAAAAGAGGCTTTTTTTTTGTTTAAATTTACGCACTTTAAAAAAATAGAAATACAAATATATTATGAGTTTCATAAACAGCATACTAAAAGTCTTCGTTGGAGATAAATCCCAAAAAGACGTCAAGGCTTTACAACCTTATTTAACTAAAATCAAGACTTTCGAAAGTACCTTAATCGCTTTATCTAATGATGAATTAAGAGCTCGAACGACTTTTTTTAAAGATAAAATAAAACAAGCCCGATCGGAGAAAGATACTAAAATAGCTTCTCTTAAATTAGAAGCTGAAAGTACAGAAGATATTGACAAACGAGAAGATATTTATCTTGCTATTGATGCATTAGAAAAAGAAGCTTACGATATTTCAGAGAAAACCTTGATGGAAATTCTTCCGGAAGCTTTTGCCGTGGTAAAAGAAACTGCCAGAAGATTTAAAGACAATACTCAAATTACTGTTACTGCAACAGCGAAAGACCGTGAACTTTCCGCTTCAAAAAGTTATATTGCTTTTGAAGGAGACAATGCTATTTGGTCTAACTCTTGGAATGCTGCTGGAAAGCAAATTACCTGGGATATGATTCATTACGATGTTCAATTGATTGGTGGAA
Organism: Flavobacterium sp.; assembly: GCF_028712645.1. GTDB lineage: Bacteria > Bacteroidota > Bacteroidia > Flavobacteriales > Flavobacteriaceae > Flavobacterium. The sequence goes on along the minus strand of NZ_JAQTPQ010000028.1, from coordinate 14,317 downwards.
TGGTTTTGCACGAAGGTAAAATTGCCGAAATGCAAACAGGTGAAGGAAAAACATTAGTTGCAACATTGCCACTTTACTTAAATGCTTTGACTGGAAACGGTGTGCATTTGGTAACAGTCAATGATTACTTGGCAAAACGTGATAGTACTTGGAAAGCTCCATTATTCGAATTTCACGGTATGACAGTAGATTGTATTGACAATCACCAACCTAATTCTGAAGGCAGAAAAAAAGCCTACGATTCTGATATTACTTACGGAACAAACAACGAGTTTGGTTTCGATTATTTGAGAGACAATATGGCGCATTCGCCAGAAGATTTGGTACAACGAAAACACAATTATGCTATTGTCGATGAGGTCGATTCCGTTTTGATTGATGACGCTAGAACTCCGTTGATTATTTCTGGTCCAGTTCCAGAAGGTGATCGTCACGAATTCACAGAATTGAAACCAAAAATTGAAAATTTGGTAAATCTACAAAGACAATTAGCTAATGGTTTTCTATCGGAAGCAAAAAAATTAATAAAGGACGGTAATACTAAAGACGGAGGTTTCTTATTGCTAAGAGCTTACAGAGCTTTGCCAAAAAATAAAGCATTAATCAAGTTTTTAAGTGAAGAAGGAATCAAACAATTACTTCAAAAAACTGAAAACCAATATTTGCAAGACAACAAACGCGAAATGCCAAAAGTCGATGAAGCTTTGTATTTTGTAATTGAAGAAAAAAATAATCAAGTTGAATTGTCTGATTTTGGAATCCAATATCTTTCAGGAGACACCGACAGTAACTTTTTTGTACTTCCAGACATTGGAACCGAAATTGCTACAATCGAAAGAAAAAATTTAAGTAAAGACGCTGAAGCAGAAGAAAAAGAAAAATTGTTTCAAGATTTTGGAATCAAAAGCGAGCGTATTCACACTTTGACACAGCTTTTGAAAGCCTATACCCTTTTCGAAAAAGATGTTGAATACGTGATTATGGACAACAAGATTATGATTGTCGATGAGCAAACCGGTCGTATTATGGATGGTCGTCGTTATTCTGATGGTTTACACCAAGCTATTGAAGCCAAAGAAAGCGTTAAAATTGAAGATGCAACTCAGACTTTCGCAACCGTAACACTTCAGAATTATTTCAGAATGTACAGTAAATTAGGTGGTATGACTGGAACTGCAGTTACTGAAGCTGGCGAGTTATGGCAAATATATAAATTAGATGTTGTAGAAATTCCTACTAACAGACCTATGGTTCGTCAAGATAAAGAAGATTTAATTTATAAAACTACTCGTGAAAAATTTAATGCTGTAATCGAGGATGTAACCCAATTATCTAATGCAGGAAGACCTGTTTTGATTGGAACAACTTCCGTTGAAATATCGGAATTATTAAGCCGAATGTTGAAAATGCGTGGAGTTACTCACAACGTTTTGAATGCAAAAATGCACAAGCAAGAAGCACAAATTGTTGAAGAAGCAGGAAAACCTGGAGTTGTAACCATCGCAACCAATATGGCTGGTCGTGGAACCGATATCAAATTAACCCCAGAAGTAAAAGCTGCAGGTGGTTTGGCAATTGTGGGTACAGAACGTCACGATTCACGTCGTGTTGACCGTCAGTTACGTGGTCGTGCTGGTCGTCAAGGAGATCCAGGAAGCTCCCAATTTTATGTATCGCTTGAAGATAATTTGATGCGTTTATTTGGTTCTGAAAGAGTGGCCAAAGTAATGGACAGAATGGGATTGCAAGAAGGTGAAGTGATTCAGCATTCGATGATGACCAAATCTATCGAAAGAGCACAGAAAAAAGTCGAAGAAAACAACTTTGGCGTTCGTAAACGTTTGTTAGAATATGATGACGTTATGAATGCGCAACGTGAGGTGGTTTACAAACGTCGTCGTCACGCTTTGCACGGAGAACGTCTGAAACTGGACATCGCCAATATGCTTTATGACACTTGCGATTTAATTGCAACTGATAATAAATTAGCGAATGATTTTAAAAACTTCGAATTCGAATTGATTCGTTATTTTTCTATCACTTCCCCAGTTACGGAAAGCGAATTTAATAAATTGACTGAAATAGAATTGACTGGAAAAGTCTATAAAGCAGCCTCCGCATTTTATGCCGAAAAGACTGAACGTAGCGCCAGAGAAGCATTTCCTATTATCAAAAATGTTTATGAAGATAAAAATAACCAATTCGAACGCATTATCGTTCCATTTACTGATGGAATAAAATCCTTGAATGTAGTTACAGATTTGAAAAAAGCGTATGAAACTAACGGAAATCAATTGGTTGCCGATTTCGAAAAAAACATCACTCTTGCTATTGTAGATGAAGCTTGGAAAAAACATTTACGTAAAATGGACGAGTTGAAACAGTCGGTTCAATTAGCGGTTCACGAACAAAAAGATCCTTTGCTTATCTATAAATTCGAAGCCTATAATCTGTTTAGTTCAATGTTAAATGGAGTAAATAAAGAAGTGATTTCGTTCTTGTTCAAAGGGGATTTGCCACAACAACAAGCTCCTGCTATTCAAGAAGCAAAAGAAGTTCGTAAAAAGGAAAAATACACCGAAAGCAAAGACGAAATCGTAAGCAGCGAAAGCGCCAATCGTGAAGCTGGACAAACACAACAACGTCAAGTTACAGAAACCATAGTTCGTGACCAACCAAAAATTAATCGCAACGATACGGTAACAATTCAAAATGTAGCCAATGGACAAACACAAGAAATGAAATACAAAAAAGCCGAAAGCTTAATCGCCAACGGAACTTGGGTTTTAGTTCATTAACAGAATAAAGATTCTTTTTCAATCCTCAATTACGAAAGTAGTTGGGGATTTTTTTACATTTGGGGGAAATAAAATTTTAATAGAAAGTTGAATTTGAAAAAGGCTGAAAAATACACAAAACAATATCTGTCGGTCGAATTAGCAATAATAGAATCAACTGAACGGATTAATGAATTACCCAACTTAACTGTTTTTGAAAAGTCGATTATTTATAAATATTCAAATGATGGTTACGAAAAGCTAAATGAAAATTTAAGAAATAATAGAGGACAAAACAATTCAGAATTTGGATTACTTTTAGAAAAATGTATAAACAAACTCCCCAATTACATAGGTTTGGTATATCGTGGCGTTTTTCTAAATCAAGAAGAAAAAAACAAGTACCAACTTGCAATGGCAAATAATAGCCGAATTTTAGAAAATACTTTTGTATCTTCAACAAAATCAAGATTAATTGCAATGGGTTTTGGAACAACCCTTTTTAGAATTTATTCCAAAAGCTGAAAAGAAATCGAAAAAATTGCTACATTTGGCTTACACAATCCGCCTAGCGAGCAAGAAGTGTTGTTTAAACCCAACAGAAGTTTTAGAGTATTGGAAGTTCAGGATGATTTGATAACTTTAGAGGAAATTTGATATGACTACTTTAAAAGAAATAGAAAGAAAAAATAGATTAGTTGAAAAGGATTTTGGAGATATTACCGAAATACTATTCAAATCTTTTTTAATTAACAGAACGTATAAAAAAATTTCTTCTTTGGAAAAAAAAGAAGAACTCGTATTGAATTTTACTGATTTTCTTGAAAAATATTTGGAGTTTGATATCGTTAGTTCTAAACAAAACAAATTAAGTATTATTAATTTTATAGACAAGCTAAACCTTCAAAGAGAACTGCTCGAAGTAGAAAAAGGCAATATTAATTTAACCGAATTAAAAGTTGTATCAAAAAGATTTGGGAAAAAAGCACAGTCATCGTTTGAAAAACAATAAAATCATTGTCGTTAGACTTACGAATCAGTTATTGTTTTCGGTTTAAATAATTTTCAAAACTCCTCAATTTCGAAAGTAGTTGGGGATTTTTTTTGATTTCTAAACAGTACAATTGGAGATAAATTTATCAGTCAAATGTGTATATTTGCCAAATGAAGAAAATTATTTTCATTCTTTTGGGTTGCTTACTAAGCTATTGCTCACACAAACCAGAAAAATTGCCTTTTTTGGGCAATTCAATAGATAGTGGAAATGACACTATATACCCAAAAATTCAAGATTTTTCTTTTACAGACCAAGACAGTACAATTATTACCAACAAAACTTTTGAAAACAAAATTTACGTAGCCGATTTTATTTTTCTTTCTTGCCCTACTATTTGCCCAAAAATGAATGCTGAACTAAGTCAAGTTTACACCGTTTTTAAAGATAATCCAAAAGTAGGTTTTCTGTCACATACCATAGACCCAGAACGAGATTCTATAAAAAGGCTAAAAGAATATACAATTGGTGCAGGGATTACTAAAAATTGGCATTTTGTAACAGGCAATAGAGACAGCATCTACAGCATTGCTTCAAAAAGTTACTATTCAACTGCTTATAAAGACTCCAAAGAACCGGGAGGATACGTTCATAGTGGTGGATTTTTACTTGTTGATAAAAATAGATTTATCAGAGGAGTTTATGATGGTACGAATCCACTAGAAACGAAAAGATTGATATGTGATATAAAAATACTCTTGAAAGAATAATGAATCCGATGAAAAAAATAGTCCTATATTTTCTTCTTATGTCGTTTGTGTTTCAAAGCACAAGCAACTTATGGATTATTTCTTCGTTCTACATCAATCAAGATTATATCGCTAAAAATTTATGCGTGAATCGTTTTGACAAAATCCCAGTATGCTATGGCAAATGCTTTTTAGCCAAGCAACTCAAAGAAAACAACAAACAAGAACAAAAAATTCCAAATGTAAAAGAGAAAGAAATTCAGCTTTATTTTTATACTCAAAACACATTACAATTCGATCGTAAAATAACTGCTGATAAAGCAAATAAAGCTATAATTACAAAAGATTTCAATATCACAAATACTTTCCTCTACTCCATATTTCATCCGCCAAAAATGACTTAATTTTTTTAGCTTTTATTCTAATTAAATTAAATCATTACTATGCAAACAGGAATTTTACCCGTATGCAACCTCGATTTATTTGATGAAATTTCTGCGCATTTTTGGGTAGATCGTTTGGAAGGACTTTTAGAAAAATTTCCTAAACTAGAGTATCCTCATAAAAATAATTTTTACACGTTATTGATTGTCAATCAAGCCCAAGGCAAAATTGAGATTGACAACGAAAAAATAAACCTTTTGGATGCCAAAATCATCATAATAAAGCCACGTTGCATCAATAGTATCGAAATAAATAATAAGGCTTCGGGGAAAATAATATGCTTTTCCGAAGACTTTTTCTCATTGCGATATAATAACAATACATTAAGCCAATTTGCTTTTTTAGACAGAGAATCAAAGACCTCTTTTCGATTAGCTGAAGTTCAAAGGCAAAAAATAGACATTTTGTTGCAACTCATACAAGATGAATTTCATTTGCAAAAAAGTGAAACCACTAAAGTAATTCGTTCCTATCTGAATATATTTTTATTCGAATTGGAACGCTTATACAGTCCAATGGGCATTGTTAAAAATCGCAATCTAAAGCAAAGCAAAATTCAACAATTTGAAAAACTGATCGAAACCCATTTTATAACCAAAAAAATGCCTTCAGGTTATGCTAATATGTTACATATAAGTGCCAATTATCTGAACAAACTTTGCAAAGAAGAAACGGGACAAACAGCTGGCGACTTAATCCGAAAACAAATTATCATAGAAGCTCAGCGACTTTTGCATTTTACAAATTACAGTATAAACGAAATTGCAGACAAATTAGGTTTTGAAAACGTTTCCTATTTTGTAACCTTTTATAAGAAGCAAACACAAAAAACACCGGAACAATTTCGAAAAGAAGAAAACAATTAAAACCCTTAAATAATGAAAAAAAATCAATTACTATCCGTCATTTTATTGATCTGTGCATCAGTATCAGCACAGTTTACACAAAAGCCTTTGCCTTATGCCTATAATGCTTTAGAGCCGTTCATTGATGCCCAAACAATGGAAATTCATTACAGTAAACACCACGCTGCTTATGTAAAAAATCTTAACACAGCCATAAAAGGAACTGATGCCGAGAAGATGTCTATCAATGAAATCTTTTCAAATGCTTCCAAATTGAGTCCTGCCATTCGAAATAATGCAGGCGGACATTTCAATCACGAATTGTTTTGGTCAATTTTAACTTCTGAAAAAAACACAAAACCGTCAGCCGATTTAGAAAAGGCCATCAATGAAAGTTTTACCAACCTAGATACATTAAAAGTAAAACTCAACAAGGCAGCAACTACTCGATTTGGCTCAGGTTGGGCTTGGTTATATGTGAGTCAGGATGGGAAATTAGCCATTTGTTCTACTGCCAATCAAGACAATCCTTTGATGGATATTGCCGAAAATAAAGGGAACCCAATTTTAGCTATTGATGTTTGGGAACACGCCTATTATTTAAAATACCAAAACAAACGTACCGACTATCTTACGGCACTTTGGAATATTATCAATTGGAACGAAGTGAGCAACAATTTTGCAATTGCAACTACAAAAAAGAAAGGACAATTTGATGATTGGCAAGAACTTAAAAACTTTCATCAAGTAATGTCCCAAACGTTTCATCCTAGCGAAGAAGGAAACTTAAAACCTATTAAAGAACGAAGCGGCGAAATGGTTCTGAAAGCCGATTTATTGGCAAAATCAACTATTCCTGCCCCATTCAATTCTAAAGAAGTGGTTCAAGCCACCAAAGAACTTGCTACTGAAAGTAAAAAATTGGATGCGATGATAAAAGCAAAAGCCAGTGATGCAAAAATTAAATCCGCTTTAGAAAAATTGCACGATATATTTCATAAAATAATTGGTCTTTGCTCAAATGAAGATAACCATTAAAAATAAATTATAATGAAAAAAGTACTATTCCTGCTTTGTGCTACAATATTCTTTAGTTGTGTCCAAAAAGAAGCAAACATAGTAAAAGAAACAACAAGTCTCATTGAACCCGAAAATCCGCTTAACAAATTGAAATACGATAACAAAATCGATTTCTACTGCCAAATGGATATTACGGAATACGGCGTTAGCGATACAACGAACTATAAAGGAAAACTATATGGTTTTTGTTCGAAAATGTGTAAAGATGAATTTCTAAAGACACCTGAAGAATATTTGGCAAAAAAATAATATCCTGCTAAATATCAATATGACTGGATTGAAAATCTAAATCAACAAGTGTAAATACCAATAAAAAAAACACTTTTATCAAACCAAGCAGGAACGTTTTTCTAAACTTCCTGCTTTATTATTTTTAGCAAAATAAACAGACCTAACTGAAATTTGCACAATCAAATTTATACCATTATGGATTTTCCAATGTTTCATTTAGACTGGCTCAATAATCGAATGCTAATTGCAATCATCGCCATTCTTCACGTTATTATCAATCACGGACTGGCTGTCGGTTTTATGCCCTTTGTAACTTGGCTCGAACAACGAGGAGTTTCCCGAAGCGGCAAAGACCAAATCACCGATATGGAATGGGACAATATGGTGTACAAAATAATGAAAGTCGCTTTTATTATTACAACAACCATCGGTGCAATGACGGGCGTTGGAATTTGGTTTTCGGTTGCACTCGTGAGTCCAGCATCTATCGGAAGTTTAATTCGGGTTTTTTACTGGGCTTGGTTTACGGAATGGTTGGTTTTTGTAACCGAAGTTGTTTTGATTATGATTTATTTTCTGACTTGGAAAAACAGCAATACTACTTTAAAAGCAAAACTGCGTCATATAAAATTTGGTTGGTATTTAAGTTTATTTTCTTGGATAACAATGGCAATTATTGTTTCTATACTTGGTTTTATGATGGATCCTGGCAATTGGGAAACCAATCACACTTTGCTAAACGGTTTCACTAATCCAATATATTTACCACAGCTCTTTTTTAGAACCCCAACAGCAATGCTTGTTGCCGGTATCTTCGGAATGTTTTTAATTACATTATTTACAAAAGCTGGCACCGAAATTAGAATTAATGCCGTAAAATATGCTTCAAAATGGTTGCTGTTTTGGGCGCCGCTCTCACTAATTGCAGCCTATATGTACTACCGAGCAATGCCAGATGCAATGACCGAAAATTTGAGTACAGCTGTAGGAACTATTGCTTTTGCCCAATATTACAATCTACTAATGTATTTTGCTTTTGGAGGAGTAGCCTTTACCTTAATTATAGCCTTTATTGGAATCTATAAAACAAAATTACTAAAACCTTATCTTGTTATTATACCAGTAATTACTGCAATGGCATATCTCGGATTTTTCGAACGCGTTCGTGAATTTATTCGAAAACCTTACGTAATTAGCCAATATATGTATTCCAATCTTTTGCTAAAAGACGATTATGTGGTTTACAAACAAGATGGAATTTTAAAACACGCCACTTACACCTCTGTAAATGAAGTTACCGAAGACAACAAAGTCGAAGCAGGAAAAAATGTTTTCATAATAGCCTGCAGCCGTTGTCATACAGCCCAAGGTGTCAATAGTGTTGTATATGTTTTTGACAGAATGTATAGCGGAAATGGAAAACCATTAGATATTGGAGCAATGGCAGCCTATATGCCTAATATGCACAACGGAAGAACCTTTATGCCTGAATTTCCTGGAAATGAAAAAGAAGCCGAAGCTCTGGCGGTTTACATCAACTATTTGCAACAAACTGGGGATGTTCTGGAAGGCGCACAAGAAGAAGGAATCTCCATAAATCCAAACAATACAGCTTCGGCTTTAATCCATAAAAACAAATAAGATGTTGACTAGTTTATTTATAGCATTACAAAGCGTTACACCAGTTCCAAAAGACATTCCATTGCCGTTACCATTACCAGAATGGTTGTTAATAATCATACTTGTCGTTTCCTTTTTAGCACATATTCTATTTGTGAATCTAATGGTTGGTGGGTCATTGCTAACACTTTGGTCACAAATAAAAGGACTAAAAAATAAAGAATATGATATTTTAGCCCACGAAATAGCGGCGACAATAACCGTAAACAAAAGTATGGCGGTCGTAATGGGAATTGCTCCATTATTGAGTATCAACGTGCTTTACACCGTATATTTTTATTCTGCAAATGCACTAACCGGTTTAATGTGGTTAGCCGTAATTCCTTTGGTTACCGTAGCTTTTCTATTAACTTATCTGCATAAATACACTTGGAAGATTTTAGAAAACCATAAAGCCATCCATATTTCAATCTTGGCTTTGGCGGTTGTCATCTTTATGTTTATTCCGTTTATTTTCTTAACGAATATCAATTTGATGCTCTTCCCAGAGAAATGGGCGTTGGTCAAAGGGTTTTTCAGTGCTATGACTTTGCCGAATGTTTTTCCAAGATATTTTCACTTTATTTTCGCCTCTTTATCTATTACAGGTTTGTTTTTGCATTGGTATATGGGCAGAAAAAATTATCCATTCGAAACCATTTTTCCGACTTTTACCCGATATGAATTAAAGAAAAAAGGGTATTCCTTAACATTAGTAGCATCGGTTGTTCAGTTTTTGATTGGTCCATTGGTATTGCTAACATTACCGTCCAAAGGATTGGGTTGGAATCTGGTTTTTGTCATTTTTACAGGGGCAGCAATTGCACTTCCTGCAATGTGGATGATGTGGAAAGGAATTCAAGGAGACGAAAGTACAATTGACAAAGATTTCAAAAAAGTATTGACTCTAATAACCATTACTGTTGTTTTTATGGGTTCAGGTCGTCAGATTTACCGAATGAATGCTTTGGCAAAACATCAAGAATTGGTAAAACTAAAAACAGAAGAATTTCAACAAATCAAGAAAGAAGCTATTGCCAAAAGTAAACAAGCCCAAGCACAAGAAAACACTTCCGATTTATCTGTTGCTGACAAAGGCAAAGCGGTTTTCAATCAATATTGTGCAGCTTGTCATAAAGTAGATACTAAATTAGTTGGACCACCAGTGCTGGAAATGGCAAAAATTTACAAAGACAATATTGCCGACTTACAAAAATGGATTAAAAAACCAGGTAAAAAACGCCCTGACTATCCACAAATGCCTGGTTTTGAATCGCAACTCAATCAAGAACAATTAGATCAACTTGCAGCGTATATTTTAACTATTAAATAAATTGAATTAAAAAAAACGCTCTAAAACAATAAATTATGACACAATTTTTTGCCATTATGATTATCGTATTCGTTTTTGCATCCATCGTATTCCTGATAAAAATCAAATCGACAACCTTGCAAATTTTAAAAACAAAAGAGCTAAACAACGAAGAAAACAAATTAGAAAAAGACTACCAATTTATTAAAGGACTTTATTAGTTAAAAAGTGCATTTCCATACAAAGTAATGTTTCTTTATTTTGGTTAGTTTGAAGCCCTGAACTGCTGACACTCGACAGGGCTTCTTTTTTTTATCCCAAAATTCTAGATCAACGAAAAGAAATATAACTGATTTCACTAAATATTTATCCCAAATTAACTTCCTATTATATTTTTTTAAACAGGATAAGTCTGTCTTAATTAAAAGACTATTTTACTATTTCTAAACCAAATATCTTGAATACCTAATGGAAAGAAACTCCGTTTGCTACTGAAACTCGTTTGCAAAATGAACCAGTGCCAATAACTGATGTTTGTTTTACACCCGGAACAAAATTTTTAGCAATGCTAAGTGTAAGTTATTATTTTAAGTAAAAAATAAAGCTTGATTGCTAAAGAGACTTGGCCTTTAGGCTCTTAACAGTTGGCTTCTGTCATCGCAAGGAGTTGCGAGGAACGAAGCAAAGCAATCTCATTTCAATCCTCAATTACGAAAAGTAGTTGGGGATTTTTTTTTACATTTGAGAAGAATAAAACGTCGTCTATTTGTCATTCCGACGCAGGAGGAATCTCATTTGTTGCTCTCGCTATGTGATTTCTCCTGTTGGTCGAAATGACAAAATAAAAAACCACCACCTTGAAAAACATCACGCGCACTGTTTGGATTTTATCGTTCGTAAGTCTGTTTACGGATATGGCAAGTGAAATGCTGTATCCAATAATGCCCATATATTTGAAAACCATTGGTTTTTCGATTGTGCTTATTGGTATTCTTGAAGGCGTTGCCGAAGCCGTTGCTGGATTGAGCAAAGGTTATTTTGGCAAACTTTCGGACAATTCAGGAAAACGAGTTCCTTTTGTGCAAATTGGCTATACTTTCAGTGCTATTTCTAAACCAGTGGTGGCATTTTTTATTTATCCTCTTTGGATATTCTTTGCACGAACCATCGACCGTTTTGGAAAAGGAATCCGAACTGGCGCAAGAGATGCCATACTTTCGGATGAAGCCACTCCTGAAACCAAGGGAAAGGTTTTTGGTTTTCAAAGTATATGCACGATGCTCGCCAGTTCATTAGCAGGATTGATTTGGTATCAATTTGGAGCAAGCGAAACCTTTATGGTAACGGGAATTGCGACGATTTTGATATTGTTTTATTTTGTGTTTTGGGTTAGGTTGAAAGATGGGAAATAGTGGAGTTTTATAAACTGAAATAGAAAAAACAGAACACAAAGGCAAAACCTTTTAAGCACTGTGCAGAAAAACATCGGCTGGAATTCTAAAATAATCCTTCAGTTTTTGCGCCATTTTTAAGGTTATTTCTCGTTTTCCAGAAAGAATTGCAGAAACGTGTCCTTTACTTCCTATTATTGGCTCAAGATCTTTGGCTTTCAACCCCATTTCTTGCATTTTATATTTTATGACTTCCAGTGCATCAAGCTCTGGTAATTCATAATGTTTTTCATCATAATCTTTTACCAAAACCAATAGTAAATCTAACTCATCACCTTCTGGCGTGTTCGGTTCTGCGTGGAATATTTCCATCAATCGCATTGAAGCGATATTGTAATCTTCTTCGGTTTTTAATACTTTCCAGTTCATAATTCTATTTTTTATCGGTTAAGATTGTCGTATCAAAAGCAACAGTTTCAACATTAATCTTGTCGTATTCTTTGTGCGTTCCAAACCAAATTACATAGCAAGCCGTTTGCAAAAAATTAACTGAAACCACCAATCGAAAATCATTGCCTTTTATATTGAAAACAACTCTGTTGTGGTTTACAATACTTGCGTTTCCATATACTTTTTTGAGTTCATTAAAATTGCTGAATTCTAATTTTGAGAACTCATTATACCAAATTAATAATGGCGTTTCTGCCATTGGATATTTTTTGATATAAAATAAAATCGTTTTCTTTACGAGGATTTTCATAAGCAAATGTAATTAAAAGTTTTCAATTTGCAAACTAATTATTTATTAGTTGGAACTTAGTTAAAAAAAAGAGAATTCAAAACATAACAAAACTTATCAAATGACCATCCCATTCCAAACCATCGACTGGAGCAATATAGAAAAAACAGAACACAAGGGTGAAACCGGAACTTCTTACTGGCAAACAATGCAATTTGCAGGACTTCGTATTCGCAAAGTTGAATATTCATCAGGTTATTTGGCGGATCATTGGTGCCAAAAAGGACATATTGTGCATTGTCTGGAAGGCGAATTTATCAGCGAACTGGAAAATGGTGAGCAATTCCATCTTTCGAAAGGAATGACGTATATTGTTTCTGACGATTTGAGTTCGCACCGTTCCATTACTGACAAAGGTGTCACTTTATTAATCATCGATGGCGATTTCTTGAAATAAGGTGAAGTATGAAAACCATCAGGGGAAAAGCACCAATTTTTTTTTCACGAATTACACTAATTTGCACGAATTATGAGAATTCTAAAAAAAATACTCGAATTTTATCTGCCTATGGCAGATTCCTGACCCGAGACCAAAGGTCGAACGGACGAAGTAAATATTACGACATCCAAATTCGTGTGAATTCGTGTAATTCGTGGCTGAATTTTTGTTTTTGAAACCATAGCGAGGTTGCCTTGCGAAAAACACCTAAACTCTTTTTCTTATAAAAAATATTCTTTATATTTACTTGTTTAAAAACAGAAAAATAACCTTTAAATATACATAAAATGGCAAAAAGTCAAGACGCAAAGAAAAACGTAAAAAAAGAGCCTCTTAAAACCGCCAAGGAAAAGAAAGAGGAAAAAAGAGAAAAGAAAAACAGCCCGAAAAGGGATTAGTTTTTAAAGTTTTCAGACTCAGTCGCAGTTTTCAGTCGCAACTAAATAACAAAGTCGAACTGGAAACTGGGACTGAAAACTGAGACTAATTTTACTTCACAGGAATATTCTCTAGAATTTCCAATACAAATTTCCAGAATTTCTGAGAAGATTGTATCGAAGCTCTTTCATCTGGTGAATGCGCTCCTTGAATCGTTGGTCCAAAAGAAATCATATCCATATCTGGATAATTTGTTCCTAGAATTCCACATTCTAAACCAGCGTGACAAGCCACTACTTTTGGCTTTTCGTTGTTTTGTTTCTCGTAAATATTCACCAATAAATCTAAGATTTCTGATTTTACATTGGGTTTCCAACCCGGATAAGAACCTGCCAAATTCACTTCGCAACCACTTAATTCAAAAGCAGAACGCAAGGCATTTGCCAAATCAAATTTGGAAGTTTCTACTGAAGAACGCGTCAAACATCCAATAGAAATTTCGCCCTCTTTGATGATAACTCGCGCCACATTATTCGAAGTTTCCACTAAATCTTCCATATCGGCTGACATTCTGTAAACACCATTGTGCGCTGCATAAATCGAACGAAGAATCCCTTCTTGAACGCCCAAATCCATTACTTTTTTCGGCAAATCGCATTTCACGATTTCAATTGTCAGGTTCGGTTCGGTAGTTTTGAATTCGGCCTTGATGTCGTTGATGATTTCCTGCATATCAAAAACATAAGCTTCGTCATACATTCCAGCAACGACAACCTTGGCAACGCTTTCTCTCGGAATCGCATTGCGCAAACTTCCGCCATTAATTTCCGAAACTTGAAGTCCAAAATTCTCGAAAGCATCAAATAACAAACGATTCATTATTTTATTGGCATTACCCAAACCTTTGTGAATATCCATTCCAGAATGTCCACCATTCAAGCCTTTCACAGTAATGGTATAACCAACCGAATCTTCAGGAGTTTCCTCTTCTTGATAACTTCTAGTTGCTGTAACGTCAATTCCTCCGGCGCAACCAATGTCGATTTCATCATCTTCTTCGGTATCTAAATTCAAGAGGATTTCACCTTTTAGGATTCCGCCTTTTAGGTTCAAAGCTCCTGTCATTCCAGTTTCTTCATCAATAGTAAACAAAGCCTCGATAGCAGGATGTTTGATTGTTTTTGATTCTAAAATTGCCATAATCATTGCCACACCAAGA
>NZ_JAQTPQ010000251.1 GCF_028712645.1 Flavobacterium sp. | reverse complement strand
TGCAAGAGTCAAATTATGAACTTCAGAATAAGAAACATTTGCAGTCCCATTGAAATACCAAATTGACGACTTCGTCGAGTCAGAAGAAATATTCACAGAAATATTTTCATAAGAATAAGTTGTATTCATCGGAGAAATAAATAAAATTAATGGCGGAGTCGTGTCAATTGAAAAAATTACAGAAGAAAAATTCAAATTATTTGAAGAGTCATTTACATAAACAAAAAGATTATTGCTTCCTTCTGATCCAATAAAAGTTGAGTTCGGCGTGAAAGTCGTATTAGTTTCTCCTAAATTCAAAGAATACCACCAGCTGTCAATATCCGTCGCTGTTGATGAAACATTCAAAGAAATATTTGTAGATGAATAAGTTGTATTTGCAGGAAGAATTATTTTTACACTCGGAGACGTGGTATCAGGAGAATTATTTACAAAATAATTTCTTGTATTAGAATAATTTAGATTATGAGAAGTCCCATTTCCATACGCACTCCAATTATAAGAATAAGTCCCATTAATTAAATAAACCGAAACATTAAACATATTTGCTGTTAAATTCGACGCCGCAAAACTACTTCCATTAATATTCAAATAAACCGAACCATTTGTATTCAAAACAGAAACATTAAACTCCGCAAGTCCCTCTCCAACTAAACTTGCATTATTATCCCAATAATTTGAAAAAGTAGGATAAATTAAATCTAAAGAAATTGTCAAACTATTATTTATAGAACTCGCAGAATAATTCTCATTTCCCGACGACGAATAATTATAAGCATAATTTCCCGCAGATAATATTTGAACATCTGGATTCAAAACTTCAACCAAATTTCTTGTAAGATTACAAACCAATTCAGAAGGGCAACCACTTCCAGTTATTGTGGTCTCTACACCTGCGGTCTCTTCCCATGACGGAGAAGCAGATAAACTCAAAACATAAGAATTATTTTTTGAAATTGTAAAATTAGAAAAATTAGAACTTCCAGAATAATTTTCTGAATCATCTACAGAACAATTAAAACTCCAAATATTAGAAGAAAAAATATAAGAATTTCCAGAAGTTGCATTTGTTAAATCAGCACTTCCTTCTCCTAAAATTATTGCACAAGTTGGAGTAATTGAAATAGGATATTCTTGAGGAGAAATCTTATCAAAAGTTAAAGATGTCTGAGAGCCAGCTTTTCCGACGATAATTTCATAAATAGTCGAATTCAAATTATTTGAAGAATCATTTATAGAAACATTAACTAAATAAGTTCCAGCTGCAAGCCGCGTTTTATTTTCTAAAAATCCTGAAGAATTTATTTGAAACAAAGATGAAAAATTAATTGCATAACTATCAAATGCTGTCTCATCATCTGACTCAAAATCAACTCCAAATCCTTCTAAATAAGTTATGCTTGTCGACGAAGGGATTGAAGTAAAATAAGGAGCAGTTGTATCAGGAACAAAAGCAATTCCAATTGTATCATTTGCTTCTAAAATTTCATAACTAAAAATACTTCCATTGCAGGTTACATTCCAATTATAAATTCCAGCAGAAGAAAAAGTTTGATTATATTCATACAAAAACGAAGTCGAATTAAAATTCATATCATAAGAAATCCAATCGCCAGAAATATTTAATTCCAAACTGCAATTAACTCCTGTCCCATTTATTGATAATCCCGTCGATGAATTAGTATAATTCGCATAAAAATATGCTTGCTGTTCTGTTAAAATTAATTGCGTTTCATTACTATCCCAAATACTTAAATTAGAAGTAAATCCAACTCCGCCAGCATATCCGGAAAAACTTGAAACATTAAACCAAAAATTGGTCGAATTTTCTTGCATATTATAATCTACACTATTATTGCATTCCCAAGTCGAACAATTTTTATCAATAAAGTTCCAAGAAATGCAATGACAAATCTTATCAATGCTCAATCCTTTTTTAGATAAAATTATCGTCGTATTTTCAAAATTAAAAAAACTTGAATTCAAAGCAACAACATCGCCGATTTCAGAAATTCCGTAAGGAAGAGAATAGCTATAATCTGAAATAAATTGCGGAGAAATTGTAACATTTGTGCTAACATTCAATCCAGAAAAAACCAAACTCAAATTTTCCGTCAAGATTTCTAATTTTTTGTATTTATCATCAACAGCAACATTTCTCTTATAACTATTTGAAACAGAATTATTTTCAAGAAGATAATTATTTCTATCATACAAACTAAAATTAAATCCAAGAGAATTTCCGCTCTGATTTATTACAGAAAGATTTACACTTCCAGTTGCAGCAACAAGGTCTCTATCTGCTTCAATCGCACTCGCAATAATATTTCTCGAAGAATCATAAGCATAAAGTTCCCATCTAACAAAATTTCCAAAAGATGAATTAACAATTGTCTTTGCATAATATTGCCCAGCCCCCAATTTTATTAAATTGCTTCCAACTTGATAATAAGAAATTATCGGCGTCGTATCTGACTTTGTAACATTTATCGAAATAAAATCAGGGTCAAAATAAATCCCATTCTTAGTAAAATTAAACATTAAAATTGCCGCATCTCCAATCATAAAATAATTTCCAGTTCGAATATTATTTACAAAGTTAGGAATTGAAATAATACTTAAATTTACTGAAACAGAATAATTACTTAATCCAATTGTATTTCCCGACGCTGTGTAATTTACAAAAACACCATAAGTCCCATTTTCCAAACCACTTTTATCATAGCTCACAGAACAATCTCCAGAAGAATTTGTATCATTGCTTCCAATAAAATTATTTCCAAAATAAAAATTGCAAGTCGCACTTTCAATCCCAGTTAAACTTTCATTTCCATAAACTTTTGCAGAAATTGTAATATTATTAAAAACTTTTCCCAAAGCATCTTCTGCAGTTTCAGCTCCGCCTCGAATTATTTCAGAACCATCAGAAGGCGAAGTAATATTTACATAAGCATAATCAACAATTCCAGAAGATATATTTAGATATCTCATTTCTGTCTGATTCAAATTTCCAGAAATATCTTGAGCATAAGCAGTGTAAGTATAAGCCCCTATACTAAGATTAGTAAAATTATTATAATATTGTGAAGCAGATGCATTATACAAAGATAAAATTTCTTGAGAAGATAAAGTTTTATTAAATATTATTACATCATCGACTGAGCCATTAAAATAACTTACATATCCACTCCTTGCAATAGTTCCCACTGAAATTCTATTCTCTCCCAAAAAAACTCTTTCAGTAGTCACATTACCAACATTAACCCCATCCACATAGAATTGTTTGTTATAAGTGCTCACAAAAACCCCTACTAAATGATGCCATTCTCCAGCAGTTATTGAATAATCAAAATTTGTTATTCCACCATTGCTTCTTACTATCAATCTCGCTCCAACACTTGAATTTGTTCCGATGCAATTATAATTCGTTGTTGAAGTGCTACTTACATAGCAAACTGCCGCTCCTTCTGTCGTTGATGATGTAGTTTTAATCCAAGCAGATATAGTATATGGAAATGAGTTTACAAAAGTTATATCTTTTACAATATAATCATTAATCCCATCAAAACCCATACTTCCTCCAAATTTTCCTGAAGAATCATAAACAGCTCCTGAAACACTTCCATTATTTGAATAAGAACTTTTATCAATAACTCCTCCAGAAGAATTTCTATCATCCATTCTCATCCACAAAATTAAATTTCTATTCCAATCAACAAAAGTAGAATGTTGATTTGTATCACTTGAAGAAACATTTACATAACTAAAATTTAAAGTCGTAACATTATTATTTTCAGGAGTAGGGCTTACAAAAGAAATTAAAGGAGCAGTTGTATCTGGAAGAGCACTAACATTTACAAAAATAATTGTAGAATTAATATTATTAGAAGTGTCATTGATAGTTATATTCAAATTATAAATTCCAGTAGATAATCCTGTAATGTTTTTCAGCCAACCAGAACAATTAATCGCAAAGTTTATAGTATCATTTACAGCAAAACAATCAAATAATGTCTCGTCATCTGACTCAAAATCAACTCCGACTGAATCGTTAATGTAAATCGAAACATTTTCAGTATAAATAAAATAAGGTGGAGTCGTATCTAAAGCAGTCAAACTAAAAAAATCAGAATAATTATTTCCAAAACTTATATTTATATAATGGTTGCTTGAAACATAACTTGAATTGCTCGCGTAAATATTATAAGGTGAATAAAAAGTTCTCGCGCCGTTTGTATTTACATAATCAGTCAAAATCATCAAGCCAGTCATTCCGTCGACTCCAGTGAAATTATAATCAATTCTCGCGCTACTAACATTATAAGCAGTTACATTTGCATTCGAAACCAAATTTCCATCGCTGTCATTCACTTTCGCTTTGTAATACCATTGCCTTATTATCCAATTATTATTATTCGCAACACTTTCATTCGCAATATTATAAATTGAAACATTGAGCAAAGTATTATTGTTAGAATACCTAGCAAAATAAATTGCATAACTATTAGTATTCTCAATTTTTATATTCTTAAAAATATTGTTATTTGCATTATGATTAGAAGACAAGCCATCAACTCTAATACCATAGTTATTGCTCTTATTCAAATAAACATTTTCAATTTTGTTGTTATTTGTATTAGCGTACATATAAATACAAGCATTATTCGTCGAAGAACAATTCCAGATGCTTATATTTTGTATAACATTTCCATAACTTGAATAGATATAAATCCCAGAATTTGAATTTGAATTTGAAATTAGATTATTAATACTATTATTATTTGAACTTGAAGAAATAGAAACCCCATTATCTGAATTTGAATTTGAAGTTATATTATTAATAATGTTATTTGAACTTAATGAAAAATAAAATCCCTGCCCACTATTTGAACTTACATTAATAGTTATAAAATTATTATTGGAACTTTCAGTTAGAGCAAACCCATAATAATTTTCATAAGAGGTTACATTTCTGAAATTTGAATTATTTACATAATAAATTATTATTCCATTAT
>NZ_JAQTPQ010000250.1 GCF_028712645.1 Flavobacterium sp. | reverse complement strand
GACGACATTAATAATGTGGTTGAAGCTTCTATTGGAGGTATGAAACTAACAACAACTATAGAAGGAAGACAACGTTTTTCTGTCAACGCACGATATGCACAAGAATACAGAAATAGCCTTGAGGCTTTAAAAAAACTGCAAGTGCAAACAATGCAATTTGGACCAATACCATTAGAAACTGTTGCCAATGTAAAAATAAGTGATGGCCCTCCAATGATAAATAGCGAAAATGCAATGCTACGTGGAACTGTGTTGTTCAACGTTCGGGAGCGTGATTTAGGAAGTACTGTAAAAGAAGCACAGAAAAAACTGAATGCAATGATGACTAAAATGCCAAAAGGCTATTATGTGGAATGGAGCGGACAGTGGGAAAATCAAATCCGCGCAAACAAAACATTAAGTTTGATTCTACCTATTGTTGTTGTCATTATTTTTCTCATTTTGTATTTTACTTATCGCTCTATGAAAGAAGCATTAATCACAATGATTACAGTTCCCTTTGCATTAATTGGGGGTATTTTTATGGTTTATTTCTATGGAATTAATTTGTCGGTGGCAGTTGCGGTAGGGTTTATAGCCTTATTTGGTCTTGCTGTCGAAACAGCGATGTTAATTACCATTTATTTGAATGAAGCGATGAACAAAATGGTCGAAAAACACGGAAACAGTTCCGAAACCATTACCGAAGAAATATTGAGAGAATACATTATTGATGGTTCAGCCAAAAGATTGCGACCCAAACTGATGACAGTTTCTGTTTCATTATTTGGATTAATCCCTATTCTTTGGGCAACTGGAACAGGTGCTGATGTGATGCTTCCCATTACCGTTCCACTTATTGGAGGTACCATTACCTCCACAATTTATGTATTATTAGTAACCCCTGTTGTTTTTGAAATGTCAAAACTTCGTGAATTAAAAACAAAAGGTAAAATAGATCTTATAGATGCAAAACATTAAATTTTATATCGTAATAAGTTGTTTGATTTTAAGCTTTAATATGAAGGCGCAAACACTTTCCTTGGATAATGTATTGAGTACAATCAAAACAAACAATCCTCAACTAAAAATGTACGATGCCGATATTCAAAGTATGGATGCAGCTGCAAAAGGAGCTAAAAGCTGGATGCCCCCTCAAGTGGAAACAGGTTTTTTTACGACTCCTTATAATACCAAAATGTGGAAAGCAGATGGAACATTTCCTGGAATGGGGATGTATATGCTGGGCGTTACGCAAATGATACCAAATGCTTCCAAGCTAAAAGCTGATTCTAATCTTATGAAGGCAATGTCTTCTGTTGAAAAAGAAAACAAAAACTATACAATTAATCAATTGATAGCATTGGCAAAAACAAATTATTATCAATGGTTGGTTTTAAATAAAAAAATAAAAATAGCCGATGATAATTTGTTGCTTTTAGACTATATGATTAAAAGTATGGAAATACGTTATCAGTATAATATGGATAAATTACCTACTTATTACAAAGCAAAATCGCAATACAGCGCATTAGAAAGTATGATTCTAATGTTGCAAAATGACATTTCACAAAAGCGAATTATGCTGAACACTTTGATGGCAAGAGATAAAAACACCAAATTTGAAATTGATGAAACCTACGAAATAAAAGATTTTAATTCGGCAATATCGGATACAACTTCTCTTTCTAAAAACCGAAGCGATGTGAAAGCCATCGAAAAAACGATGGAAATAAATCAGCTCAAAATTGTGGCAGAAAAAACAAAATTATTGCCCGAGTTTGGTATAAAATACGATCATATGTTTGCTTTTGGCGAACAACCTCAACAATTTACTTTAATGGGAATGATTACTATTCCAATGCCTTGGTCAACCAAAATGAATAAAGCCAATATCAATAGTTTTCAAATTAAAAATGAAAGTCTGAACTGGCAAAAACAAATGATTTTGAATGAAGCTACAGGAATGATTTCGGGTATGACCAATGAATTGAACACTTTAAAAAAACAATACGAGGTTGCACAAAAAAGTATAATTCCTGCCCTTAAAAGCAATTATGAAACTGCAATTTTAGCTTGGCAAAACAACACTGGAGATCTTTTTGCCACTCTTGATGCGTGGGAAGCATTAAATATGGCTCAAATTGATGCGTTAGATAAATTGCAAAGGATTTTGGCAGCACAAGTAGAAATTGAAAAACAATTAGAAACCAAATAATTATGAACAAGTATATAAAATATGGTTTAGCTTTTATCGTAATTTCCATTATTGGAATTGCAATCTATTTATTTGCAATAAAATCAGACAATCATTCAGAAATGGGACATCAAAACGAGATTTACACTTGTTCAATGCATCCACAAATCATTAGAGATAAACCCGGAAATTGTCCCATTTGCGGAATGACTTTAGTAAAAAAAATAACGGAGAATAATTCAGTTGAAGATAATTCAATCGACAATCTTATAAAACCTACCGACAATTTTATAGTAGGAAATTATCAAACGACAACGGCAATAGACACTACTTTGAGCAGTGAAATAAATCTACCAGGAATTGTGGGGTATGATCCCAATTCATCGGTAAATATTGCAGCTCGAATGAGCGGAAGAATTGAGCGAATGTATGTCAATTATAAATATCAAAAAGTAAATAAAGGACAAAAACTATTTGATTTATACAGCCCTGAATTACTGACGGAGCAACAAAACTTCATTTATATGGTCATTAATGATGTTGAAAACCCTTCAATTATTGATGCCTCAAGACAAAAATTATTGCTATATGGAATGACTCAAAATCAAATAAATGCGCTGTCTAATTCCAAAAAAGTAAACCCGCTAATAACAATTTATAGTCCTGCTTCCGGGATTATTGATGGAACAGCAACGATGGATAATACAACTATTCCTGTGATGCAAAGTGCGAATAACAACACTGAAGTTTTGAATGTTAAAGAAGGGAGTTATATAAAAAAGGGAGAAGTCATTTTTAAACTATTAAATACGGATAAAGTATGGGGAATATTCAATGTTATCCAAGGATACAATAGTCTAATCAAAGCCAATCAATCCATCAGAATTACTTCCGAACTTGACAAAGATGAATTTATGGATGCAAAAATAAATTTTGTCGAAACACAATTAAACGCAGCTGATAAAACCAATAGAATTCGAGTTTATTTAAATAACAATAAATTGAAATTACCAGTTGGTTTGCGATTGCAAGGCGCAGTGAAAACAAATGCCGTAAAAGGAATTTGGATTCAAAAACAGGCAATGGTAAGTATTGGAAACAAGAAAATAGTTTTCTTAAAAATGGAGAATGGCTTTAAGGCATCGGCCATAAAAACAGGAATTGAAATAGATGATTTTATCCAAATTATTGAGGGCATTTCAGTAAAAGACACCATTGCCAAAAACGCACAATATTTAATTGACAGCGAAAGCTTTATTAAAACCGAATAATGATGAAGACAATAAAAAAAATAAGTGTATTATCAATACTATTTATGGTAATGGTGGCTTGTAATACTAAAGAAAAAGAAGACCATAGCAAACACAATAAGAGTGCAGCAACAACATTTTACACTTGTTCAATGGATCCACAAGTCAAGGAGGACAAACCCGGAAAATGCCCTATTTGCCATATGGAGTTAACCCCAATAAAACAAGATGACACAGAGGCTAATGAAATAAGTTTGAGTAAACAGCAAATACAACTGGGAAATATCACTACCCAAACTATTTCAGAAACCCAAAGCAGTTTAGAGCAAAATTATACGGGAGTCCTGACAATTAATCAAGAGAAAATCAAAACCATTTCTTCAAGAGCAATGGGAAGAATTGAAAAGTTGTACTTCAAAACCGTCGGCGATTATGTGGCTAAAAATCAAGCCGTATATCAATTGTATAGCGAAGATATTGCCATTGCTAAACAGGATTATTTCACGGCATACAAACAACTATCAATGCCTGGCGATTTTGGAAAGAATGCCCGAAATATGCTCAATGCAGCAAAACAAAAGCTGCTATTCTTTGGTTTAACCAATGCCCAAATTGAAAGTTTAAAAACCGGTAAAGAGGTTTCTCCTTATACCATTTTTTATAGCACTGCCAGTGGAACAATATCGGAAATAAGTACCACAGAAGGCAGTTATGCAATGGAAGGTTCTAGCATCATTAAATTGGCGGATTTAAACAGTCTTTGGTTAGAAACACAAGTAAACGTAAACTATGCCAAGAATCTAAAAATAGGACAAAAAGCCCAAATAACGTTTGCCGATTTTCCTGATAAAACCATAAATGCGCAAGTTTCTTTTATCAATCCGGAAATAAATCCAGACA
Organism: Flavobacterium sp.; assembly: GCF_028712645.1. GTDB lineage: Bacteria > Bacteroidota > Bacteroidia > Flavobacteriales > Flavobacteriaceae > Flavobacterium. The sequence goes on along the minus strand of NZ_JAQTPQ010000250.1, from coordinate 714 downwards.
CGCGTCTACTTTTAATTCGATTGGAAATACCAAATCCAAATTTGCAATTAAAACCGGGGATGCAAGCGATGGCAAAATTAACACAATCCAATTTAAAAGGATTGTATATTCCTGTTGATGCAGTTATCAGGGAGGAAAACGCTTCCTATATTTGGGTTGAAAAAAGACCGGGAGTATTTGAAAACCTAATGGTCGAAACTGGAATAGAAACCAATGGAATGATAGAAATAAAATCAGAAATAGACAGTACAAAAAAAGTGGTAATTACTGGTGCCTATGCTATAAACAGTGAATATAAATTCCGAAAAGGCAGTGACCCAATGGAAGGAATGAAAATGTAAATATTAAAAATTATGACACATACATATATTATTTCAGGAATGACTTGTGATGGTTGTCGCACCAAAGTCGAAAAAACATTGAATGCTGTTGAGGGCATTGAAGCAAAAGTTTCATTAAATCCGTCTATAGCCACTATAACAATGGAAAAACACATTCCATTAGCACAGTTGCAAGAAGCATTATCTGCCGTTGGAAAATACACCTTAGAAGTGACTAATGGTAAAACTCCACAACAAGTAACAACCAATGAAGATGCAGCAAAATCTTGTTGTTCTAAGCATTCCCACAGCGATAAAACGGAAATCAATGTTCCTGTTAATACAAGTGGCAAATACTACTGTCCTATGCATTGTGAAGGCGAAAAATTATATG
>NZ_JAQTPQ010000027.1 GCF_028712645.1 Flavobacterium sp. | reverse complement strand
AACAAGAACAAGGCATATTTTTGTCAACTATCGAAGAAACTCTTGGCGGATTAAAAGTGGTAAAAGGTTATAATTGAGAGAACTATTTTAATCGAATATTTCAAGAATCGACACAACGTTTTTTTGTCTTGTCGAATAGCATTGGAAACAGACAAAACCTAGCTTCGCCTGCAAGTGAATTTATGGGAATTATGGTTATCGCCATCTTGCTTTGGTATGGAGGACATATGGTTTTGATAGAGAAAACATTAAATGGAGCTTCGTTTATTGCTTATATGGGTTTGGCTTATAATATTTTGACTCCAGCAAAATCTATCTCAAAAGCATCTTATGCCATAAAAAGAGGAAATGCCGCCGCAGAGAGAATATTAGAAATTTTACATCAAGAAAATACGATTACGAGCAAAAAAGATGCGCTGAAAAAAGAATCATTTGAGTCTAAAATCACAATAAAAAACATCAACTTCAAATACGAGGAAGAAACAGTTTTAAAGAATTTTTCACTTGAAGTGAAAAAAGGACAAACCGTGGCTCTCGTAGGTCAATCCGGAAGTGGAAAAAGTACGATTGCCAATTTATTGACTCGTTTTTATGATGTAAATGAAGGAACAATTACCATTGACGGAATTGACATAAAAGATATGAATTTGCAATCGCTTCGTGGTTTGATGGGATTGGTAACTCAAGATAGCATTTTGTTTAATGACACTATAAAAGCCAATATCTCACTCGGAAAACTAGACGCTACCGACGAAGAAATTATTGAAGCTTTGAAAATTGCCAATGCTTATGAATTTGTCAAAGATTTGCCACTTGGAATTTACACCAACATTGGCGATAGCGGAAACAAACTTTCTGGTGGTCAAAAACAACGGTTATCGATTGCTCGTGCGGTTTTGAAAAATCCACCGATTATGATTTTGGATGAAGCCACATCAGCCTTGGATACAGAAAGTGAAAAGTTTGTGCAGGTTGCTTTAGAAAATATGATGCAAAATAGAACTTCGATTGTGATTGCTCACCGTCTTTCAACCATTCAAAAAGCGGATAAAATTGTGGTGATGCAAAAGGGAGAAATTGTAGAACAAGGAACTCACGAGGAACTAATTGCGATGAACGGAACCTATAATAAATTGGTTACAATGCAGAGTTTTGAGTAATAAGTCATTGCGAGGCACGACTTGTCCGCCGTGGAGGAAGCAATCTAATTTGATGGAACGCTGATAAAACAGATTCGCTTTGCGAAAACACAGATTAAAACGGATTTTTAATTTTAAAAATGTACCTCAACAACAAAAATATTAAGCTTCCTGAAGATCCAGACACAGTTGTTTGGAAATATCTCGACTTGTCTAAGTTTCTCGATTTGTTGCTATCACATAAGTTATTTATGTCGCGTTCAGATAAATTCGAAGATCAATATGAAGGTACTTTTAGCGAACCAACTTACGAAGAAATCAAAAAAATTGCTGTAAACAATCCTGAATTTATTCAGTATTACAAATCGCATCGCGAAAATGTAGCCATCAGCAGTTGGCATATCAACGAATACGAATCGTTTGCAATGTGGCAAATTTTCACACAAAACAGTGAAGGTTTAGCGATTCAATCTACGGTAGAAAGGTTAAAAAAAGCACTTATTCCTGAAAATAAATTTGATCAATACATTGGCGAAGTCAATTATATTGACTACAAAAAAGAATATATTCCTTTTGATGATATGTTTTTCCCCTTTCTGTTCAAAAGAAAAAGTTTTCAGTACGAAAGAGAAGTTCGCATTATTTCGGATGTTACCCAAAGTAATATCAAATTAAACGACGGACTAAAAATAAATGTGGACATCAATCAACTGATTGAAAAAATCTACATTCATCCTAAATCAGAAAACTGGTATAAAAACCTTGTTATCGAATTGGTTTCAAAATTAGGATTTGATTTTACGATTGAAAAATCGGATTTGGAAAGTGATATTTTGATATAAGGTTTGTAAAATTCAGTAAGTTCCTTTAATCGTCATAATGAAATCTGCACTGTATAATGATACATCTTTGATCGACACCTTTTGTGCCAGAAACTTTATAGACAATTCTATGTTCGCCAGTAATTCTTCGTGACCAATACCCTTTTAAATCATACCTTAAAGGTTCTGGTTTTCCAATTCCTTTGAAAGGATCTTGCCTAATGGATTTTATTAAATCTTTAATTCTTGCAACAATATCTTGGTCGTTATCTATCCAATATTCAAATTCTTCCCAGCCATTTGGTGTAAAACTAATATCCATTATTCATCAAGATTGAAAATTTTCAATTCGCCTTTTTCTGCTTGTTGAATAGATTCGGCAAGTCTTTTTCTATTGGCATTCGTAGCTAATAAATGTTGCGTTTCTGTCATTGAATTATATTCTTTTAAGGATATAATAACAACGGCGTCTTCTTCATCGTTTCTTGAAACAATCAACATTTCTGACGATTCGGATACCTCATCAAAATAGTTTTTGATATTTTTTCTTAAGGTTGATATTGATACTGCTTTCATCGTATATTTTTTAGATGTACTTTAATTTGTACGCACAAATGTACAAAAAAAATTATTAATGCAACTAAAAAAAAATCTATATTCATCCCAAATCAGAAAACTGGTATAAAAACCTTGTTATCTAATTAGTTTCAAAATTAGGATTTGATTTTACGATTGAAAAATCGGATTTAGAGAGTGCTATTTTGATATAAAGTGAAGGCTAATAGCTATATAGCTAATTCTAATTTTCCGCCTAAACCTAATTCTACAATCTTTTGTAAAGTAGAAAAACGAACTTCTTTTACGTTATTTTCAATTCTTGAAATATACGATTTTGTTGTTCCACTTCTAATGGCAAGTTCTTCTTGAGTTAATCCCTTTTCAATTCTCGCTTCGTGAATCATTACGCCAAGTTTGAATTGCTCGAAACCTTTTTCTAAATTGTTGCGTTTTTCGGTTCCTTTTTTTTCCGTAAAACTCCTCTTTGAATTCAGCGAGTGTTTTTAAGTTATTTGTTTTCATTTTCGTATTCTTCTTTGATTTTTAATGCTTTATCAATCTCCTTTTTTGGGGTCTTTTGTGTTTTCTTTTGGAATCCATTAGCTAAAATTATTAATTTTCCCTTATCGAAAAAACAAAATATTCTAAAAATATCACTTCCTTGTTTCAGTCAAGCCTTCCGTATTTTCAATATGTTTTAAATACGTTTCGGGAACTTTTTCTAACTGTTCAATTAATTCCAAAGTCCAAGTAATTTTATCTTGCACTTTTTCTCTTTGTTTAATAAAGAATTCTGCAAAGTAATCTTTATAAAATGTTACGACTCTTATTTTTAGATTTTTATTCACAAGACAAAGTTAATGAAGTTGCTCTAAAGTACAACTTAAATTTTATTTTTTGGTTCTTCTGGTATGTGTGTGAAAGACGAAAAATTTAAACCATTAAGCTCGTTAAGAAAATTAAGATGGGTGCACGACAAATTGCATTTTAAGTACTTATTTTTAAAATCTGCGTAAATCTGCTCAGTCTGCGTGCCTAAATTTGCACGTAGATTCCGCAGATAAAATGAAACAAGTAGCCTTGAATTTTAATTCTATTTTAAAAAAATGCAAACAAAAGCCCCGTAGAGGTGTACTGTTTGTAGAAATAATGCTATGGAGCCACCGAGCTCCATAGGAGCGACCTGAAATGTATAAATTCAGGTCACTCCTATGGAGTTTTGTTATTGAAACGTATCCTTTTTTCTACAAACAGTACACCTCTACGAGGTTTTTTAATTGGAAAATGCAATTTGTCGTGCACCCTCTTCAAAAATTAAGATTTGCAGCGTTCTTAACTTTCTTTTTTTTCTTAATGGTTTTATAAAAAAACGTTCACAACATTTCCAGTAGAACCTATTTTTTTATTACATCTTTTCTTAACATAAAATACTGTTTTTCAATTAGTAAAATAACCATGTTTTGACTTCACTATAGAAAAATCGGATTTGGAGAGTGCTATTTTGATATAATATTCTAAAACCTCATATTCACTTTCACATTAAAAACTCGTGTGGTCATATAATTCGGAATCGCATATTGATTTTTGGTGTAAACGTCGCGAACCCAAGTGTTAGTAATCGCATTTTGATTGTCAAAAAGATTGAAAATTTCCAATCCTATGGCCAATTCCTGGAAGGGTTGCAACCAATTTTTATTGGATGGGTTTTTAGCATCAATTAAAACTTTAGAGAAACCAACATCGGCACGACGGTAATCATTTAAACGATTTTGATACAAATACGGATCGGCATACGAAGGCGAGCCTCCTGGCAATCCAGTGTTATAAACTAAATTGAGGTATAATTTTATACTTGGAATATTAGGCATATAATCTTGAAACAGCATTCCAAATTTAAGTCTTTGATCAGTTGGTCTGGCAATAAATCCTTTGTTGTCTATGTTCTCTTCTGTTTTTAGATACCCAAAACTAAACCAAGATTCCGTTCCGGGAACAAATTCGCCGTTTAATCTAAAATCGAATCCTTGCGCATAGGCTTTAGCATTATTGGTAGCAGCATAACGAATTCGAACATTATCCAAAGTGTATGGATTAACATCCGTCAAGGATTTATAATACAATTCAGAAACCATTTTAAAAGGACGATTCCACATTTTGAAACTATAATCATTGCTCAAAACAATATGAATCGCTTGTTGTGCCTTGACATTCGGATTCACTACTCCATCAGCATCTCTCAACTCACGATAAGACGGTGGCTGATGATACAAACCTCCTGAAAGTCGGAAAAACATATCCTTACTCCAGTTAGGTTTCAAGCTAATTTGGGCTCTTGGACTAAAAGTAAATTGCGATTTACTACCTAAATTATCTCCAGAAACATCCCAATTTTGAGATCGCACACCTGCATTTAACCAAATTTCGTTGTTGCCCAAATATCCTTTTCTGCTCCATTGAATATAACCTGAGAACCTATTAATATCAACAAAATTTATTGCTCTCACATTTTGATAAGGAACTAAAGGTCCTGCATAAGGAGTGTAAGGTTGGTCATTTTTGGGTAAAAAATCAATAGGTGGATTGATTGAAAAACCAGCAGAATCAATTACTTCCCATTCAATAACTCGATCACGAATCGATTCACGAGTAAATTTTGCTCCCCATTCAATTTGGCTTTTTTTCCAATTATGGAAACCTTTTATTTCAGCATTTACAATTAGGGCATCTAAATCATTTCTTGCGTGATTGAGTTGCGAACCAATTCCTCTTGTAAAGGCAACATCTCCAAAGGTCTCCGAACCAATATTTGAATCTACTTCCCCTAAACGATATTGCGCCAAAATATCAAAATGCTCTTGCTCTTGAGTATGATATGCCGACATAATTAATTTGTAAGTAGAATTTTCTGAAGCAACGAATGTCGATTTTACAGCTCCAAAATAGGTAGAATATTTATCTTTTTCTTGTCCTTCATAATAGATCAACAACGCCATAGGATTATCGATTGTACCAAAATTAGTCTGACGTGTCAAAGGCTGATATTGGTAATCATTTTGAGAAATATTCCCTAAAAAACTCCATTGCCATTTGGCGGAAGCATTGTAATTAATGTTCGTTTGAATATCAGCAAATGTAGGTGTATAATTCGTTTGCGTTTCCTGACTTTTTACTAAAAGACTGTTATTACGATAACGAACTCCCGTTATTGCAGACCATTTTTTATCTTTGGAAACGGCATCAACGGCGAGACTTCCTCCAAGGAAACTTGCTTCTGCTACAGCTCCAAATTGGGTTGGATTTCTATACGTTATATCCAAAACAGAAGACAATTTATCTCCAAATTTGGACTGAAATCCTCCAGCTGAAAAATCAATGTTTTGAACTAAATCAGTATTGGTAAAACTCAAACCTTCTTGTTGTCCAGAACGAATAAGATAAGGTCGATATACTTCTATTTCATTAACATAAACCAGATTTTCATCATAATTTCCACCTCGAACAGCGTATTGTGTACTCAATTCATTGTTAGAATTAACACCCGGAAGTGATTTCAAAATATTTTCTACTCCAGGATTTGCACCAGGAATTTTTCGAATCATTTCGGGCTCAATGGTAGTAATTCCCTGAACTCTTTTCTTGTTGTTTACCATAATCACGACTTCTCCCATTTGCTCATCACGATCACTCATAACCAAGTTGAATTCATAATCTTCTTTTGGTTTTAAGGAAACTGTAACAGTGACTTTTTTTAGAGAAATATGCGAAAAAACTACTGTTACTTTTTGATTGTCGGGGATGGTTAAGTCATAGAACCCATTTTCGTTGGATTGAGTTCCAGCTCCACGGCAAGATATATTTACATTTTCGACAGGTAGATTATTTTTATCGAGAATTACTCCTTTGATATGAGCAGATTGAGCAAAAGCTATAGATCCAAAACATAAAAAAAAGAAAACAAGTATTATTTTATTTACACTCAAGGAATTTAGTTTTTATTTTTTTGACTTCTGAAAAAATGAGTTTCAAAGATACTAGAATTCCCCATATTATCCATAACAATTATTTTTAATTCATTTGCCCCTTCGGCAACAATACCATCACTAAAATTGTGAGTGATTTTTTTTGTTTTATTATCGTATTCAAATAAAACCCAGTTGCCATTCAAATAACCATTATAGGATTTTATACCTGACAATTCATCGCTTATTGTAAATTGAATAGTTGACTTATCGCTAATCCATTTCCCTTCTATTGATTTTGCAATCGAAATCTTGGGTGCTATTGTATCTAAAACCAAGGTAAAATTGCCCAAAGTTTTATATTTTGCAGTAAACACATTGTCTTTACGAAAAGTTGGAATGTAACTTATTTTTTTACCCGAAATAGAGGCAATGAAAAGTTTTTCCTTTTTAGAATCATTATATTTATTGTCTTCTATTGAAATGGTAAAGTTGGAATGAGCTGGAACAATATCTTTATGCAGGAACAAGGTGTCATTTTTCACATCGAAATTCAAATAAAAATCATCATAAAATGTGCCTGCCGGAAAAAAGACTGACATATTATCCTTAGTAAAATTACAATCATTATTTGCCTTAATAAAATACTTTGAAGTAATGGGTTCTTGTGCAATAATTGTATTTAATGATTCATACTTTATTGGAATCGAAACGATGGTTTGATTGCCAAAGAAATCGGAAACTTCAATGCGATAAACTGATGTTAAATTAGGACTTAGAGCAAGAACTCCATTCGATTTATCCGATTGAATTATACTCAGTTTATAGGGGTTAAGCATAAATAGCTTTTGAACCCTTTGCTGCGTTTTCTTGTACATCGAATAATCAATAAGTGCATTTACATAACGCATTTCATCAAAAGAATAGGTGTCAAATTGGTATCCAAAATTCGGCATTCCGTTGTAAAACGATTGTATTTTATACACTCCATTTTTATTAAATGAAACATCATCATAATCAAAAGTATTTAATCCAAAACCTATTTTACCATTGGCAACCACTTTATCCGCCAGATAAGTTCCGTCTTTTTGTAACAACAAATTCAATAATAATGGACGTTTAGATTGATTTACAACCGTTTCGTTATCTAATGGATAAACATAAATACTTGAAATCATAGGTTTCTTGGTATCCTTAATATACTTATCGAAACCAAATAACATTGGATTAATAATATTCTCTGTTATATTATCCCGAAATTCGAAATGCAAATGAGGTCCTTCAGAAGCACCAGTATTTCCAGAAAGAGCAATCACTTCTCCTTTTTTAACAACCAATTCATCCGGTTTCAGGTACATTTCAATTTCAAAAGATTGCTCAGCATAATGCGTTTTTTTGATAAATTCTTCTATAACTCCTGTTGCTCTTTGCAAATGTCCATAAACAGAAGTATAACCATTTGAATGGGTAATATAAATAGTTTTTCCGTTTCCAAAAGTGGAAATTTTGATTCTCGATACATATCCATCAGCAACGGCGTGAACTTCTAACCCTTCCCTTTGTTGTGTTTTTAAATCGAATCCCGCGTGAAAATGATTGGGTCTTAGCTCTCCAAAATTCCCTGACAACTGCATAGGTATATCAAGCGGAGGACTAAAATAATCTTTTGGATAATTAGTTTGCGCAGCTAATGAACAGCCGATTAATATTGAAAATAAGTAAAATCTCATTGAATACATTTTTGCTAAGATAAAAAAAAGAATTATATATAAAATACAAATCACAATAAGTTGTAATACAAAGATTTATGTAATTTAACACAAAAAAACAAATAAAATATTGTAATAATAAAAAGGAATACTAACTTTGTAAGATTATGTAATACGTAGGAATATATTATGAGTGTAATTGCAGAAATAATTGATGCTCTTGAAAATAAGATTGAAAAACTTTTTGTTAAAATAAATAGTTTAGAAAAAAATAATCAAGGGTTAAAAATTGAATTAACCAAAGCTGCACAAACCATACAAACTCAATCTCAAGAGATTGAGGCTTTAAAATCGCAGTATGAAACACTCAAAATTGCCAACGCGTTACTAGGCAGTGAAGATAATAAAAGAGATACGAAGCTTAAAATAAATTCATTAATTCGTGAAATTGATTACTGTATAGCGCAGCTATCAGATTAAAAAGATATGGACGAAAAGCTTAAAATTAAAATATCAATTGCAGACAGAGTTTACCCATTGACGGTAGAACTCTCTCAAGAAGAAGGACTTAGAAGTGCTTCAAAGAAAATTGATGGAATGATAAAGCAATTTGAAGAAAATTATGCTGTTCGTGACAAACAAGATGTTTTAGCAATGTGTGCTTTGCAATTTGCATCACAGACAGAACAAAAACAAATTGATAATGCAATCGATGGCGAAGCAACTATCGAAAGAATTAAAAAAATCAATGCGATTTTAGATCAATATCTCGACAAATAAACGTTCTTTACAAAAACTAAGATACTGCCTACATTAGTTCACATTTGGTAAACTCAACACTAACAATTTAGAATGAGCAAATCATCGTTACTATAGCACGTCCCCTTGAGGGAAAGCTTGAACAACGAGTTAGCTCAAAACTTGTCTTTCCGAGTTTATTCAAGCAATCTAATGTAGGCTTTTTTATATATAAATTTTAATAAACTATGGAAGACATTTTAACAATAATTATAGGAATTGGAGGCATTGCTGGAGGTTTTGGTTTAGCCAAAATAATAGAGAAAAGCAACATTTCTAATTTAATCAAAAACGCAAAAAAAGAAGCATCATCTATTTTAAAAGATGCCAATCTTGAAGCCGAAAACATCAAAAAAGATAAAATTCTTCAAGCGAAGGAAAAATTTATCGAATTAAAATCGGAACACGAGCAAGTAATTCTTTCTCGTGACCAAAAAATGGCAGAAGTCGAAAAAAGAATTCGAGACAAAGAATCCCAAGTTTCTAATGAACTATCAAAAGCCAAGAAAGTCAACGACGATTTTGAAGCAAAAACTATAGAGTACACTGCCAAAGTAGAAATCTTGGACAAGAAACAAACAGAAGTTGAAAAATTGCACAAAAGCCATCTTCAACAACTGGAAGTGATTTCTGGTTTATCTACTGAAGAAGCCAAAAATCAATTAATAGACGGATTAAAAGCTGAAGCCAAAACCAAGGCAATGGCACACATTCAAGATACTATTGAAGAAGCTAAATTAACCGCTCAACAAGAAGCTAAGAAAATCATCATCAACACCATTCAAAGAATTGGTACAGAAGAAGCGGTTGAGAACTGTGTTTCTGTATTCAACATAGAATCGGATGATGTAAAAGGTAGAATTATTGGACGTGAAGGTAGAAATATTAGAGCCATTGAGGCAGCGACTGGAGTTGAAATCATTGTTGATGACACACCAGAAGCAATTATTCTTTCTTGTTTTGACCCTGTTCGAAGAGAAATTGCTCGTTTATCTTTGCATAAATTAGTAACTGACGGACGTATTCACCCAGCTCGAATTGAAGAAGTTGTAGCTAAAACTACCAAACAAATTGACGATGAAATCATTGAAGTTGGTAAACGTACCGTTATCGATTTAGGAATTCACGGTTTACATCCTGAATTGATTAAAGTCGTGGGGCGAATGAAATACCGTTCTTCTTACGGACAAAACTTACTGCAACACTCTCGTGAAGTTTCTAAACTTTGTGGAATAATGGCTGCCGAATTAGGATTGAATGTAAAACTAGCCAAAAGAGCTGGATTGCTTCACGACATAGGAAAAGTTCCAGATACTGAAAGTGATTTACCACACGCATTATTAGGAATGCAATGGGCTGAAAAATATGGCGAAAAAGAAGAAGTATGCAACGCCATCGGAGCGCACCACGACGAAATAGAAATGAAATCTTTATTATCACCAATTATTCAGGTTTGTGATGCTATTTCAGGTGCGAGACCAGGTGCGAGAAGACAAGTTTTAGACTCTTACATCCAACGTTTAAAAGATTTGGAAGAAGTGGCTTATGGCTTTAGCGGAGTTAAAAATGCTTATGCTATTCAAGCCGGAAGAGAACTTCGTGTAATTGTAGAAAGTGAAAAAGTATCGGATGATAATGCAGCGACTTTATCTTTCGAAATTTCTCAAAAAATACAAACTGAAATGACTTATCCAGGTCAAGTGAAAGTAACCGTAATTAGAGAAACTAGAGCAGTAAATATTGCAAAATAAGTTATTCTTTAATTCGAGTTTTACTAACTTGAATAACTATAAATACAAAAGCACTTCAGAACTATCTGAGGTGCTTTTTTTTTGCTACAAACTATTCGGAATTCTAATTTTTTCTTGGATGAAAAGCATTCATAACTTCTGCTAAAAATCTTCTGTCCAAATGCACATAAATTTCAGTAGTGGTAATAGATTCGTGACCAAGCATTAATTGAATCGAACGCAAATCGGCTCCGTTTTCAAGAAGATGTGTAGCGAATGAATGGCGCAAAGTATGTGGGCTTATACTTTTGTTTAAATTGATTTGAACTGCCAAATCTTTTATTATTGTAAAAATCATAGCTCTCGAGAGCTGACCTCCTCTCCTATTTAGAAACAAAGTATCCTCAAAACCTTTTTTTATATTCAAATGAATTCGGATGGAATCTCTATAAATCTGAATGTACTTTTGAGTTAAATTTCCAATAGGAACAAACCGCTGTTTATTTCCTTTACCCGTAATTTTTATAAAGCCTTCCTCGAAGAATAAATCGGAAATTTTGAGTGAAACCAATTCCGAAACTCGAAGGCCACAACCATACAAAGTCTCGAGCATTGCTCTATTTCGTTCGCCTTCATTTGAACTCAAATCGATAGCCGAAATCAATGAATCAATTTCATCAACTGATAATGTATCTGGTAGTTTACGACCTGTTTTTGGAGTTTCAATCAGTTCCAAAGGATTATCAGCACGATAATCTTCGAATATCAAATAACTAAAAAAACTTTTTAAACCCGAAATTATTCTGGCTTGAGACCTTGGATTTACTTCTTTTGAAACGCTATAAATAAACTGTTGAATAGTTTCTTCATTTATTTTTATTGGTGAAACAGAAATGGCATTTTCTTCCAAAAAAAGGCATAACTTTTCAACATCAAAAGAATAATTATCGATGGTATTTTTAGATAAACCTCTTTCGATTCTCAGATACGATTGATAACTTTTGATGTAGGTTTTCCAATTCATTTTACAAAGTAAAGCAATTTTTGGACATAAAAAAACCACGCAAAATGCGTGGTTTGGAATTGCATAATTCTAAAAATATTTTAGTAAAATAGTTTCTAACTTATATTTATTGAACCCTCATAGGTTCAACACTTATTGAATATAAACCAGAATTATATTCTCTAGTTGTGTAATCAGAACCTGCTTGACTTATTATAATTTTATCAGCAAAATTCACAATTACTTCTCCAAGCGCATCATTTCCTTGAGTATAAGTTTTTTGAACTGTGTGAGTAGTTGTTTGCTCTAAACTAGCACCAAACTTAAGACCAACTTTTAATAATGTGCCTTCAATGTTGAAATTGGTAGCGAATTTTACGGTTCTAGTGTCCGTTAACACCGTTGTCTCAGTCAAATCAACCTCTTCTATTTCTATTTTGATTGATGATGCATATTGGTCCAAATCCCAATTAAAAATTGGAATATTTAAAGGCATTTGTCTTAAACTTTTAATTGAATTAATATAAAAATACGCAAAAGAAATTTTTACTTTTCTAGATTCGACGACAAATAAATCATTTGGAGTTGCATTGAAATATTTAATTATCTCACTACCTATGCCATTTTTAGCATTAACAATTATTCTTATCTTAAATTCAAAATTTCCACCTGTCCAAGTAGAACTACCTCCTGATACAAATTTAGGATCATTAGTTTGATCTGCAATCTTATTGTAGGCCGCAATAGGATCTCCTTGAAGAGAAAAAGATTGTATAGATTCTTGAAAATCATATTTAAAAGGTCCTTTTGGTGTTGTTGGGGTTATACCATAATAAATATAATCTCTATCCCATCCGTCCACATTTGAACCAGTATAAGTATTATAGGCTGTTATAATTTTAGGGTCTAAAATATTTGAATTAACTGTTCTCATCATTTCTTTTTTAGAATTTTTCGTTTTGTCAAAACAATTATCTAAAAATTTGAACACAACACTACTCTCAGTTTTTAAAGTTCGAGTCTTTAATTTCCCAAATTCTTTATTTTTTTCGACAATAACTCTTTCATTTTCTTTTATAACTATTATAGGAAAACCTGGAGTATATTTTGCTTCAATTATGTCCTCAGTTCCATCTTGATTTATAATAGGAACATTATTTGAAGTATTCAAACGAATTGCTACTTTAGGAATTTCTTTATCAGTATTCCACAATTTAGCCGAAAAAGAATTTTCAGGTAATTCTGGAACTAGTATTGTAAGCGTCGGATTATTAATTTCTATTTGAAGCAACCTATTTTCATTTCCAATATTTTTTAATAAACTTTCTCTTAAAGTTAAGCCATTTTCGAGTTTTTCGTTTTTTATCATTTCATATAAAACTTCATAATCATTATCAAACATTTCCAATGATTTGTTTTTTATTAAATCTCTTAAAGATTTACTTTCATTTAGAGAAATCATAAGTGCTTTCCCAAATTCACGTTTTAAATTTGAATTCGAATCATATAGTTCATTAACTGCTAACTTACTATTTTCTGTACTTGAGGAATCAATATTTTCATCCATTTGATTTTCACAACTTGTAAAAAAAAATAAACACATAAAAATAAGCATAACCATTTTCAAAATAATTTTCATAATTGTAACTTTTTAATTGTTAATTAAAAACAAAAGTATGGATTTTTTCTTACCAAAAATATAATAAAAAAAATATTTTATATGTGCTATTGTAATTTAAATTCATTATAAATAACTATTAAGCGACAAAAAAAAACACATTTTCTATAAGCATACTAGGTTTAATATTTACAAAACAATCCTCTCATTGCTTTCATAAATTGTATCAAGAGCATATAATTGAAAAATCATAAATTGCAATAATTATCAAAATAAATAGTTTTAATAAATGAGTTTTAAATTATAAACAAATTTTAAAAAAATAACACTATGAAAAAGACAATTTTATTTCTAGTTCTACTATTTGCAATGTCCTCAAATACTGAGGCACAAATAGTGAAATTTGGCATAAAGGCTGGATTAAACTATGCTAATCAAACAGGAACTCAAATAACAATCAACAGCAGCAATTATAAAACTGATGCTATAACTAGCTATCACGCAGGTTTGGTTGCAGAAATAAAACTAATAGAAAAATTTGCCATTCAACCCGAATTACTATATTCTACTCAAGGAGCTACATACAAAAATGCTCTAACCGAAATAAAAAATGAAGTTGGCTATATTTCAATTCCAGTTTTGGCAAAAATCTATTTAAACAAATCAATTAGTCTTGACCTTGGTCCTCAAGCTTCTTTCTTATTGAGTGGAAGAGACAAATTTGCCGTAAATGATTCAAATACTTATGATTTTTCAGTAGCGGCAGGATTAGGATTAAAAATTACTAAAAATATATTTATTCAAGGTCGTTATCTTTTAGGACTAACAGAAGTATCGAAAGATGCTCAAACAAAAAACTCCGTTGTTCAAGTTTCGGCGGGAATTTTATTTTAATAAAAATAAATTAAATTTATAGAAACCGTTCTTGTAATTAGAACGGTTTTTTTATTTTTACAAAAATATGAAATATGAAAATTGCCATCATCAACGGACCCAATCTCAACTTATTAGGAAAACGTGAACCTGAAGTTTATGGAAGTCAAACTTTTGAAGATTATTTCGAAACTTTAAAAGAGAAATTTCCACAATTAGAATTGACTTACTATCAAAGCAACATCGAAGGGGAATTGATAGGTAAAATTCAAGAATTGGGTTTTTCTTATGATGGAATTATTCTCAATGCGGGAGCTTATACTCATACTTCCATTGGAATTGGCGATGCTATAAAAGCCATAACTACTCCAGTTGTTGAAGTCCATATTTCGAATACTTTTTCACGAGAAAGTTTCCGTCATCAATCTTATATTTCAGGAAATGCCAAAGGAGTAATTCTTGGTTTTGGGATGAAAAGCTATGAATTAGCGGTGATGTCGTTTTTGTAGTTTAACAAGAATTTAATTTTTGCGAAGTAGAATTTAACGAAACTTTTAAATTATTACTATTTTCTTTTCATACTCTTGTAAAAAAAATTGTATGAAAAAATATTACTCCTTTTTACTTCTATTCATTTCCATTACAAATTTTGCCCAAATCAAAGGAACCATTACTGATGAAAAAGGAAATCCCCTATCTAATGTAAATATTCGGGAAGAAAACACCTATAATGGAACCTCAACTAATGAACTCGGAAATTATGAATTGAATATTAAAACTTTAGGAAAACATACGCTTGTTTTTCAATATTTAGGATTCAAAACACAACGAGTTTCCATCGACGTCGATAAATTACCTTACGTACAAAACATAAAATTAGTTGAAGAAAGTTTATCTCTTTCTGAGGTTGTTATCAACACAAAAGACAATCCAGCCAATGCCGTAATTAGAAAAGCAATAGCCAGCAAAAAAGAAAATTCAGAACAAACAGCTCATTTTCAAGCTGATTTCTACTCGAAAGGACTACTGAAAGTCAAAGATTTACCCAAAAAAATATTAGGACAAAAAGTTGATATGGGTAGCTCGGGAAGCACCCTGGATTCTACAGGAACGGGAATTATTTACCTTTCGGAAACGGTTTCTAAAATCTCTTTTGAAAAACCTAATAAATTGAAAGAAACCATTTTGGCTTCAAAAGTAAGTGGTGACAGCAAAGGCTTTAGCTACAACACAGCCTTATCAACAACTTATGATTTTTATGAAAATACTTTAAATTTTAATAGTCAGATAATTTCGCCTATTGCTGACAATGCTTTCAACTATTACAAATATAAAATGGAAGGCACTTTTCAGGATGAAAACAATCAAATGATTAACAAAATTAAAGTCATTGCAAAACGCGATGCCGAACCCGTTTTTGAAGGTTATATTTATATTGTTGACGATTCTTGGGCAATTTATGCTGTTGATTTAGACATAAAAGGCTACAGAATGCACCAAGAAATGATTGAAAGTATGAATTTGAAACAAAATTTCAGTTACAACACCATCAATAAAGTTTGGGGAAAAAGCACACAAAATTTGGCTTTTTCGGCAGGAATTTTTGGAATAAAATTCAACGGAAATTTCTCTTATGTTTACACCAATTATAATTTTGTTTCCGCTTTCCCCAAAAAGACTTTCGGCAACGAAATTGTAAGTTTTGCAGAAAATGCCAACAAAAAAGACAGTGTTTTTTGGAATAAAATTAGACCCGTGCCATTAACCATTGAGGAAAATACTGATTACACCAAGAAAGACAGCATTTACACTCTTCACAACTCAAAAAAATATTTAGATTCTATTGATAAAAAAGCGAATAAATTCAAGTTTTCAAGTCCAATTATGGGTTATCACTGGAAAAATAGCACTAAGAAACAATCCTTTTCTTATGATGGATTAGCCAATATTGCTTCATTAACCTTCAATACGGTGCAAGGTTGGAATCTCGATTCAGGATTTTCGTTCAGAACTTGGAAAAACGAAGAAGAAAAAGGGAAATCAACTTCAATAAGCACTAAGTTTAACTATGGTTTTTCGGATGACAGATTGCGTGCAACAGCAAATTATTATCATCGATTCAATCATCAAAATTATGCCTCATTATCTATTTACGGAGGAAGTGAAGTGAAACAGTTTAATACTGAAGAACCCATTTCAATGTTTATGAATACAATTAGCACTACTTTTTTTAAAAGTAATTATATGAAATTGTATAACAAGGAATTTGCGGGTATAACTTACGGTCAAGATGTGGGAAACAATTTTTATTTAAAAGGAAATTTAGAATACCAGCAACGAAAATCTTTATTTAATACAACTGATTACACATCCGTTCCAAAGGAAAAAGCCTACACATCAAATAATCCGTTACTGCCAAATGATTATGTAACTCCAATATTTGACACCCATCATCTAACGAAAATGAATGTAATGGCTAGACTAAATTTTGGAAATAAATACATTTCTCGTCCAGATGGAAAACTCAATATTAGAAATGATAAATATCCAACTATCATTTTAAACTATGAAAATGCTTTTGCATCCAATGAAAAAAAATATGAATTTCAACAAATTTCCAGTCAAATAAAATATGAATTATCATTAGGAAACAAAGGAAATTTAGGAGTCAATTTAAAAGCGGGGACATTTATTCACGGCGAAAATATCTCCTTTGCCGACTACAAACATTTCAACGGAAACCAAACACACATTGGCACCAGCGACCGCTATTTGAATATTTTTAATCTACTTCCCTACTATTCAAACAGCACCAATAAATCTTATTTTGAAGCCCATTTAGAGCATAACGACAAAGGATATATTATGAATAAAATTCCTTTATTGAACAAGTTGAATTCAACTTTAAATCTGGGATTTCATAGTTTAGTTATTGCTGACAGGAAATCCTATTCAGAGTTTACAGTTGGTCTAGATAATCTTGGCTTTGGAAAAATTAAGATTTTTCGTTTTGATTATGTTCATTCCTATCAAAACGGAATTCAAAAAGATGGAGTTATTTTTGGGCTAAAAATTTTGAATGCTTTGGAGTAAAAAAGAAGTTTTAAAAAGGCTAAAAATTAAAAAAATCAATAACTCGTTGGCTCAATATGAATTAAAACGTGAACTAATTCAGGAATTTTCAAGCGCAAAGTATCTTTTAATAAATGCGATATTTCGTGACCTTCTTTTACGGTAATTTCTGAATTTACAATAGCGTGCAAATCAACGTGATATTTCATTCCTGCTTTGCGAATAAAACATTTTTCAGTATCAACAATTCCCTCCACTTGAAGGGAAACAATTCTAATTTCTGCTATTAGATCATCATACAAATTCTCGTCCATAATTTCTCCCAAAGCAGGTCGAAAAATTAAATAGCTGTTATAAAATATAAATCCTGCGGCGAAAAGTGCTGCCCAATCATCGGCAGATTCATATCCTTTTCCTAAAATCAAGGCAATCGAAATTCCAATAAAAGCAGCAATTGATGTTATGGCGTCACTTCGGTGATGCCAAGCATCTGCTTTAAGTGACGAACTGTTCGATTCAACACTTCTTTTCATTACTAAACGAAAGGAATATTCTTTCCAAATAATTATAGCTCCAAGAACAAAAAGTGTCCAAGATTTAGGCAATTCGTGCGAGGTTCCAATATTATTAATGCTTTCGTGAGCAATAATTGTCGCTGAAGTAATCAAGAATCCAACAACTAAAAAAGTGATTAATGGTTCTGCTCGACCGTGACCATAAGGATGATTATCATCGGCTGGTTTATTAGAATATTTAATTCCGAAAAGTACTAAGAAAGAAGCAAAAATATCAGTAGTGGATTCAATTGCATCAGCTATTAAAGCATACGAATTACCAAAAAAACCTGCCAAACCTTTTATTATTGCCAATACAATATTACCAATTATACTAAAATAAGTGGCTCTTACTGCTGTTTGTTCGTTTGTCATTTGAGCTTTTATATTAATTTATGCTCTTACAATCTTCGCTCCAATAGCTCTCAAACGTTCATCAATACGTTCGTAACCTCTATCTATTTGCTCAATATTTTGAATAGTACTTGTTCCTTTTGCAGAAAGTGCCGCAATCAATAATGATATTCCAGCTCGAATATCTGGCGATGACATTGTTGTGGCTTTTAATTGTGATTTGAAATCGTGACCAATGACAACTGCTCTGTGTGGATCACACAAAATAATTTTGGCTCCCATATCAATTAATTTATCAACGAAAAACAATCGGCTTTCAAACATTTTTTGATGAATAAGAACATCTCCTCTTGCTTGAGTAGCAACAACCAAAACAATACTCAATAAATCAGGAGTAAATCCTGGCCAAGGCGCATCAGAAACTGTAAGAATAGAACCATCGATATCCGTTTTTACCTGATAACCATTTTTATGTTCTGGGATATAAATATCATCCCCTCTTTTTTCTAATGTAATCCCTAATTTTCTAAAGACATTTGGAATCAATCCAAGATTTTCCCAGCTTACATCTTTTATCGTAATTTCGCTTCTAGTCATTGCCGCAAGACCTATCCAACTTCCTATTTCAATCATATCTGGAAGAATTCTATGAGTACAGCCTCCAAGACTTTCAACACCCTCGATGGTTAATAAGTTTGACCCAACCCCTGATATTTTTGCTCCCATTGCATTCAACATTTTGCACAATTGTTGCAAATAAGGCTCACATGCAGCGTTGTAAACGGTGGTTTTCCCTTTGGCCAAAACAGCTGCCATTACAATGTTTGCTGTTCCAGTTACTGAAGCTTCGTCGAGCAACATATCAGCTCCAGTTAATCCATCAGGAGCTTCAACACCATAAAAATGGTCTTCTTTATTGTAACGAAATTTGGCTCCAAGATTGATAAATCCTTCAAAGTGAGTATCGAGTCTTCTACGACCTATTTTATCACCACCTGGTTTCGGAATATATCCTTTTCCAAATCTTGCCAAAAGTGGCCCAACAATCATAATAGATCCTCGAAGTGCTCCTCCTTCTTTTTTGAAAGCTTCGGTTTCAAGATAATTTACATTTACATCATCTGCTTGAAAAATATAGGAACCATGTCCCATTTTTTGGATTTTTACTCCTAAGTTTCCTAAAAGTGTAATCAACTTATTAATGTCAATTATATCAGGAATATTATTGATGGTGACTTTTTCTGGAGTCAACAATATGGCACATAAAATTTGCAAGGCTTCATTTTTGGCACCTTGTGGCGTTATTTCTCCTTTTAGAGGAACTCCCCCTTCTATTTTGAATATTCCCATTTTCTATAAATTAAAAATTAAAAATTTAGAATTTAAAATTAAAAAACAGCTATTGTGAATTTTTAATTTTAAATTCTAATTTTTTAATTAGTTGGTTTTCTATTTTGGTTTTTATGTGCAGGATTTGACTTCCCTCCTTTTATATTCTTGTTACTTTGAATTTTTGGCTGACCAGGAGGCGTGATTTTATTAGACACTCTCTTGTTAGTTCGCAACAAATCTGTTGTTGTCAAAAGTTCTTCAGTGCTTTGGAGTAAATTCAATTTTCCGTCGGAGAGTTCATATAAATGTTCAAAAATAACATCGTCTTTTACGGTGTCTTTATTCCAACTCAAATATGATTTTTTCATGTGATTGGCGATAACTTTCACCAAAGCACTTTTCATTTCTCCTTCTTCCCATTTATTAGCAACATCAATCATATATTTGATATTATTACCATAAAATCGATACTTGGGAAAATTTTGTGGGTATTTTAGAACATCTGGTTTCAGTTGCAGAACTTCACGAGTTGGCACTGGATAAGGTGATTCTACATCCAATTTAAAATCAGACATTATGAATAATTGATCCCATAATTTGTGCTGAAAATCAGGCACATCTCGTAAATGTGGATTCAAGCTTCCCATAACCTGAATGATGTATTTTGCAGCTTTGTTTCGTTCTACAGAATCTTCAATTGCAGTTGCTTGGTCAATAAGTTTCTGCAAATGGCGACCATATTCTGGAATAATGAGATGCGATCTTTCAGCATTATATTCCAAATGATGTACGACATCATTTGCAACTTCTTTTACATATTTTGAATTCATATTCGAATTGAGATTTTAAAGGGAAATAATACCCTTAATTGTAGAGACTTCTATGTATTTATCTATTATTTCTTGGGAATTTTTCATCTGTACATCAACAGAGATACTGGTAAATTTTCCTGTTTTGGATTTTGTCGTTTTTATAACTGCCCCCAAACAATCAAAGGCTTCTTCAACACGAAGAACATTGTCATTTATAGATGGCACAATAAATTTAAACAAATATAATGCGGGCCAAGTATTGCTCAAATCTAGCTCTGCTTGCAACCTATCATAAAATTCCTGAGTATTCTTATCCATTCTATAATTAAAATAAAAGCAAATATACAGTTTTGATATTAGTCCCGAAACTTTGAGATAGGATTTTTAAAATATTGAAAATTATATGTCTAAATATTCTTTCGAATTTTCAATAACTTTAGGTAAATTTGCGCCTTATTCTAAAAAACGTGGGGAAAGAAATCATAGTCATTATTGGCGGGCCAGGAACAGGCAAAAGTACCATTATCGAAGGATTGATAAAAAAAGGATATTGTTGTTATCCTGAAATTTCCCGACAAGTTACTTTGGATGCACAAAAAGAAGGCATCGAACAATTATTCTTAGAAAACCCATTACTGTTTAGCGAATTACTTTTAGAAGGTCGAAAAAAACAATATCAAAATGCGGTAAACGAACCTGACAAAATAGTCTTTATCGATCGCGGAATTCCAGATGTTTTAGCTTATATGCATTTTATTGGAGACACCTATCCTAATTATTTTGACGAAGCTTGTAAGAATCATTTATATACCAAAATATTCATTCTTCCCCCTTGGGAAGAAATATTTACAAGCGATAAACAGCGTTACGAGAACTTCGAACAAGCCCAACATATCGACATTCACCTTATGGAAACTTATAAAAAATATGGCTACGAACTCATCGAAGTTCCAAAAGACTCTGTTGATAATAGAATTTTATTTATCTTAGATAAAATTTAACCAATTGTTTAAAGTTTTAAATTTAAAGTTGAGTTGCTTTAAACCATTAATCAAACTTTAAATCATAATCCAGAACTAATGCAAACAGCATTACAAATTCTTCAAAAATACTGGAAACACGACGCTTTTAGGTCGCCTCAAGACGAAATTATTAATTCGGTTTTAGAGGGAAAAGACACTTTTGGTCTGATGCCAACGGGTGGCGGAAAATCGATTTGTTTTCAAGTTCCCGCTATGATGAAGGATGGAATTTGTTTAGTAATTTCTCCTTTGGTGGCGTTGATGAAAGATCAAGTTCAGCGATTACAAAAGATCGACATCAAAGCCATTGCAATCACTGGTGGAATAAAATCTGATGAAATAATTACACTCTTAGACAATTGTGAATTTGGGAATTATAAATTCTTGTATTTATCA
>NZ_JAQTPQ010000249.1 GCF_028712645.1 Flavobacterium sp. | reverse complement strand
AGAAATCTTTTGAAACATTTTTTTTGGTTTTGAATGAAAGCTAAACTTAGTTTGGAATTTTCCTTATTCATATTACTTATTAAAGTAAAATTATTATTATATTGTGCTTGATTTTTAAATTTACAATCTGAATTTTATAAAAAAAAACAAATACAATGTACCATTCAAAAATAGCAGGATTAGGGTTTTATGTTCCATCCAATGTTGTAACCAACGACGATTTGTCAAAAATTATTGACACGAGTGACGAGTGGATTCAGGAACGAACAGGAATTCAAGAAAGAAGGCATATCATTCGTGGTGAAGACACAACCACAACAATGGGAGTGAAAGCGGCAAAAATAGCGATAGAACGTTCTGGAATTACTAAAGAAGACATTGATTTTGTTGTTTTTGCCACATTAAGTCCTGATTACTATTTTCCTGGACCGGGAGTTTTGGTGCAACGTGATTTAGGTTTGAAAACCGTTGGTGCATTAGACGTTAGAAATCAATGCTCGGGTTTTGTTTATGCATTATCAGTTGCGGATCAATATATTAAGACTGGAATGTATAAAAACATTTTGGTAATTGGTTCCGAAGTACAATCTTCAGGATTAGATATGACTACCAGAGGACGAGGAGTTTCGGTGATTTTTGGAGACGGAGCTGGTGCGGCTGTTTTGAGTAGAGAGGAAGATTTGACTAAAGGGATTTTATCTACCCATTTGCATTCTGAGGGAGAACACGCAGCAGAACTTATCGTGAAAGCACCTGGAATGGGAGGAAGATGGATTACGGATATTATTGCAGATAATGATCCAGATGATGAAAGTTATTTTCCGTATATGAATGGAACATTTGTATTTAAAAATGCCGTGGTTCGTTTTGCCGAAGTTATCAACGAAGGTTTGAAAGCTAATGATTTACAAGTTTCAGATATTGATATGCTAATTCCACATCAGGCAAATTTGAGAATTTCTCAATTTATCCAGAAGAAATTTGGATTGGAAGACGATCAAGTCTTTAATAATATTCAAAAGTATGGCAACACAACCGCCGCTTCGATTCCCATTGCATTGACAGAAGCTTGGGAACAAGGCAAAATAAAATCAGGCGACACGGTAGTTTTGGCTGCTTTTGGTAGCGGATTTACTTGGGGAAGCGTTATAATTAAATGGTAAACTAGATTTTTTTTAATATCAAAAAACCCGAAGTTGGCATACTTCGGGTTTTTCTTTTCAACAAATTAAAACAAAACTATTATTTATAAAAGTCCACCACTTCCTTGGGTTTCGTTGTTATCTCTCTGTTTTCTTTGAATGGCTTTATTTTTTCCAGCTCCAAAACGGTAATTGAATCCTAAATAAGCAGATTGACTTTCCCAATTGAATTGCCCTACCTGATTTTTTGGTTTACTTCCTTCAAAAGCAAAGTGCATTGTATTGAAAACATCACTGAATCTTGCCGTAATTGTTCCGCTGCCTTTTAACACAGTAAGACTTGAACCTAAATCTATTTTCCACATTGGTTGTCTTAAAAATTGCAATCCTAAATCACGACCTCGGTACATTCCCGATAATTGGAAACGTAAATTTTTTGAAGCTTTGAAAGTATTGCTGATTCGAGTATTGAATGAATTAACATTGACTTCTACATATTCATTGGCAACAACTCCTTTTGTTTTTTTGCTGTAAGTGTCAAAACTTACGTTGGAACTAAACCATTTTGTGAATTGTAAATTTCCTGAAATTTCAAAACCATAAGCGTTGTTATCATCAATATTATCATAGGATAAAATTAATTTTGATGAATCATTTGGGTTTTCGAATAAGGTTCTAGAAATTTCGTCAAATATTTTTCGGTAGAAAACGCCAGTTGTTATGGAGCCAATTTTTGTTTTTCGAGTATAATTCAATTCATACGAATTAGTGAATTGAGGAAAAAGATTGGGATTTCCTTCTGAATCAATTTGTGGCGTACTCCATTCTCTAATTGGGTTTACTTGACCGATGCTTGGTCTATCAACACGTCTTGAAAAACTTAAATTAAAAGAATTTTTTTCACTTGGCGAATAATTCAGAAAACCCGAAGGATAAAGTGTAAACAAATCGTCTTCAAAAATGGCATCGTTTTCACTTACTTTTTTGAAAAGTGCTTTTGCATTGTATTTTTCGAATCGAGTTCCAGCTTGAGCACTCCATTTTCCCCATTGTTTGGAGAAAGTGGCATAAGCCGAATAAATATTTCTGTCATAAGTGAAATCTGAATTATAAGAATTGTCTTTTTGGAAATTATTCCGTGTGTTTTCAATTCTGCTTTCTAAACCTAATTCCAATTTTGCTGTTTTAGACAAAGGATTTGTATAATCTAAGTTAATCAAAGTATTGTTCCCACTGTTGACAATGTAGTTTGTTGACGGTGTGCTGAAAACAGAATTTTCTTTATCGTTATTGTTGTTGTAATTTACTTCAAGTTCTAAATTATGTCCTTCTTTTTTGAAGTCTTTTTTATAATCTAAATTATAGGTTTGTGAATAATTATCGTTTTTGTTGTCAAATAATTGTACAATATCTTGTTTCGTAACGTCAACAAAATCAATATTTACAGCCGAACTTCCACTTCCTTTATATATATTTTGTGTTGTGTAAAATGAAATAGTATTTTTTTCATTTGCATAAAAATCAAAACCTACTTTTGCTAGATGTGAAGTGTTATTATCTACAAAATTAAATTTCTGAGAATCTTCTTCTCCAATATCTAAAGTGTTTATAAAACCGTGATTGGATTGTTTTCCTGTATTCAAACCATAATTTCCATAAATATTGAACTTTCCTGTTCGATAATTCATATCCAATGATGAATTTAATTTTGGCGTTTTTCCAAATGTAACGCCATTATTAATACTTCCGTTGAAACCAATTTTACTGTTTTTATTCAGCACTATATTGATAATTCCGCTCATTCCTTCTGGATTGTATTTTGCCGAAGGATTTGTAATTAGCTCGATTTGCTTGATTGAACTTGATGGAATTTGTTGCAATAATTGCGAAGCATCAATGTTACTTGGTTTTCCATCGATTAAAACACGAACGTTTGAATTTCCTCTCAAACTAATAGCATTTGTTTGAGGATCAACGCTTACTGAAGGAATATTATTCATTATTTCCGAAGCGGTTGCACCAGATGAAATCAAATCTTTACCAACATTTATGATTTTTCTGTCAATTTTTTGCTCAATTGTTGAGCGCTCTTTTACAATTTCCACTTCCGAAAGCTGTGTAGCATCTTCTTCCAATGAAATTGTTTTTAAATCAACAGTGTTTAGGTTATTGGTTAAGCTCACATTTTTAGAAATGGTTTTGTATCCAATAAATTGAATTTCTACTGTGTAATTTTTTAATTCCAGATTTTTTATCACAAAATTGCCTTTGTCAGTAGTAATTCCTCCATCAACCACTTTTGCATTTTCCTTTACTACAATATTTACATAAGGAAGAGACTCACCACTTTTCTTATCGATTACTTTTCCAAGAATAGTTCCTGGAGCTTTCAAATTTAGTGTGTTGACTGAATTTTGAGCCTGTATGGATGAAATACTGGCCAGAATGCAAATTAAAATTAGTTTAAAATTCATAAGTTTTTGTTTTTGATTAAAAATTGATTTGATGATTTAAAGTTGTTAGTGAAAATCCGATAGGAGAAACGTGATATTTTGTTCTATTAGAAATTCATTATTTTTTTAACAATTGATAACAACTAGACTTTGTAATCGAAAAATTGTTACATAAAAAAATATTAAAATTTATAATTTGTACTTTTATAAATGTAAGTTTCTCATTTTTAAGAGGAAATTATCTCGATTTCCAATTTTCAAATTGAGGCATAATAACTATCTTTGCAACCTTAAAAAATAAACAAAATGACATTACCACAAATTCTTACACCTTCAATTGAGAAAGCTGTTCAGGCTTTATTTGACATTGACATTGACAAAGTTGAATTTCAAACGACTAGAAAAGAATTTGAAGGTGATATCACAATGGTGATTTTTCCGTTATTGAAAGTTATCAAAAGTAATCCTGTTGAATTGGGAAATAAAATAGGTAATTATTTGGTCGAAAATGTTTCAGAAGTAACTCGTTTTAATGTCGTTTCTGGATTTTTGAACATTGTAATTTCAGACGAATATTATTTGAATTTCTTCAATGAAATTAAAAATCTTGAAAAATTTGGTTTTGTAACTCCAAGTCCCGAAGACAAAGCGATAATGGTCGAATATTCTTCGCCAAATACGAATAAACCGTTGCATTTAGGTCACGTTCGAAACAATCTTTTAGGCTATTCCGTTGCTGAAATTATCAAAGCTTCGGGTAAAAAAGTTTATAAAACCCAAATCATCAACGACAGAGGGATTCATATTTGCAAATCAATGTTGGCTTGGCAAAAATTTGGAAATGGGGAAACTCCAGAATCAACAGGATTGAAAGGAGATAAATTAGTTGGGAATTATTATGTAGCTTTCGATAAAGCGTACAAAGAAGAAATCGCCCAATTAATGTTGGAAGGAAAAACCGAAGACGAAGCTAAAAAAATGGCTCCGATTATTGTTGAAGCACAAGAAATGTTGCTGAAATGGGAAGCAGGTGATGAAGAAGTGATTTCGCTTTGGAAAAAAATGAACCAATGGGTTTATGACGGTTTTTCTACAACGTATAAAAACTTAGGAGTTGATTTTGATCAATATTACTACGAAAGTAACACCTATTTATTAGGAAAAGACGTAGTTCAAATTGGACTAGAAAAAGGTGTTTTCGAAAAAGATCCAGACGGTTCCGTTTGGATTGATTTAACTGATGAAGGCTTAGATAGAAAAATCGTTTTGCGCTCAGATGGAACTGCGGTTTATATGACGCAAGATATTGGAACTGCTATTCAACGTGTGAAAGATTTTCCAGATGTTGGCGGAATGGTTTACACTGTGGGTAACGAACAAGATTATCACTTCAAAGTGTTGTTTTTAATTTTGAAAAAACTTGGTTTCGAATGGTCGAAAAATTTATATCATTT
>NZ_JAQTPQ010000026.1 GCF_028712645.1 Flavobacterium sp. | reverse complement strand
CTCGCTTAGCATCTAGGTTTCCCAAATACAATTTATCTTGTAATCCCAAAGCAATTTTAGCAGTAGCTCGGGTTATTTTACGGGTCACAAAAGTTTCGCCCCGAATAGGCGATTCATGGTTAAATAAAATTCCATTGCAGGCATACATGCCATAGGCTTCACGATAGTTTACCGTAATCCAAAACGCATACATCTTAGCTACTGCATAAGGCGAACGAGGGTAAAAAGGAGTTGTTTCGGACTGTGGCACTTCTTGCACCTTACCATACAACTCTGAAGTCGAGGCCTGATAAATACGGGTCTTTTTTTCCAATCCTAGTAAACGAACGGCGTCCAAAATACGCAAGGTTCCTAGTCCATCTGCATTTCCGGTATATTCTGGTGTTTCAAAAGAAACCGCCACATGACTCATCGCCGCCAAATTATATATTTCATCCGGCTGGATTTCTTTAATTAACCGTGTGAGGTTCGTACTATCCGTCATATCCCCATAATGCAAAATAAAATTACGGTGATTTACATGGGGGTCTTGGTATAGATGGTCGATTCTGTCTGTATTAAATAAAGACGAACGTCTTTTTAATCCGTGAACGATATATCCTTTTTTTAGTAAAAACTCACTTAGGTAGGCCCCATCTTGTCCAGTTACTCCAGTAATAAAAGCTATTTTTTGTTTGGTATCCATTTATGCTTTTGTTTGATATTCGTATTTTATGTTTCTAATTTGGTTAATCGTTTAATTGGTTAATTGAAATTAATAATTCTATTTACGATTAACCGATTAAACTTTTCTAAACGATTAACCGATTCACCAATTAACCAATTAACCTCCTTCTACATTTTCACTTCTTTAAACTGATTTACATTTTCTAAAAACCAGTCGTAGGTCTTTTGGATTCCTTCCTCCAATTGCACTTGATGTTTCCATCCTAAAGCATGCATTTTAGAAATATCCATTAGTTTTCTTGGTGTACCATCGGGTTTGGTGCTATCCCAAATAATTTCACCCTGATGTCCCGTTATTTTCTGAATGGTTTCGGCTAATTGCTTGATGGTCAAATCCTCTCCTGTACCCACATTGTATAAATAATCGGGTAATTTATTTTCTAGTGCAAAAACCACAGCCTGAGCCATATCATCTACAAATAAAAATTCACGCATGGGCGTGCCGCTACCCCATAGTGTCACAGGTTCATTATTCCTTTTTGCCTCGTGAAATTTACGCATCATAGCAGGCAATACGTGGGAAGTATTCAAATCAAAATTATCGTGAGTACCATATAAGTTCGTTGGCATTAAGCTGATATAATCTTTACCAAATTGCTTGCGAATGGCTTGACATGCTTTTACCCCAGTTATCTTGGCAATGGCATACCATTCATTCGTAGGTTCCAGTTCACCCGTAAGTAAATAGTCTTCTTTTAAAGGTTGGGGAGCCAGTTTGGGATAGATACAAGAACTTCCCAGAAAAATAAACTTTTCAATCCCTCCTTTTAAAGCCGAATCTATTAGATTATTTTGAATTTGCAGGTTCTCCATCAAAAAGGGATAAGGATTATTATTATTAGCCAAAATCCCACCTACTCTTGCCGCAGCATCAATAATAGCCTCTGGTTTTTCTTGCGAAATAAAATCCTGTACTGCTTGTTGATTTCTTAAATCAATCTCTTTACTAGAAACTCCAATCAGATTGCCATATCCTTTTTCAGATAAAGCCCTCCAGATGGCAGAACCTACCATTCCGTTATGACCAGCAATATATATTTTAGTATTTATGTCCATAATAATAAAACTTTACAATTTATTGGTTAAGTGGTTAATCGTTTAATTGAATGTGAAATTTATATTTCAGTAAACAATTAATCTTTCACTAAACGATTAGCATAGCTTCGCCCTAGCCACTCCCATCGTCAATTAGGAAATGGTCAATAATTTAAAAAGCAAATATAGTTCAAAAATCCGCTAATTTAAGTGCTAAAACCCAACTTAGATTTTAAAAATATCCCCTCAATAAAAAGAAAAAAAGATATACTGCTGACAATCAACAAATATCTAATTGTATTTTATTTATAATTATTTAAGATACCAATTTACTTAATCTTTTATTAATATAAAAAAATAAGCGTGCAATGGGCATTGGGACAAATATAATTGTAGTTTGAATAACTCTATTACGGATTTACTCATTTTTGAGGTATTGGGTTCTGGGTATTAGGTTTGGGGTAATTGGTGAGTGGTGAGTGGTGAGTAGTGAGTGGTGTCCTTCGACAAGCTCAGGATGACGGTGAGAAGTGAGTGATGAGTGGTAAATCAGTTAATTGTTTAATTGTTTTTTAACTCGATTAACCCCATTTCATCAGCAGGACTAGATCTTTAAAATACTGGGGGCTCCATAATTCCATAGTATTTGAATCAGAAGGAATAAATCTAACAATATCCTCTTTGACCCTTTTGAAGTCTAACGAATCAATTTTTTTAAATAATAATGCGACAACCTCCTCACGCGAAATAGTGGGTGCTACTAAAGCTCCACTATCACTAGCCCGCTTTTCAAAATGAGAAAGACTCATAGGTATTCCGTTTTTTACATACCACTCAAAATCAAACCAGTCTCTACCCTTTACCCTAGTTTTCCATTTTCTAAAAAGTAAGGCATGCATCTTTCCAGCAAACAGACACGGAAGTGTAAAACAATGTACATAAAAAGAAAATGGTTTTAGCAACAATTTATTTTCTGTTTCAAATCCCAATGGAGGTAAAGTATCCACCTCAAGTTTTATTTTTATCGAGGGTAAAGACCCTATATGAAGTTGTGGATAAGCTTCCTCCAGTTGAATCTCTTTCCAAATCGTATCCGATTTAAGAAAAGCAGAATCAATAGCGGTTTCAAATACTTTTTCCTTTTCGGTAATGCTCACTTTCAAACCAAGCGACAAAAATTCTTCTACCACTGCATCAAGATAGGGTTTCAAACGAAAAGATTCATTTTTTTCTAATAAAGAAAAATCCATATCCTCGGAAAACCGTGGTAATCCATAAAAAATCCGCAAAGCCGTTCCTCCATAAAAGGCGGCATATTTATAGAATCCTGCTCTGTATAAACCTGCTAGCGCAATCTCTTGCATAATTTCGCGCAAAGCATTTCTAGTTTCTTCTATCGTTTTTGGATTATACGTATCCAGCCATTGTTTCAGCATAAGATTGAATTGTTTTAGATAATACTAATAAGCTATTCGACTTGGGACAGTGTGATACACAATCCGCAATAAGTACTTCATTCATCGTTCGAAGTGCCCTAGTGTCGAAACGAATGTCTTCTTCTAAAAACCGCATCGTTTGCCTTACCGTTCTTAAATTGAGTCCTCGAGTTTGAACAATCAAATCACAAAGTGCTTTTTCAGGAGAAGCCATAATTACCGTCTGTTGATTTGAAAGTTGTACCTGACACAAACCGATGATATACCCTTGTTGTGGAATATGAAAATAATAGAAATTCCCTAAATGGGTTTTAAATAACTTACTCTTGCGTGTCGTGACACTCGTTACTCTGATAACTTTTTCTGGAATTAATCCCCAATAAGAAAGTGCCGATTCAGCAGTAACATAGCTGGGGCCATAAAGGTGGTTGGCCAATAAAAAAAGTTCGGGATGTGGTGTTTTAATTTTAGCTCCAGCCACATAAATTCCTCTTCGCAACTGTTGGAGATACCCCCCGCTTACAAGGCTGTCTATTTTGTCATAGGGCCGTTTATAACCCGTAAGTGATGGCAACAGCACTTGTGTCGAAATAGGCAGCTCTGCAATAACCGCTATAGTTTCCTCTATATTCATACTGACAAATATAAATACTTAATTCGGAATATATCCGAATTACATAACTTTATTTTACATAAATAGACCATTTGATGATTGGTGGTTATGAGTCGTGAATAGTGAGTTGTGTCCTTCGACAAGCTCAGGATGACGGTGAATAGTGAGATGTGAATTGTTTAATTGTTTTTTAACTCGATTAACCCGTTAAACCCTTCTAAACGATTGACTTTTTTTAAACAATTAACCAATTCAAACCTTTCCTAACTTTCATCCCGCAACCCAAAACCCAAAACCTAAACAACCATTTTTTTTTGTACTTTGGCTTCCTAAACAAATACCTCTCTATGACGCCATTTACCATCTTGCTGCTTATCACCGTTTATTTCGGGATGTTGTTTTTTATTTCGCATCGTACCAGTAAAAATAATAGTGGTAATGATGCTTTTTTTAAAGCCAACAAAAATTCGAAATGGTATCTCGTTGCTTTTGGGATGATAGGTACCGCGCTTTCGGGGGTTACTTTTATCTCGGTTCCTGGTGAGGTGGGCGCTCCGAGTGGCGAGCAATTTAAATATTTTCAGTTTGTATTGGGAAATGCTATTGGGTTTATCATCGTAGCAACGGTTTTGTTGCCCTTGTATTACCGAATGAACCTGA
This sequence comes from Flavobacterium sp., assembly GCF_028712645.1. Lineage (GTDB taxonomy): Bacteria > Bacteroidota > Bacteroidia > Flavobacteriales > Flavobacteriaceae > Flavobacterium. Next base: position 17,334 of record NZ_JAQTPQ010000026.1, on the reverse strand, counting down.
CCTCGATTTATGGCTATATCGAAAAAAGACTAGGACACTATTCCTATAAAACAGCGGCAGCCATATTTCTGGCTAGCCGCACCATAGGTTCTTCTTTTAGATTGTACCTCGTGGTGATTGTTTTGCAACGGTTTGTCTTTGATTATTACGGCATTCCTTTTGCCTTGACGGTTTTACTTTCGCTAATATTAATTTTTTCTTATACCTACAAAAGTGGCCTGAAAACCATTATCATCACTGATGCTCTGCAAACCTTTTTTCTAGTTACTTCGGTATTTCTTACCATTTATTTTATTTGTTCTAGTCTTGATTTGAGTGTTATTGGCGCATTTGAAGAGGTGAAAAATAGCAATTATTCCAAGATTTTCTTCTTTGACGATTTTGTTGGTAGCAAGTTCCATTTTGTAAAACAAATCCTTGGCGGAATGTTCGTCACTATCGCAATGGTGGGCTTAGACCAAGACTTGATGCAAAAAAATCTAAGTTGTGCTACTATTGGCGAATCGCAAAAGAATATGTTCACTTTTACCGGAATATTTGTACTTATCAATATCTTCTTCCTGAGTGTTGGTGCACTACTCTATATTTATGCTGATAAAAATGGCATCTCTGTTCCAACGGATTTGATTACAGGAAAACCTAGAACCGATTTGTTATTCCCCGAAATTGCTTTTCATCATTTAAACATTGTGCCTTCGGTAGTATTTTTGTTGGGATTAACTGCAGCCACTTTTGCCACGACCGATTCTGCTTTGACGGCTCTCACAACTTCTTTTTGTGTTGACTTTATGGGAATGGACAAAACCGAAAATCAAAACAAACCTAACATCGTGCGCACCAGACATATCGTACATCTTAGTTTTTCTTTTTTGATGTTTCTGGTTATTCTAGTTTTTAACTCCATCAATGATAGTTCGGTTGTGGGAATGATTTTCAAGGTGGCTTCCTACACCTATGGTCCGCTTTTGGGATTGTATTGCTTTGGATTATTTGTGAAGTCGAAAACCGTAAAAGACAAGTGGGTGCCTATTATCTGTTTGCTATCTCCAATCCTCACTTTGTTGATTAGTGAGCATTCGGCCAGCCTATTTTTTGGATATATTTTTGACAACGAATTGATTATCGTCAATACCCTGATTACCTTTATAGGACTCTATCTAATTAGTAAACCAGCTGTCGAGGAGACTCGGTTTTAAATAAACTACCTCGGGGCCAATGTCATTAAGTTAAGGGATTTTTGATTGAAGATTAACGATTTTTGATTTCAGATTTTTGTGTTAGTAAATAAAAATCCTTCGATTTTACGTGTCTCGCACATCAGAAATCAAAAATCGTTAATCAAAAATCTGCAATCAAATTTATCATTTTATCCTTAACTTAATGACATTGAGCGATAGCGAACAGGCGAAGCAAATCCGTGGCAAAAAAAAAAAAAACAGTTAGCTACTCTTTGTCAAAGTCCAACCACTTTCTTTAAATCTGTGGCAAAAATAACGAAGCAGAGCTTCGAGGAATTAAACCTAAAGAGATTAAAAAAAGCTCCCTTTCTTTCGAAGATGGGAAGCTTTAAAATATTAATATTGATTCGTAGTCAACAGCACTAATGTGCAAGCCACTTCTACTTTTATGTTATTCAATTCCAACAATTGGTAGAACTCCGGGTTTTCGGTTCCGGGATTAAAAATCACGCGTTTGGGTTTCGATTCTACGATGTAATTGTAATAATCTCGCTGGCGTGCCGGATTTAGATATAAGGAAATGGTATCGATGTTTTTTAAAGGAATGGCTTTGGTTTGGATTTTTATTCCTGCCACTTCACCCGCATTTTGACCAATAGCCAAAACAGAATGACCTTTATCTACTAACATTGTAATGGCCTTGTATGCATATCGATCAGGTTTCGTGCTAGCACCGAGAACCAATGTTTTTTTATTTTTCATAGGACAAAAGTACAAAAAATGAATAGGTTGTTATTCTTCTCTTGGCAAGAAAATTTCCGCCATCATACAACGGGCACTTCCCCCACCACAGGCTTCAATAGTATCTAGATTGGAACTCAAAATAGTCACGTGTTCTTCGAGTTGGGCAATTTGTTTTTTGGTTAAACTTTGATGCGCCGATGCGCTCATTACCAAATATCTTCTGCCATCAGCTCCCAGCACTTCGAGCATATTACCCGCAAAATTATTGACTTGAGCTTCAGTAATCAAAATGATTTCTTTATCATCACCTCGCAAACTATCCAATACCATTTTTCGTTCTTTTTTATCATCGATGCAGTCAGCACAAATCACAGCAAAAGTATCCCCTATACACATCATCACGTTAGTATGATAAATCAATTTTCGTTCTCCATTGACTGTTTGGAATGCCTCAAAAAGGATAGGTGAAAATTCGAAATCTTCACAAAATTCTATGAATAATTCCTCATCAGCTCGAGGTGACAAGGCACAATACGCTTTGCCATTTTCGCGGTCCAAAACCAGACTTCCGGTTCCTTCGAGATAAAAACCATCTTCTTCGGCAGAAGTATAATCCATAATTTCATTGATGACAAAACCATTGTCTTCCAGAATATCCAGAACATCTTCACGACGTTCTTCGCGACGATTTTCGGCAAACATTGGATACAAAACCACATCACCATTCTCGTGTAAAGAAATCCAGTTATTCGGAAAAATACTGTCTGGTGTGTCGGGATTTATAGTATCATCGATAACAATAACATTTACACCAACGGCTCGCAGTTTTTTTACCAAGCTGTCAAATTCTTCTTGTGCTTTTGCATTCACAGTTGTGGGCAATACATTGTCCAACACCTTTTGGTAATAATTATTTACGGCTGTTTGTTCGTTCATTCGGAATGCTACTGGACGAATCATTAGGATGGAATTGGTAGTTTGTTTCATTTTTTTATTTTTTATTTTTTGCAGAGACGTTGCTTTTTTAACATCTTTAAAAAAATTAATCTCTAATCAAAGGCAAGGTAGAACATCTTAATAATCCTTCTTGTTTAGCAATTTGAGCATAGGGAACCTCTTCGACTATAAACCCATTGGATCGTAACCAATTATTAAGACGAATGAATTTTTTTTCAGAGACAACAACATTGGAATCAATCGAAAAAACATTGGAATTCATATGATACATTTCCTTTCTGGTTATATGAAATAAGTTTTCCTCTCCAAAAAGATTCACAAGAAACACATAATCGGCTTCTTCACGAAATCCCCTTTTATAGATAATACCTTTATTTTGACCAACGGGTTGAAAACAACAATCCAAATGCAAAGCATTATCACGAGCTTCGATTTTTGATTTTACCAAGTCGAATTCCTTGATAATCTTGTCTGGGAATAACTCTTTAATGTATTGAACTCCTTCTTTGTTAGTTCTTGCGGTAATATAATCTGCATAATCACTCCCTTTATAGGTTCCAATAAAAACATAGTTTTTCCACAGCATCACATCACCGCCTTCTATATGCACTTCTTCGGGAGGACGAACGACTTTCTTAGGGTCAATTTGGTCAATTATATATTGAATCGCATCTAATTCACGTTCCCTATCTGGCAAAATATTCGATTTAATAAAAACATCTCCAATAACAAAACCAATGTCTCTAGTGAAAATCTGATTGTAATTTTCAATCTCTTTGGGACGAAAAACTGTCACACCATATTTTTTAAGAACTTGATGGAACGCTTCCATTTCAGCCACCATATCAGACTCCTTTGGATATGTTCCTGCCAAAATATGTTCTAATGATTTTGGGTCATAGGCCTCCTCTATTGTTGGAGTTGGTCCATTACTAAAGGCTGAACCTAGGACTACCACCTTTAATCTAGAAGTTTCATTATTACAATTTAATGCTAACATATTTTGCTCTGTTTTTGTCAAAGATAAAAAAAGCTCCACGTTTTTGTGAAGCTTTTTGAATCGAATTTTATCGTTTTTCTAAGGTCTTGAAATCCCGCAGAGTATATCCTGTGTACATTTGTCGAGGACGACCAATAGGTTCTTTGTTTTCTCGCATTTCTTTCCATTGAGCAATCCATCCTGGCAATCTACCTATCGCAAACATTACGGTAAACATATCCGTTGGAATCCCTAATGCTCTATAAATAATTCCTGAATAGAAATCGACATTTGGATATAATTTTCTTGAAACAAAATAGTCATCAGCTAATGCAGCCGCTTCTAATTTTTTGGCAATATCCAAAATAGGATCTACAACTCCTAATGTTTGTAAAACCTCATCTGCCGCTTTCTTGATGATTTTAGCTCTTGGATCAAAGTTTTTATACACTCTATGACCAAAACCCATCAATCTAAAAGGATCATTTTTGTCTTTTGCTTTCTCCATATACTTATCAGCATCCCCGCCATTTGCGTGAATTTCTTCGAGCATTTCAAGAACTGCTTGATTAGCTCCACCGTGCAATGGCCCCCAAAGTGCAGAAACTCCTGCAGAAATAGAGGCAAACAATCCAGCATGTGAAGAACCTACCATTCTTACAGTCGATGTAGAACAGTTTTGTTCGTGATCTGCGTGAAGGATAAACAATTTGTCTAAGGCGTCAATTATTACGGGACTTGCTTTATAAGGTCCTGTAGGCAATTGGAACATCAAATGCAAAAAGTTTTCTACATATCCTTTTGTATTGTCATAATAATTCAAAGGGAAACCCATACTTTTTCTGTAAGTCCAAGTGGCAATAACGAGGAATTTAGCAATGGTTTTACACACCGCTTCATATAATTCTTTCTCGTGATCTGGATTCACGGCTTTTGGATTAAAAGCAGTTAAAGCACTTGTCAAAGAAGCCAAAACTCCCATTGGGTGAGCGGTTTTTGGAAAACCATCAATGATACTTTTCATTTCCTCATTGACTAAGGAATGGCGTCTGATATCATTTTCAAATTGTTCCAACTGTTTTGCAGTAGGCAATTCTCCAAAAATCAACAAATAAGTCACTTCTAGAAAAGTGGCTTTATCTGCTAATTCTTCGATTGAATATCCTCTATATCTCAGAATACCCTCTTCTCCATCTAAGAAAGTGATTGCACTTGTACAAGCTCCGGTGTTTTTAAATCCTGGATCCATCGTGATTGCACCTGACAAATCACGTAATTTATTGATGTCAATTGCTACTTCATTTTCGCTTCCAACTTGTATAGGAAACTCGTATTTTTTGCCATCGATTTCTAATGTTGCTATTTTTGACATACTATATATATAGACTGTTAAATTATTTATCCTCCAAAAATAAGGAAAATATAACAAATAAAAAAGCAATATTTATCACTAATCCAACAAAAAAAAGCCATCCGTTGAAGCGGATGGCTTAATATAGAATTATACTAAATAATTATTTCACTTTAAAAGATTTTACGCCAGGGAAATAAGCGGTATTCCCCAATTCTTCTTCAATTCTAATCAATTGATTGTATTTCGCCATACGGTCTGAACGTGAAGCTGAACCTGTTTTAATTTGTCCACAGTTTAATGCTACAGCTAAATCAGCAATAGTATTGTCTTCAGTTTCTCCTGAACGGTGTGACATTACTGAAGTATATCCAGCATTTTTAGCCATATTTACTGCAGAAATAGTTTCGGTCAAGGTTCCTATTTGGTTTACTTTTACCAAAATCGAGTTTGCAATTCCTTTCTCGATTCCTGTTGACAAACGCTCCACATTAGTAACGAACAAATCGTCTCCAACTAATTGCACTTTATCTCCAATTTTATCAGTCAAATATTTCCATCCATCCCAGTCATTTTCGTCCATTCCATCTTCGATAGAAATAATTGGATATTTAGCAGCTAATTCAGCTAAATAATCTGCTTGTTCTTCTGAACTTCTGATTTTTCCTGTTGCACCTTCAAATTTAGTATAATCGTACTTTCCATTTTCATAAAATTCTGAAGAAGCACAATCTAAGGCCACCATTACTTCGTCACCAAATTTATATCCTGCTGCTTCTACCGCTTTTTTGATTGTATCCAAAGCATCTTCTGTTCCACCAGGTAAAGTCGGAGCAAATCCTCCTTCGTCACCTACAGCAGTACTCAAACCTCTGTCGTGTAACACTTTTTTTAGATTGTGAAAAATCTCAGTTCCCATTTGCAATGCGTGTGTAAAAGAAGTTGCTTTTACTGGCATAATCATAAATTCTTGAAACGCGATTGGCGCATCAGAATGTGATCCTCCGTTGATGATGTTCATCATTGGTACAGGCAATGTATTTGCAGAAACGCCACCAATGTATCTGTATAATGGCAATCCTAGTTCATTAGCAGCTGCTTTTGCTACAGCAAGAGAAACTCCAAGAATAGCATTAGCTCCTAAATTCGCTTTGTTTGGTGTACCATCCAATTCAATCATAGTTTGGTCAATCAAGTTTTGTTCGAAAACTGATGTTCCTAATAATTCTTCAGCAATTTTAGTATTTACATTTTCAACGGCTTTTAAAACGCCTCTTCCAAGAAAAGATTTTCCACCGTCACGTAATTCCATAGCTTCATATTTACCTGTTGAAGCTCCTGATGGAACTGCTGCTCTACCCAAAACACCGTTTTCGGTAACTACATCTACTTCTACAGTAGGATTTCCTCTTGAATCGAAAATTTGTCTTGCGTGAATTTTGATAATAATACTCATTTTTATTGTTTTAAATGTTGATATATAATTTATTAGGTTACAAAGATATTATTTCTATAATAAATGGTTTATTAAACATCCCGAATGTTATTAACGAAAACGTTATAATAATTTAAAAATAATAACATACTTACTCTTCACGACTTCTAACAACCAATAGTAAGAATGATAGTGTAAATTTTACTGAATTTTTTCCTTTTTGAATTCGCATTTTTAAATAGTACTTTTGCAGCCTATTGATACAAATATGGGCTTTTTAGAAGAAATACAACGAAGAAGAACTTTTGGGATAATCTCGCATCCCGATGCTGGTAAAACTACCTTAACTGAAAAACTACTCCTTTTTGGAGGTGCTATTCAGGAAGCGGGTGCGGTAAAAAATAATAAAATCAAAAAAGGAGCAACATCTGACTTTATGGAAATCGAACGCCAGAGAGGAATCTCGGTTTCGACCTCCGTTTTGGCTTTTATATACAAAGACAAAAAAATAAATATTCTCGATACACCGGGACACAAGGATTTTGCCGAAGATACTTTTAGAACGCTAACGGCTGTTGACAGCGTGATTGTAGTGATTGACGTTGCCAAAGGGGTCGAAGAACAAACAGAAAAATTAGTGGCTGTTTGTAGAATGCGAAAAATTCCTATCATCGTTTTTATTAATAAATTAGATAGAGAAGGAAAAGATGCTTTTGACTTGATGGACGAAGTGGAACAAAAACTTGGCTTGACCGTTACTCCCTTGAGTTTCCCGATAGGAATGGGTTATGATTTTCAGGGAATCTATAATTTATGGGAAGAAAACATCAATTTGTTTAGTGGGGATAGCCGCAAGAACATTGAGGAAACCATCGCCTTTTCGGATGTTAAAAGTCCAGAACTAGAGAAAATTATTGGACAGAAACCTGCCGACAAACTTCGCGATGAATTAGAATTGATTGATGAAGTGTATCCTAAGTTTGACCGTCAGGAGTATTTAGACGGAAAACTGCAACCCGTATTTTTTGGTTCGGCTTTGAATAATTTCGGTGTTCGCGAACTTCTAGATTGCTTTGTTGAAATTGCTCCTTCGCCAAGACCCAAAGATTCCGAAACACGATTGGTTGACCCTAAGGAAGAAAAAATGAGCGGATTTGTTTTTAAAATCCACGCTAATATGGATCCAAAACACCGGGACCGTTTGGCTTTCATCAAAGTCGTTTCAGGTACTTTTGAAAGAAACAAACCTTATTATCACGTTCGCCAGAAAAAGAATTTAAAATTCTCGAGCCCGAATGCTTTTTTTGCCGAGAAGAAGGAAATCGTAGATATCTCCTTTCCGGGTGATATTGTGGGATTACACGACACTGGGAATTTCAAGATTGGTGACACTTTGACCGAAGGCGAAGTGATGAGTTTCAAAGGAATTCCGAGTTTCTCTCCAGAACATTTTAGATACATCAACAATGCCGATCCGATGAAAGCGAAACAACTTGACAAAGGAATTGACCAGCTGATGGATGAAGGTGTGGCGCAGTTGTTTACGCTCGAAATGAATAACAGAAAAATAATAGGAACCGTGGGCGCACTTCAATATGAAGTAATTCAATATCGCTTGGAACACGAATATGGTGCTAAATGTACTTATGAGAATTTCCCAGTTCATAAAGCCTGCTGGGTAAAACCAATAGATCCAAAAAGCGAAGAATTCAAAGAATTCAAAAGGATCAAACAAAAATTCTTGGCACATGACAAATACAACCAATTGGTTTTTCTTGCCGATTCGGATTTTACAATACAAATGACACAAAATAAATTCCCAAATGTGAAGTTGTTTTTCACTTCGGAGTTCGAATAGAAAAGTTTTTTTTGTTGCTCAGGCTGGAGATTTAGACATTATGAATTGCAACGAGAAGTCGTTAAAAGCACCTATTAAACTTGTAGCCAATTTATTTTTTCTTCAATAATTTTACCCTATTTATTCAAATCCATTTCTATCTCTAATGCATTATTACGATGATTTTCATTGGAATGGTGTAGGGAAAGGTCGCGACTTGTCCCCTAATTAATAATTATTTATTGCAATTCTGTTGGCACTGTCAAAAATATATTCTCTAATAAATAGTCCTCTGTCGGTGGTATTTCGGTAGGTTGCAATATGGCTTCTCGTATCTGGTCAAGCAATTCAGCTTCTTCATAAGGTAAGAGGTCGAGTATAATACTGAGTACACCGCTGATGTTGGTATTGGGTTCGGGAATGCGGGTAGAACTAGTTTCAAATTCCAATGCCAGAAGACTCACTTTCACGATATCGGCTATCAAGAACATCACATCCGAATAGCCGGAAAGGTTGAGTTGAACAGCATCCCGTTTTTTGGCTCTGTTTTTAGACTCAAGGAGTACAAAATGTTTTTCTGCCATTTGGCGCAAAGCCGGAGGCAACTGTGTGATTGTTTGGGTCATAATGATAAAAATTTAGTGGATGTAAAATGTTGGGTGTAATTATCTTATCGAAAGAAATAAAAAATCGAAACGCTTAGAATCATAGAAAAAAGAGTTCGATAGCCCATTTCTTGACTTCACAACTTGTCTCGCACCAAGCGGGATAGCTATGATTTGCTATGTCAAAGTGAAACGACTAAATAAAATTCAACAATAACTATGTTTCTAGGTGTTTAAAAGAAAAAACTTGAATTACACCCAACGGGTTAAATGTATCTTCTAGTCGTTCTAGTTCAATCAGGGCTATTGCATTGGCTTGTTTTAAAAACACTTCACAGGCATCGAGCAACCAATCAAAGTCTTGTTCAGGGGCAGTAAGTCGTGTCCAATGATGGAGCATTCCTAGTGGTGCACAAAGCATTTTATAACGTTGGATGGCTTCTGGTGTTTGCTGGTGAAACAATTGCGAGGGAAGGTCTGTAAAAGAACCACACAACTGCAACAAATACTTCAATCCAAATTCGTTGGGAGTATATCCCAAGAACACTCTTAGTAAACCTAAAGCAATTTGCTCGCAAGCGGTATGCAATAAGGCTATTTTACAAAGTGCCACCTCAAGTTGTTCACTCTCGGTAGCAGCGTTCAGATGAAACTGAGCTACTCCCACACATTTGAACCAATAAATCCTGTCTCCTTCTATATTCCTTGTAGGTCTATGGTTTAGCAGATAGGGCGAGGCGGTTGTATCAAGAGATAACCTTTCTCCATACCGAAACACTTGGTCAAAAAACCACTGCTGACTGGCTTGTTTAGTCGCCAAGTCGGTTACTTTATGCAAAAGCACCGAAACAGTGATGGTTTTACCACTCTGTTCTGCTATTGCATTGGCTAGGTTAGAAGCGCCGTTGGGGAAAGCCTTAGCCGACAATACAAGAATATCAAAGTGATGTTGGGTCGTTTCAGAATGCAATTGGGTTGGCAACAAACCACTTACCGAAGTAATAGTATTGAGATAACCAAAGGCAAAAATGGTGCAAGGCCCAAGCCTTTTTACAAGGAGATCAACCACGATTTGGGTTTCAAGTGAAGGGAGTATAACGTTTTCCATAGCTTTTACTTTTTGACGCAAGTTATACGCTCCCAAAGCCGTACCGAACCAAATGGAATGGTATGCTACCAATCTCCTTGGTTTTTTACTACCCTTTTTAACTGCTTTTTTCGAATGAAATAGTTTAAAATACTAAAAGATTTTATATATTTGAAGTATGGAAACCACTACAACACGAGGCGGAGCCGAACTGGGCGGAGCCAAACCAAAACACTTAGGACGTAACATCAGCCGCATTCGCGAACTTCGTGGAATGAAGCAGGAAGCTTTGGCTATGGCCATTGGAGTAAGTCAGCAAACCATTTCTAACATTGAGGGAAGTGAAACTGTTGATGAAAATAAACTTCAACTTATTGCAAAAGAATTAGGAGTAACGGCGGAAGCAATAAAAAACTATAGTGATGAAGCAATCTTCAACAACATCCAAAACAATTATGAAGGTTCAGTAGTGCATAATGGCCCTACAGTAAATCATAATTGTACATTCAATCCTTTAGACAAGGTTATAGAACTTTATGAAAGACTTGTTCAAGCCGAAAAAGATAAAGTAGAATATTTAGAAAAACTACTTAAAGATAAATAATCCCATATTTTTAATTTAGTTTGCAAAACAGCCTTTCCTTGGAGAGGCTGTTTTGTTTTATATAACATTCCAGAACATATCTGAAAGTAAACCCTCCCCCCTATTTGTAGTTTACTCCAAAATACTACTCTCGCAGAAAACTGGATAATTTTAAAGTTATCGATAGAATCCAAAAAAATTATATGACTATCCGTGACTAATACCAAACCGATAATCTTAGCCACAGATTAAAAAGATTTACACAGATTTCTTTAGTAATTATATGTAAAATCTGTGAGAATCTGTGAAATCAGTGGCGAAAAAAATATAATTGGTACACTTTGCGGACTGTCATTAAAAATTAAGCATAAAAAACCGAAGATAATCGAGGCACTAAATGTTTTAGCTCACAAGTTTTTATTTTTTTTCAAGGAGTTAGTGAAACATTTGCACATAAAAAAACCCCGCAGATAGGCGAGGCACTAAATGTTTTCACAACGGAATAATCCTTATTGTGAATTGCTTTCAAATTGTACTGCAATAATACAACAAAAATTTTAATGTTCGAATGAGGAAAACCGTAAACTAGTTAATTTTCTTTTCATTAAATTTAGAAATTATTTTAGATAACCAGAAAAATCATTATAAATAGAGTTAGAAATGAAGAAAATATTAGGATTGGATTTAGGGACGAATAGTATTGGGTGGGCTTTGATTGAAATCAATCACGAAAATAAAACAGTTAGAATATTAGGACTTGGTTCTCGTATTTTGCCGATGGATGCCGGAGAAATAAAGGAGTTTGAAAGCAAAGGAAAAATTAAAAGTACGGCTGCTCAGAGAACTGAAAGCAGAGGACCAAGAAGATTGAATGAACGTTATTTGTTAAGAAGGGATCGACTTCATTTGGTTCTTGACTTATTGGACGCTTTACCAAATCATTATAAACTTGAGATTGATTTTACGAATGCTAAAGGAGAAAAAAGCGGGCATTTTAAGACGAATCAAGAACCTAAACTAGCTTATTTACCTAAACAAGAAGGTAAAAAAACTACGTTTCTTTTTATGGAATCATACAAAGAGATGATTGGAGATATTGCTGATGAAAATGTGATAAATAAGAAAGGGCAACGAATTCCTTATGATTGGACTTTATATTATTTAAGACAAAAAGCCTTGTCTGAAAAAATAAGTTTAGAAGAATTGGCGTGGGTTTTATTAAGCTACAACCAAAAAAGAGGATATGAGAAAACGGAGGTTGAAGATAAAAATGTAAAAGAGGGCGAATTAATTGAAGAGCTTGATTTACGAGTGAAAGATGTTTTTTCCAAAGCTGATAAAGATGGAAAGCAATATTTTGAAATTCATTTGGACAGTAATGATAGTCTGATTTATAATGAACATTCCGAAGTTCAAATGACTTTTAAAAATGATTTAAAAGAAGTAACTAAAATATCCAAAGTTGATGAACAAGGAAATGTTGATGATAAGAAAACTGAATTGAAAATCGTTGATATTTATGAATTGAAAATTCAAGACGTTAAATACGAAAAAGATAATGATAAACATAAATACACACTTACTTACCAAAATGGTTGGATAGAAGAAAAAACTCCAGTCAAGAATTTTACATTTAAATATAAAAATGCACTTCATAAACCTTTTGATTATATCGTTGAAACAGTTTACGATAATGAAGGGAATGTCAAAACTCAACAAGGGAAAGAAAGAAAATTGCGAGAACCTGATTTGAGCGATACTTCAAATGACTGGACATTACTCAAAAAGAAAACCGAGAAAGAAGCTTTAATATTCAATATTGAAAAAGGATATAAAAATGCAGATGGAAGTGCTAAAAGTTATATTTCGCCTAATATATACAACATTCTAAAGAACGATGCTAAATCAGGTAATCGCACCAAGATTATAGGAGGAATATTTCAGGTAGTGAATCGGGATTTCTACCGAGAGGAACTGAAACAAATCATTACCACACAACAAAAATTTCAAACCAACCTAGAAGACAAAAAAGTGTTTGAGCAATGTGTGAAAACACTATATCCTAAAAATGACAATCATCAAGAATCGTTATTAAAGAATAAGGATGCTATTCAGCATTTGTTGATTGAAGATATTTTATTGTATCAAAGACCGTTAAAAAGTAAAAAATCTGAAATCGCCAACTGTAAATACGAAATAAGATATTGGAAAGAGGTATTAGATAAAAAAGGAAATCCGATAGAAGAAACCGATATTGAAACAGGAGAAATAAAAGCTAAGAAAGAACCGGTTTATATCAAAGTTGTTTCGGCATCGCATCCTTATTTTCAGGAATTTAGAATTTGGGATAAGTTGCATAATTTAAAATTGATTCAGCTTGAAAAGGAAGTCGATGGTAAATCATTGACAAATCAGGATATTTCAAAAGAATATTTCAAAACAGAAAAAGAATATCAAGATCTTTTTGAAGAACTGAACAATCGTAAATCTTTAAATCAAGAACAATTTTTGTCTTATTGCAAAAAGAAGTTTAAGATTGACTATAATAAAAAGGAGAGCAATTACGCTTGGAACTTTCCGGAAGATGAAGAAATGAAAGGCAACGAAACGAGAGTAAGTTTTGCTACTCGTTTCAAGCGTTGTGGTTTTACAGAGTATGCCGATTTTTTAACCCAAAAAAAGGAATTGGAGCTATGGCATTATCTGCATTCTGTTAGCTATAAAGAAAAAACAGTTAATAATAACAAAAGTGCTGTTACTTTTTTCAATCACTATTTCGAAGGAGTTGAAATAGACGAAGATATTAAAGAGAAAATCATAAACGATTTTGTAAATTTTCCTGTGTTTAGTTCTAAGTATTGTGCTTATTCAGAAAAAGCATTGAAAAAATTATTGCCTTTAATTCGATTAAGTAATAATGATACATTTGATAGTTGGGCAACAGAACCTTGGTATATCAAATGGAAGGAAAGTTTAGAGTTCAGAAAAAATGAAATTCTGAACAGACTGAGTAAAATTGATTTCAACTCAGAAAAGCCAGATTATTCTAATGTTATTCAATCAACGGTAGATATTCAGGCAGGAAAAATTCCTTTTCCAAAAGGTTTGTTCAACACGTTTAAGCCTAAAATAGAAAGACGATTTGAAAATCTAGATGACTTTTCAAAACTTAATCTTACACAAGCGTCGTATTTAGTTTATGGTCGCCATTCGGAACTGGCACAGGCAAAGTATTGGACATCTCCCAAGGATATTAGAGAACAATTGCATCAGGAATTAAAGCAACATTCACTGAATAATCCAGTGGCAGAAAAAGTGCTACTGGAAATGATGCAGGTAGTTGCTGACATTTGGGATTATTATGGAGAAGGTAAAGAGAACTTTTTCTCTAAAATTCATTTGGAAGTTGGTCGGGAATTGAAAAAGTCTGCTAAAGAAAAGGAATCTGAATCAAGAAATATGTCTGGAAACAGAACTCAGAATAAAAGAATCCGACAGGTTTTAGAAGAATTTTTAGCAAACAATTCATATAATGCAAATCCAAAGAATTCTGACCATTTTGAACGATTGAAAATTGCAGAAGATGGAGCTGAGCATAACAAGAATAATGATAGAAAGTTTTTTGATAATAAGTCATACAGTAAAAAGGATATTGAAGACATTCTGAAAAAGTCACACATTACTAAAGAAGATTTTGAAAAATATAAACTTTGGATAGAGCAAGGTTATCGTTCTCCGTATTCCGGACAAATAATAAAATTAACAGAATTGTTCGATGGAACAAAATACAACGTAGATCATATTTTCCCACAAGCTTCTATCACCAACAATTCTCTGAGTAATAAAGTAGTTGTTGAAGTAGCGCTAAACAAATTGAAAAGCGACAAAACAGCGAGAGCTTTTATCGCTTTTCAAAATGGACAAGCTTATTTAGGAGTTCCAGTTTGTACAGAAGAAGAATATGTAAATATTGTAAAAACACAATTCTCAGGGACTAAAAAAATGATTCTACTCTCTAAAGACATTCCAAAAGGATTTACAAGCAGTCAGTTGAACAACACACGGCATATTGCTCGTAAAGCGATGGAGCTTTTAAGTCACATAGTGAGAGAGCCGGGAGAAATTGAATTCCGTTCAAGGAATGTTTTGCCTGTTACCGGAAGTGTAACAATAGAACTGAAACGAGCGTGGAAATTGGAAGAGGTTTGGCGAGAGTTGGTTGCGCCAAGATTTATACGAATGAATGAATTGACGCAATCAAACTTGTTTGGAGATTGGCAAATTTCAAAAACAGGGCAAAAATACTTTGATTGTAATTTAGATGAAAGTATTCGTGAAAAAGATGAATCTTACGATATTAAACGTATTGACCACCGTCATCACGCTTTAGACGCTTTGATAGTTGCCTTGTGTACAGAAGAACACGTTAATTACATCAACAATATCAATGCTGATGCGAAATCAGACAATTTTGGAAAACAAAAGCAAATAGAAAAGTACAGACAGACTTTAAAAAGAAAAATTAAGTTCACAAAAAGAGACGATGAAAAAGATGAAAACAATTGGTATTATATGTTGCCTGGAGAAATTCGTCAAATGGGAGCAGGAAATTCCCGTCGAGATTCTGTAGTAGAAATGTCTTATCAGTACAAAGATTTCGATTCGTTTGGGCAAGATTATAAAAAGATGATTCTGACAACCTTGCAAGATACCATTGTAACCTTCAAACAAAATCTTCGGGTAATTAATAAAACTGTAAACAGATATAATAACACTTCGAATAAAAACAAGTTTGAAAAACAGAATACAGATAATGGACAAAAGCAAAATTGGTCTATCCGAAGAAGTTTAGGAAAAGCTACATTCTATGGTAAACAGATGTTGGAAGAACAAGATAAAATAACAATACGCCAAACTTTAGACGTTACTTTCAATAGTGATAAAATTAAAACAATTGCAGATTCTGTTGGTAGAACAAAAGCGATTTTACTAAATCACTTAAAGCAATTTGACACTATTGAGTTGTTGTTTGAAAAAGCTGTTGTTCATCTTGATTCATTGTTAGAAAAGCAAGAGTTTGATGCCATTGTAGAAGAAAATGAGTTTGGTTTTAAATCAATGAATGATTTTGTTGATTATTTAAGAGCTAATAATCAGAAGTACAAGAAATCAGACTACTCAAAGCTTAATGTATTCATTGAGAAAGTTACAGAACGAGATTTTAGAAATAAAAATCCGTTTAAAGATGAAATAAAAGAACATCCCGAAATTGCTTTTACACCGGAAGCTATTGAAGAAATGAACAAACCTGAGCATATTAGAAAACTAAATGATGGTAAAAATCACAAGCCAATTCAAAAAGTCAAAATATCCAGAGGATTTGGTAATCAGCGAGCATTAAGCGAAGATGAAGAGTCTGTTAAGTCAAAACAATACGTGGTAAATGATGCAGGTTCTAATCTTTATCTTGGTGTTTATGAAGGAGTAGCTATGGATAAAAACGGGAATATTATCCAAGACGAGTATGGAAATAATCTTATAGAAAGAAAGTTTAAAGATATTGGTTTGATGGAATTACTTGAAACATTAAAGAAAGATAATACAAAACGTTTGAATCCATTAGCTAATAATATTTATGATGATAAACAAAATGAATACAATTGGAAATTTACATTATCTCCTTTAGATTTAGTTTATGTACCAACTGATGAAGAGATTGAAATATCTGAAAAAGTTAATTTTGAAAACCTAACAAATGAACAAGCAGACAGAATTTACAAGTATGTCGATGGAAGTACAGAAATAGCAAACTTTGTCCCTTATTCAGTATCAAAGCCTATTTGGAGATTCCACGGAAAGCAAAATAAAGAGATATTTAAGGAATTAAATGGAAACGGAAAGATTCATATATCTGAAAAAGAGCTGATTCAGAATGAATTTGGACTTGGAAGTCAACAAAATAAAAATCAAAATATGATTGATGGTAAAACTCAAATAAAGAAAATTTGTTGGAAACTCAAAATAGACCGTTTAGGAAACATTTCAAAAGCATAAATATGTCAAAACCAGCACTCAAAAAAGAACTCTCAAAACTCAACAAAGAGCAGTTGATAGAACACATCCTTGATTTGTATGATAAAAACAGCTCGGCAAAAGAATTCTACAAATTCTACCTCAACCCAACAAACGAAAAAGAATTGGCTGGGAAATATAAGAAACTTATTCGTAAAGAATTTAACGTAGAAAATCCAATGAAGAGCACTGAAAAATTTTCGGTTGCAAAAAAGGCAATCTCTGATTTTAAAAACCTACAAACCTCGCCAGAATCTTTGGCAGATGTGATGCTTTATTTGCCAGAAAGTGCCTGCGAACTTACCGCTTTGTATGGTGATTATTCCGAACAGTTTTACAATTCGGCATATAATAATTACAAAGCTGCATTAGAATTTATAGACCGACAAAATTTGTTAGAACAATTTAGGCTTCGTGCCGAACAGTGCGTAAAATGGGCATCTCCTTGTGGTTATGGTTTTGCAGATGATATAGAAGATGTGTATTATCAGTATTACCCAGAATAG
>NZ_JAQTPQ010000248.1 GCF_028712645.1 Flavobacterium sp. | reverse complement strand
GTAGTTGGCTATTTGGGTTTGTTCTTCTAATGAATCAGGTAGGGCAAATTTTATTTCATTCAAATGACCTTGTGTCATACTTGGAATTGCAGACCCATATTTGTATAAATCAAAATTTATAGTGGTACACAAATAATAAAATAGTCGAACAGAAAATCCTTCACGAATCTTTGTATAGTATGATGTATCGACAGTCCAAAATGGTTCTTCAACATATTGAGGTTTATCAATTGTTCCTTTACGACCAAGTAGTACGGATGGTTGGTCAAAAAGATAAGAATTTGCTCTACCAAAGATTCCCCCGCTTCCATAAACAGGATATATCCCATTATCTTCTAAAACAGCCTTTTGGTCTTGACCATTACAAATTTTGGAAATGAATTTTAATTTTTTCACTTCCCAATGTTCTGGAATTCCCCCCAACCATTCAATACCCGAATCTTTATAGTTATCGTATTTCTTCATAATTATGAACTGGTTTTTTTAAACGATTTATTCTCTTGTCGTTTACATGCATCATCATGATTATAATCTGCGGGTGTAGTTTTAAAGGTAGGGTCGTCTTTTTGTTGACCAAAGCCTTTGTATTGAAAAGCTCGTAGTTTTTCAATATCTAATTCATCAACAAGCAAACTCGTATTTAATCCACCTTTTATCCTTAAGCTGTCTTTAGAGTCAGACTTTTTAGGATGTGTAACCCTTGAATCTCCGTATTCACTGGTATTCACTTGGATAAAATAACAATGTAAATCTCTACTAGTTGTTTCTGTAATATTTGAATAAAAGTTAACATCTCTATTCAATTCAGAAGCTACTAAAAAATCGATTTTAGAGCGAAATATTGAACGATGAACTATGTCAGCCAATTCAAAACAATTATAATTAGTAAAATACAAACCTTTCCATCTCAATAAGTGATAACGATATGGAACAGGTTTTGGGACTACCCTACGAAAATCGTTTATCCAGAATTCTTCAATAGGGGCATAGTGGTTTTTTAATCTTAAAATTGGAACTGCATCATTTACGCCTCTGATTTTACAGGGCAGTATTGTTAGTATAAAATTGTATGCTACATTATTATAAGTCCAGTGTTCAACTCCACTAATAACAGCTCTTTGATGATTCCATGAATATTCCATAACAGTTTTTACTAATCCATGAGGAAGGGATAATTCGGGTAAAACTATTAAGTCACATTTTTCAGCCTCAGCTTCATTTAATACTTTTGCAAATTTAACATATCTATCACTCATATTAGGTTTGCCTAACATACTGGCTTCATAATCCGCATCATTTACTTTCATGTTAGCTAGTCCAACTCTTAATTTTTTAAGTTGTTCTGTTTGATTAACAGAAATTTCATGTGCTACAAGTTTCCAATCTGGAATGCCATTTGTAGATTCTTCAATTGAACTACATTCTGAATAGTCAAATATTTCTTTTTTGAGTGTATCGTAAAATGTTTGGTCATTCCTCTTGTGCCAAAAATTAATTCTAAAATAAGTAATAAATGCTTCTTCGAGGTAATTTGTGTTTTCTTCATCCTCTTTAAAAAGTATATCGTTAGAGGTTCGATTTTGAAATTGTTCTACTTCTTTAGTAGCATAAACTCTTTTGATACACTCCATCCATGCCACTTCACTAAATCTTACTTTTCTCGGTGAATAATCAATTAATAATGGGCTAAAGGCGATATTATGAATGTCTTTAATCTTTGAAAAGTCACATTCTAATAATGATGAGTTAACTGAAATATTAGTGTAATTCAATAATGGAATGTTGACATAATTATGCCTTACCATATTTGACAACCTGAATTTTTGCCAGTTACTAAATATGTGAAGAGGTCTGTCATTACTGTGATTAAACTCCCCATAGAATCTACCAAAAACTTTAGTTATTTTTAATTGCAATGGCTCATGGAAAGATGGTTGTAGGGCAAATGCTATTTCCATTGCATTTGAAAAATACTCCAATAAATCCCCTGCTATTTTTATATAGTTAATATTATAACCGTTAAACTTGTGGGGTAATGGGAGATTGAAAATTTGTTCGAATGTATTTACGGAAAATTCCAAAAACTCTTCTTTATTGTTATTTACCACAAAGTAAGTTATCAGTCTTTCCCATTGCCTAAAGTGTTCTAAATTAGTTGTTCCTTTGAAGAATTTTAGAATTTTTTCTGCATCTTCTTTTGTGTTTTTTTTGCCATTTCGTAGACTGTAAAAAATCTTTTTTGATAGATGTGAAGCAATTCCATAGCGACTTTCTTTATAATCTTTTAGCGTTTTAACCTTGTGTATTGAGTCGTCAAAAACTAGTTCATAAGCCTCTTCATCAAAACCATTTTCTTCAAGTTTTTCATCAGGTAAAAATCTAAATTCACTCGAGCGTTTTTCCATTTCATGCTTAAATTTTTCAAGCATAGCAAGTGTTGAATCATGTCTAAAGTAATAAACAAGAGTTTTTGAAGGCTGGATGTAAAGATTTTTATAACATTCTATTTTGAAGATTTTATTTCCAATATTTGGTTCAACTTTAGTTAGTGCAATTGGAGTATCTTCAAGAGTAATTACAGGATATAGAGTTTTGATAATATATTGCTCCTCTTCTTTGAGGTTGTCTATGTAAGATTTGTCATGCTTATTATAAAAATCAGCTTGAATTTTATCACAAGTTTCCTCAGCAGTGAATTTAGTGTTCGGATTTGCTGTGATTATAAAGATGTCATCAACATACCTACTATAGTAGATGGGACGAATGTTCTGATATACTCTTGAGTCAAACTCGTGCAAATACCAGTTTGCAAGAATATAAGATGAAGCTAAACCTATTGGTAAAACCGTCTCGTTATCTTCAATATTTTTAATTAAATCATTCGGGTAATTCGTTGATTTAATTCGCTGTGTGTAAACTTCATGTATCTCACGAAATACAGAATTTAGTTTATTCCAGTCGTTTATTTGTTTGTTTTTTAGTCTCGCATTTAATTTATCAAACTCAAACCTTACAGAATAGTAATAATCTTTTATATCAATATTTATAAACAGTACATCTTGTTTCTTGTCCAGATACTGTTTAGCAACGGTTATTCCTTCATCTCTCCATTTTTGATATTGTTTGTAATAAGGCTTAAATAAGCCATTATCATTTTTGACTGTTTCTTCTTTACTATTAGCTTTCTTTTTTTCAAGAATTAATCTATTACCATAGCATTTTTCATCTAAATCACTTTCAAGAATATAACCAATTTTCATAATCCATAAAATAGATACAATATGAATTTCAATTGGAGCATCAATATAAAAGGTTAGTTTCTCAAACTCATATTTTGAATCTTCATCAATTTCACGAACATTTGTAAAAATGTTGTTTATTAATTCTTGGGAGTTATTCTTTGAATAATCACTGTATGATTTTACTTTCTTAGGTAAAACTCTATAGTCTATTTTTTTGTATAAATTATTCCAGTATTTTGAGTTGGTGGTTTGTTCCTCAGAAGTAAGCTCTTTATGTAGAACATTTAACTTCTCTTCAAAATTAGCTAGTTTGTATTTAATATTTTTTGAAACAGTCATTGCAAAAGTTGTTTCAAAGGAAGCAATTTTTGCTTTTAAAAAAAGGTCGTGTGAGTCATAATATGATAAAGATTTAAGTTTACGATAGGCTGTTTTTACATCATCAATTGTTAAATTTTCAAATATCATAATATAGTTTGTTTTAAGAGTCCATCCGTTTCTTGCTCAATCGCCATTATGTCCTTTCGGATTTCATCCAATGAACGTAAGGGTTTGTATTGGTAAAAATACTTGGTAAAGTTAATTTCGTAACCAATATTGGTTTTGGTTTCATCTATCCAAGCATCAGGAACGTGTGGCAATACTTCACGTTTCATATAGTCTAACATATCCATTGTCAAAGGGATATTTTCGGTGTCTCTAAGTGAACTATCTGGTTTAGGATTTCCTTTTTTATCCGTTACCACTTGACCCTTGACATTGCGTTCAGGTCTTTCCACCGTTACTTTGGCATAACCAAATTCTTTGTTATCAAATATCTTGGAGTATTCGTTGGGTTTGAAATCGCCATATATTTTGGTGATTTCAGCTATTTGTTTGTTACTTATTTCGTTTCGTTTGTTTCCTAACGATTTGCTCATTTTTTTGGAGAAATCAATGGCATTTATCAATTGAACTTTTCCTTTGCGTTCTGCTGGTTTCTTGTTGGAAATCATCCAAACATAAGTACTAATACCAGTATTATAAAACAATTGATTTGGCAACGCAATTACAGCTTCTAAGAGGTCGTTTTCTATTATCCATTGTCGAATACTACTTTCATTTTTGGTCTTGCTGGGTGAACCAGAAAACAATGGTGAACCATTAAAAACCAATGCCAATCGTGAACCTTCTGGTTTCATCTTGGACATCAAGTGCATCAAAAACAAGAAAGAACCATCACCAACACTAGGTAATCCAGCTCCAAATCGTCCACCGTGTCCCAACTGGTCGTGTTCTTCTTTTACCTTCTTGGCAAATTTTTCCCATTTCACACCAAAGGGCGGATTGGTAATCAAATAATCGAATTTTTCATTCTCTAATTTGTCATCAGATATGCTATTCCCTTTTTTGATATTGGATGCGTTTTGTCCTTTAATCATTAAATCTGATTTGCAAATGGCATAGGATTCTGGATTGAGTTCCTGACCAAATACTTCCAAACGTGCATCTGGATTCAACTCATTCAAGTATTCTTCTGCTACTGATAACATTCCCCCTGTTCCTGCACAGCAGTCATAAATGGTTTTGGTGATTCCTTTTTTGGTTAGGATTTCTCTATCATTCAAAAACAGGATGTTTACCATCAACTTGATAACCTCTCTTGGTGTAAAATGTTCCCCAGCGGTTTCATTTGAAATCTCGGCAAATTTTCGGATTAATTCTTCAAACATATATCCCATTTCCATACTAGAAATGCGGTCTGGATGCAAGTCGATGTCTTGAAAACGTTTCACCACCATAAACAACAAATTATTGTCATCCATCTTGGTGATTTGGTTTTCGAATTCAAATTGTTCGATTATTTCTC
>NZ_JAQTPQ010000247.1 GCF_028712645.1 Flavobacterium sp. | reverse complement strand
TCAACCAATCCATTTGGGATCATTTTCAATCCGGTTTCTATTGAAAAGATTATTTCGAAATCGCTCAACTTAGAATTTTATACTGAAAAAGACATCTTTTTTCACAACGAGCGTTGGCATTGTTTTGACGTGCATTCGGATTTAAGTAATACAAATAAAGAAGAATTGTTGAATGATTCAAATCAATTACTTCAATCTACAAATCAGAAATTGAGAGAAGCAACGCACATCATTATCACTTATGGAACTTCGTGGGTTTATAGAAATTTAGAAACCAATCAAGTGGTTGCTAATTGTCATAAAGTACCACAAGCCGCATTTTCAAAAGAAATTTTATCGGCTGAAACTATCGAAAAATCGATTCAAAATACAATTGATTTAATCGAAAAAGTAAATCCAAAAGCGAATTTCATTTTCACGGTTTCTCCAGTGCGACACCTCAAAGATGGTTTTGTAGAAAATCAATTGAGTAAAGCACATTTAATAACTGCAATTCAACAAACAATAAACAATAAACAACAAACCACAAACTACTTTCCTTCCTACGAAATAATGATGGACGAACTTCGTGATTATCGATTCTATAACGAAGATATGTTGCATCCAAGTCAAGTTGCTATAGATTATATCTGGGAGCGATTTTCCGAAACTACTATTTCTAGTGATAGTCATTCGATTATGGAAGAAGTTTGTAGTATTCAAAAGGGATTACAGCACCGTTCTTTCAATCCAAAATCTGAAAGTCATCAACAATTTTTA
Source organism: Flavobacterium sp. (assembly GCF_028712645.1). GTDB lineage: Bacteria > Bacteroidota > Bacteroidia > Flavobacteriales > Flavobacteriaceae > Flavobacterium. The sequence continues at coordinate 4,342 of NZ_JAQTPQ010000247.1, read as the reverse complement.
TCTAAACTTCAGGATAAAATGATGAAACTTCAAAAACGTTTCCCTCAAATTCAATTTTAAAAATACGTATTTCTTCGTATTGTTCTTATTTCATAATTGCTGCAGATTTGTAAAGTACAAACTAACAAATTGGATGCTTTATGAAAACCAATCGCTTAATTATTTTTATTGGACTTTTTCTCTTCCTGTTTTCAGCACCCGCTTTTTCTCAAAAAAAAGTATTGACAGACGAAGAAGAAGTAACCGAAATGGTTACTAAAGAAATTGATGCTGAATTTCATTCAGAAAGTTTTATTAAAAAGAAAAACAAAAAATTTGCAGCTGTTACAGGAACAATGACCATTGATATTGGCGTGGTTCAAAGCGGTAAAGTCTCCTCATTCTTCAAGGTTGATGATGATATAAACAATCCGAATTTCACCAACTTTCTTTCGGAATATATCTTAGAGCATAAATTTTATTTCAAACTTCAAAAACAACAGCGCTATAAAATTCGCTATTCAATTACATTTTAAATATTTCTAATTAAAAACGCAAACAAATGAAAAAACTATCATTAATTATGTTGGTCATCGCTTTGATGACTGTATTGCCAGCTTCGGCACAATTTGGGAAGCTTTTGAATAAAGCAAAAGACGCTATTTCTGGAGGCGGAGGTGCCGGAAAAAAAACGGGAAGTTTCTCAACAGTATGGGAATCTGAGTTTGATAACAAAGCGACTCGTCTTGCTGCAAATGATGGAGATGGCAATTTTGTTTTAGGAACTGATGACAATTCTGCAACGGTTTTAGATGCTAATGGAAAAACAATTTGGAGTGGTGATTATAAAAAAATCACAACAAATCACACTAATAATAGTGAATATCAATTTGTAATTTGGAAAGAAAAAGGAGGTTATTTATTCCTTTTCGATGCTAGAAAATTAGGAACAGATAGAGTGGCAGTAATTGATATTGCTACTGGGAAAGAACTTTGGAATTCGGAATTGTATCAAAATTTGATTCCAAAAGATAGAAATAAAGATGAATCTGATAGTGACCAGGGCGAGTTAGAGACCGTAAAATATATTTATGAACTGGATGCTTTTTTAATTTCACAACGAGCTTCAGTTATATTGGTAAAAGCCAAAACTGGCGAAAAAATTTGGGAGACAAATCGATTCAAAGGAGGCGTTGGTAAATATATTTATGATGCTAAAAGAAATGAAATTGTTATGGTGAACTTCAAGCCAACAGCTTTAGGAGCTTTGTTTGCAGGATTTAAAAATCAATTGGTAAAAATCAATGCTGCCAATGGCGAAATTGTTTGGGATGCCACTTTTATTGGGACTATAGAAAAAGAATTAGTTACCCGAAAAGCAATTCTTGATTTATGGATAAAAGGCGATAAATTATATCTTTATCTAAACGGATTACAAGTATATAATTTAAATAATGGCCAAAAACTTTGGGAAGCCACTTATGAAAATGATATGGAAGGTGGCGGAGGATTTGGACATAGCAAGAGAGAGAAAATTTACAAAACACTTGCTGATCCAATTTTTACAGATAATGCTGTTTATATTACAATGTTTGGAAATAGAGACAGAACAAAATATATTGAAAAACACGATTTAGAATCTGGAAAACTTTTATGGGCTTCCGAGAAAATAACAGGAGCTTTATGTATGCCACATGTTTATAAAACAGGAAACAAAATTGTGGTGCAAGTAGGAGGTAAAGTTGAAGTTCAAGGATTTAGGAAAGAAACAAGAACTTCAATTACTGGAGGAACTTATACAGAAATGGTTGGTTTTATTGAATGGCAATATAGAGGTCAAAAAAATGGAGTTTTAGCCATTGATGATAAAACAGGAGCAACAGCTTGGCGTTCAGAAAAATTTGATAAACGCATCACAGATTTAATAATAAATGGTGAAAATAAATTATTTGTAGGAGATGGAGATGAATTTTATGGTTACGAAATTGAAAGTGGGAAACAATTATTCGATGTAAAACATAATGATGCAGGTGTTGGAAAAGCTACGGATGTTATAGATTTTGGAGAAACTGTTGTGGTACTTTCAGAGAAAGGGTTAGCTGCTTATAATAAAAAAGATGGATCACGTGCTTTTGCCACAGATAAAATAAAAGGAGTTGATTATTTTTATGAAGAAGGCAAAAATTATTTTTTGCGTGATCAACGAAACAGCAAAAACGTAATTTACGGAATTGATATGGCCAATGGAGAAACTAAAGGCTCTGTACAGTCAAAAGGAAAAGGAGGTAGTCCAAAATTTGGTGACGGAATCGATATTACCACAGATGGAGAATACATCTTTGCTTTTAAAGGTAAAAAAGTAGAAAAAATCAAGGTTAATAATTAAGCGTTTTTAGTTATGAACGAAAAGGGTTGTGAATTTTTTCATAGCCCTTTTTCTAAATAAATAAATTATGAAAAAATCAATTTTTCTTTGCTCTATTTTCTTTGTTCTATTTTCTGTGAAAGCCCAACAAGTGCAATGGGCAAGTAAAATCATCAAATTTTCATCTGATTTAGGGGGAAAACAAAATGGAATTAAAAGAATTCTTGGCAAACCTGATTGTTTTCCTCAAGGTGGAGTTTCAGGAAATGCTTGGATTCCCAAAAACGCACTCGATGGCAAAGAAGTTGTTGAGGTGAGTTTTGAAAAACCACAAACTGTAAAACAAATTGCCGTTTTCGAAAACTTAAATGCAGGATGCGTGACTAAAATTTCTGTGGGTAATGGCTCAGGAAGTTATGAAACTGTTTGGTCACGAAAAAAAGATTGGAAAACGCCTAGTTACAAATCAACAGCGACAGCAGATCACGCCTATTATTTTAATCGAAAAAGAAGAAAAGTACAGGAAGTTCCAGATGTTTTCAATCCCGGAATCGAATATGCTGTTTTAGAAAATGCTGTTGCCAATGTGGTTGCGGTAAAAGTAGAGTTTAATTTTGCATTGCTTCCGGGACAAAAGCAAATTGATGCTATTGGAATTTCTGAATCAGAAGTGCCAATTGATGCTTCAATAAACACTAATTCAGATTTTGAAAATTTATCAAATTCAGAAAAATTGATGTTCGGAAATTTAGTTATAGCAACTCCAGCACTTTCTCTTGACGGTAACAAACTCTATTTTACAGATAATTCTACTGATAGTGAGCTAATATATTCAAGTGCTAAACAAGATGAAAAGTGGACGACTCCAATTTTAGAAAATAATTTGAATGTGAATGACATTGTCAATTATATCGAATATGTTGGCAACGATTTTATACTTCGTGGTGGAAATCCGTACAGCAAAGGAACTGGCGAATGTGGGTTTTCAACATTCAAGCTAAGAGATGGTAAATACGAATCGGAAGAACAGTTGAAAATTGCAGCCTTTGCGAATTATGATGAAACCGCCGATGCGACTATGACTGCTGATGGGAAAATATTTATTATAGGATTAGAATCTGATTTTACTCAAGGCGGAACTGATTTGTATTTTGCTAACCAAAAAGAAGATGGAACTTATGGATTGCTCCAAAATATGGGCAAAGTCATCAATTCAGCTGCCGATGAAGGAATGCCACATTTATTGTCCGATACCAAAACCTTGCTTTTTAGCAGCATTGGTTTCAGTAGTTACGGCAATTATGATATTTATGTTTCCTACAGATTGGACGATAGCTGGAAAAAATGGTCGGAACCCATAAATCTGGGAAACAGAATAAACAGCGACAGTTTTGAAGGTTCTCCTTTTTATGACGAAACCACCGAAATGCTCTATTTTACTAGGATTTTAGAAGGGAAATCATCGATTAGTAGAATAAAAATCCCAAAAAATATAGTGATGAAAAATTGATTTTTTAAGCTGAAAAAATACGAAAAACTTCGTATTTTTTTGTGTTTACCCACTACCTATTTTTGACTTATTAATTTTTAAAACTCAAATTATGAATCGATTTTATTCTACATTATTAGCAACATTAATAGTATTTTTTTCGAGCTGTTCCAGCGAGGATTCCTCAGGAAATGAAGGTTCAAGTAGTGGTACAATTGCCCAAGAAATTGATCCAGCCAAAAGTTTTTATACTGCCAATGGAGGAACCTTTAAATTCAGATTGTATTATTATCCGCCAACCGAAGGAAACACGGCTAATAACAATAATCAAGCAGCAGAAATCAATAAAATAATAGACAATAATGGAAGCATTTCGGTTACGGCGAAATACACTTTGTTTGCCCAAAGTATGCAGAGTTATGGTGCAGTAATTAATTGTCAAGGTGATTTCGTTTCGCCACAAAGTTCTACTGCACTTGGGTTACAAATGCAATATTTTAACGATGATT
>NZ_JAQTPQ010000246.1 GCF_028712645.1 Flavobacterium sp. | reverse complement strand
GTTTTTACATCGGCCATACGCTCTCTTTCGGATCGTTTAGATGATGCAAAAATGTAATCATTTACTTTTTCTAAATTGTCCGCAGTTGTTATTTCTTGAACCAAAGGATGCTCTGGAGCTAAAGTCATAAACGTAACTCCAAAAATTGTATCGGGTCTTGTAGTAAACACATCAATGTATTGCGGTTCACTTCCGACTTCTGACTTCTGATTTCTGACTTTGAAAGAAACCATCGCCCCAACGGATTTTCCAATCCAGTTTCTTTGACTTTCTTTGATGCTTTCGCTCCAATCAATCGTGTCTAAACCTTGCAATAAACGTTCTGCATAAGCTGAAATTCGCATACTCCATTGGGTCATTTTCTTGCGAATAACCGGAAAACCGCCACGTTCCGAAACGCCGTTTACGATTTCGTCATTCGCCAAAACAGTTCCCAATCCTGGACACCAGTTTACTTCGGTTTCAGCTAAATAAGTTAATCTGTATTGTAATAGTATTCGTTGTTGATCTTCTGGCGAAAATGCGTTCCATTCGCTTGATGAAAAAACAGAAATATTATCGTCGCAAACCGCATTCACATTGGCATTTCCTTCGGTTGAAAAAACAGAAATCAAAGTCGAAATATCCTCTGCTTTGTCCGTATTTTTATTGTACCAAGAATTGAATAACTGGATAAAAATCCATTGGGTGTGTTTGTAATAATCTGGATTCGAGGTACGCACTTCACGACTCCAATCGAAAGAAAATCCAATTTTATCCAATTGTTTGCGGTAACCCGCAATTTTGTTTCCTTCTTTATCAACTCCACCATCAATATTTACCGAAGTCGTGTCTTCTGGACGCTGACCCGTTTGTATGGCATATTGTTCGGCTGGCAATCCAAAACTGTCGTATCCCATTGGATGCAAAACATTAAAACCACGATGTCTTTTGTATCGAGAATACACATCCGATGCGATGTACCCAAGCGGATGTCCCACGTGTAATCCCGCTCCTGAAGGATAAGGAAACATATCCAAAACGTAATATTTTGGTTTATCCTCCCCCAACCCCTCCAAAGGAGGGGAGCTAGGATTATAAGCTTTAAAAGTTTGATTTTCGGCCCAATATTTCTGCCATTTGGCTTCTATTTCGTTCGGATTGTATTTCATCTTATTTGATATGTTCAAAGTCTCAAGGACTTTTACGGTATGATTATTTTAGACGCCAAATTTACATTTATTGTACGAAAGTTAAAAGTTTGAGCGTTATTAACTTTAAATAAAGAAATTCTTTGTTATTTTTGACCCATAATTCCAATAAACTATGGCTTCTTCATTTGATAAATTTCAAAAACGCAGGTTAATTTCTTCTTATTTCTCGGTAGTACTAAGTATATTCTTGGTATTATTCCTTTTGGGAATTTTAGGGTTTTTTATCATTAATTCTAAAAAACTGGCCGACGATTTTAAAGAAAAAATTGCAATGACAGTGTTTTTCAAAAACGATGCAAACGACAGTATTTTGAAATCTTTTAAAGGCGAGTTAAAAACCGCTCCATTTGCAAAATCGTTTGTGTATGTTTCTAAGGAAACTGCAGCAAAACAACATACTGATATTATTGGCGAAGATTTTATGACATTTCTAGGTGAAAATCCTCTTCAAAATTCATTCGATATCAACCTGAAAGCAGATTATGTAGTTAAAGATAGCATTGCAAAAATCGAAAGTAATTTGCGAAAAAATGCAATGGTTTCGGATATCGTTTATGACAAACAATTAGTTGATTTAGTCAATGACAATATCAAAAAAGTGAGTATGTGGATCTTGATAATCAGTGGTTTTCTGACAGTAATCGCCGTTTTGCTGATTAACAGCTCCTTACGTTTGTCCATTTATTCCAATCGATTTATTATTAAAACAATGCAAATGGTCGGTGCTACCAAAGCATTTATCAGAAAACCATTCGTAATGCGAAGCATAAAATTAGGAATGATTGGTGCTGGTTTAGCCATCCTTGCATTGATAGGTGTTCTGGCTTATGTTCAAGTTAATTTTCCAGATTTAGGAATTCTTGACAATAAATTACTTGTTGGTTTAGTCTTATTAGTGGTTTTTGGAATTGGAGTATTAATTACTTGGATAAGCACTTATTTTGCAACACAACGTTTCTTGAATTTAAGAACAGACGACCTTTATTAATTTACAACATTAGATTTACGCTTTTTATGAAAAAACAAGATCAAAAAACCGAGGTGAAACACGAATTTCTTTTTGAGAAAATCAATTATAAAATTCTATTGATAGGTATTGGAGTAATTGCCTTAGGATTCATTTTAATGTCTGGCGGCGGAAGCGATAATCCAAATGTTTTTAATGAAGAAATTTTTAATTTCAGAAGGATTCGCTTGGCTCCAACAACTGTTTTGATAGGATTTGGAATCACCATATATGCTATTCTTAAAAATCCGAAAAAGTAGTTTCAAGTGTTCAGTTTTTAGTTAGTAACAAACCGAATTTTAAAATCTTTATTGCTGCCTGTTTGCTATCGCTCGGGTCTAAAATCTAAAAATCTAAAATGAATATATTTCAAGCTATTATCCTTGCTATTATTGAAGGACTAACCGAGTTTTTGCCTATTTCTTCAACAGCCCACATGGGTTTTACCGCCTCTCTTCTAGGAATGGACGAAGGAGAATTTTTAAAAATGTTTCAAGTTTCAATACAATTTGGAGCCATCTTAGCAATTGTTGTGTTGTACTGGAAGAAATTTTTTGATTTTAATAATTTCAATTTCTACATAAAATTAGCTTTTGCAGTAATTCCTGCTTTAGCTTTGGGATATCTTTTTGATGATAAAATTGAAGCCATTCTAGGCAACCAAATTGCTATTTCTTCCGTTTTAGTTTTAGGAGGAATTGTACTTTTATTTGTAGATAACTGGTTTAAAAATCCTAGAATTCACGATGAAAAAGATATTACTATAAAAAAAGCTGTTATTATTGGTTTTTGGCAATGTCTAGCAATGATGCCTGGAACCTCGCGCTCTGCAGCTTCTATAATTGGAGGTATGACACAAGGCTTAAGTAGAAAAGCAGCGGCTGAATTCTCCTTCTTTTTAGCTGTTCCAACTATGTTGGCCGTGACAGTGTATTCCGTTTTTGTAAAGACTTGGGGAAAAGGGACGCCTATTGAAATGAAAGGCTATGAAATGATTTTGCAAGACCAAAATCACATTAACTTGTTCATCATTGGAAATATTGTTGCTTTTATTGTTGCTTTAATTGCTGTCAAAACTTTTATAAACTTACTTACAAAATATGGATTTAAGTTTTGGGGTTGGTATCGAATTACAATAGGATTGACTTTATTAATCTATTTCTACTCCACTAAATAATGGAACGATTAACTGCCGAAGATTTCTTAAACGGTCAAATCATATTAATTGACAAACCCTTGCATTGGACCTCGTTTCAAGCGGTTAATAAAATGAAATATGCTTTAATCAATAAGGCAGGACTTCCAAAAAAATTTAAAATCGGACACGCGGGAACTTTAGATCCATTGGCAAGCGGATTATTGCTTGTTTGCACTGGAAAATTTACCAAAAAAATCACCGAACTTCAAGGTCAAGCCAAAGAATATACAGGAACTTTCTATATTGGAGCAACAACCCCTTCTTACGATTTAGAAACAGAAATAGACAAAACTTTCGACACTTCGCATATAGACGATACTTTAATTCACGAAACGGTAAAACAATTTTTGGGAGAAATTGACCAGAAACCACCTATTTTTTCAGCCATAAAAAAAGACGGAATCCGTCTTTATGAACACGCTCGTGCTGGAGAAACTGTAGAAATAGCAACTAGAAAAACCACAATTCACGAATTCGAGATTACTCGAATTGCACTTCCTGAAATTGATTTTAGAGTTGTTTGTAGCAAAGGAACTTATATTCGTTCCTTGGCTTTTGATTTTGGAAAAGCGATGAATTCTGGATCACACTTAACTTCTTTACGTAGAACAAAAATTGGTAGTTATAATGTCGTCAATGGGAATGATATAATTAAGTTTGAAGTTTCATTAAACAACTCATTAGATGAAGAGTAATTTAATTGTACTATTTTCTTTTTTATTTGCAGTAAACACATTCTCTCAGACCGTTTTCACGACTACAAATTCTGATAAGAAAACCAAATCAAAACCTACTTACATTCAATACGACATTACGGCGGCAATAAAAGGTAACCCTAATGCTGGCGAAACAAACGAATATACAAAAGAGAAAGAGTCTTGGTTTTTACCTGATGGACTGGGAGCTAAAATTGGATATGGACTCCATTATAATAATTGGGTAGCTTTAGGAATTCATACAGGGATAAATTGGGAATGGACCAACAAACTGGTAGTTGTTCCCATATTTGCCAATTTTAAATTAAGTCCAAAAATAGGCGAAGAAACAAGGATTACTCTGCAAACAGGAATGGGAAAGTCTGTTGCACTAGGCAGAGGAAGTTTGTCTGGAGATTATAAAAAAATTAGTTTAGGTCTTCAGAGTGATGCCGTTCTGTTTTTTATTGAAGTAAGCCAATATGATTTCCGAATAAATAATCAAAGAAATAGTGGAAATATTAGTTTAGGAATTTCTTTAATTTCATTTTAAGAATAAAAAACTATTAATGCGAATCAAGGGTTGAATTCATAACTTCGTTGGTTTTCAAGGCTAACCTAACAGGTTTTTGAAACCTGTTAGGTTTAACACGAAGTATGTTAGAAGTTTATTTTAACCCTTGATTCACATTATTATGTAACTTATTTATTTTATCAGAGCAATCTTTTATGATTATCTATTAATCCTACTAAACACTTATTTCACTTCAATTATAAATGAAGCTTTGATCAGCGAAACTGTAAAACAATTTTTGGGAGAAATTGACCAAAAACTACCTGTTTTTTCGGCCATAAAAAAAGACGGAATCCGTCTTTATGAACACGCTCGTGCTGGAGAAACTGTAGAAATAGGGTAATGTGGTCAAAAATAGTTGGTGATTTTTTATTTTAGATTAGTTAAATTACCTCCGTCAAATTGAAGAGGACATTGGCTCTGCTGAGGAGCAACCAACTAGCAATAGATTTGATACATATACGA
>NZ_JAQTPQ010000245.1 GCF_028712645.1 Flavobacterium sp. | reverse complement strand
ATGTTCATATTTCTATAAAACTCGTTAAATTTTTAATTTCTAAAAATCACGAGTGCATTCACGTAAATACAATTTTAGAAAAGTGGCACACCAAAGATAGTGCTATTGCAAATTATGCAGACCAAAACGGTTTAATTTTGATTACTAAAGATGGTGATTTCAGAGATAGCCATTATTTAAAAAATATCCCTAATAAGTTGGTTAAGATTAATTTAGGTAACATTTCGAATGCTGATTTACTATTAATTATCGAAAATAATTTAACTAAAATTGAAAAATTAAATTCAAATGATAGTTTTATTTTAGAAGTCGATAACGATATTCTTATTTTTTCATCGATGAAAATTGTTAATTGAATCAATAAATTTACCTATTTGTATTTCCCTATATTAATTGCTAGTTAATCGTTGAACTGTAAACTATGTTAAAATTCACATATTCCAGTAAAGTATGTGGCGAGTTTTGACACTCCAATTCCTTTTACAAAACCTTTGGAAGATCAGTATTTGCCTAAAGGCAGGTTTGAAAAATAAACTATTAATTTATCGGTTATATAATTTAGCCTTTTCCTTAATGATATCACTGATTTTTCTATTTTCGATTTTGCTTTCGAGCCAAGAAATAATGTCGAGATAGAGGAATGCTCTTTTTTCGTAGGTGTTTTTTTCTAATTCGATAAATCGTTCTTTCATTCTTATGAATTCCTTTTTGATATCGCTAGGGTAGATGGTATTCAATTTTTTCAAAAAGCGAATGATTTCCTTTTGTACTTCGTGTAAATCGTTCATTTTTATCAGAAATTTGTACGTGGTTTTCAACTGGTTTTCTAAATTGAAATCTTTACCTGATTCATAATGGGCAATCAAGCACAATAAACGTGCAAAACACGCCAAATCTTCGCGAACATAAAGGTTTTTGTTGTTGATGATTTTTTCCAAATACGATATACATTCAGTATAATTTTCGTTTCCAAAATAAATGCAGGCAATTTTATAGTAAAATAACATCTCGTGATGTTCGTCGAGATGTTCATTGTGAAGCTTCATTTTGTCTAAAACTACTGGAATCAAGTATTCACTTTCGGTAAAAGTGCCTTCAAGAATGTGATAATTGAGTTTGTTGTTATATAAATACAAGAATGATAACGACGAAATATTATCATTTACCGGAAACTGAGGGTCATTGATAGTTTCTTCTAACAATTCCAAATATTTTTTGAAATTTGACATATATTTCAACATAAATAAGGATTCCAATAAATAGTGATTTCCTTTTAAGAAAAACACTGGATTTAGATAAATCATATTCTTGTTGTCATAAAAAAGTGTCACCCATTTATGTGAATATTTATAGCAAGAAAGGAAGTCCTGCACAAGAAAACTTCGCCAGAGATAAGCATTGTAATACCAGTATTTCTCCCGAAAGCCAAATTTTTTCTCGTCTAATTTTGAAATATGTTTGTTGAAATAATCATCAATATATTTGTATTCGGCATCGCTTTTTACGTAGCCTGTTTTCAGCATAATGCCGTACAATTGCAACGATAAATTAGATAATTTACTTGAAATGGTATTTTTATAATTCAGCTCTTTAGCCTGAATTACCAATTCATCAGCACGACCTTGAATACTTCGGGTGATGTATTGTGATTCAATTAATTTTTCGAATTCGACAATTTCATAAGCCATATATTTCTCGTCATTTTCCAAAGCTTGCTGTTTGGTTTTGTCCAAGATTTTTAAACTTTGCTTGTACAAACCTTTATTGTATAAAATTGCGGCAAAATCAATTTGTTCCCTAAGCTGATAGCGAATATTTTGACTAGGAATATTCAACCGAATACTCACTAAAATTTGTTTATATAAATAGGATTTAAGGTTGGATAATTGCACCTTTTTGATAATACCATTTTTCAAAATTGTTTTCTCATCATAGACTTCAGATTTGTCTAAAATGTTGAATAATTCGATAAACTTTGTATTGGAACTTGTTTCCAATCGGCTAGCGAAAATCTTGAATTGTCTTTTTTCGGACTTGGAAAGTGATTTTATTAATACAAATAAAGAATCTTTTTGATGGTTAGCCATTGTAAAATATAGTAATGTAATTTATTGATTTTAAGTATTTTAAATAACTATTATTAGCCTTATAAATAGTATAATATTTAAAAAACGGATTTTATATTAGAGTAATGAAATCTATTTTTGTTCAAAGATGTGAAATTACATTAAATATTTTAAAATGAATAGAGAGAAAGTCCAAATTTTTGATACCACTTTAAGAGACGGAGAACAGGTCCCAGGATGTAAATTAGATACGAACCAAAAACTAGTAATTGCAAATCGGCTTGACGAAATGGGAGTTGATATTATTGAAGCCGGTTTTCCGGTTTCAAGTCCAGGAGATTTTTCATCTGTTTCTGAAATAAGCAAGATTGTAAAAAATGCTACCGTTTGCGGACTAACAAGAGCTATTAAGAATGATATTGATGTAGCTGCTGCCGCATTAAAATATGCCAAAAAACCTCGTATTCATACAGGAATTGGAACTTCAAATTCGCATATAATCTACAAACTAAACACTACAAGAGAAGATATTATTGCACGTGCAAAATATGCTGTTTCTTATGCAAAATCGTATGTTGAAGATGTAGAATTCTATGCTGAAGATGCTGGTAGAACCGAAAATGATTTCTTGGCACGAGTCTGTGAAGAAGTCATAAAATCAGGCGCTACGGTGCTTAATATTCCAGATACTACTGGTTATTGTTTGCCTCACGAATATGGCGAAAAAATTAAATACCTAAAAGAAAACGTAAAAGGAATTGAAAACGTAATCATCTCGTGTCATTGTCATAATGATTTAGGAATGGCTACTGCCAATTCGATTGCTGGAGCCATAAATGGAGCAAGACAAATTGAATGCACCATAAACGGAATAGGAGAAAGAGCTGGAAACACAGCACTTGAAGAAGTAGTAATGATCTTGAAACAACATCCTTATTTGAATTTAGACACGAATATCAATACGCGTCAATTGAACGAAATGAGCCGATTGGTTTCTGAAAGTATGGGAATGATGGTGCAACCCAATAAAGCTATTGTTGGGGCTAATGCTTTTTCACACAGTTCAGGAATTCATCAAGATGGTATCATAAAAAATCGAGAAACTTATGAAATTATGGATCCTTTGGATGTTGGAGTCAATGAATCTTCAATAATTCTTACTGCCCGAAGTGGTAGAGCAGCATTGGCCTACAGAGCCAAAAAAGTAGGTTATGAATTGACAAAAGTGCAATTAGATATTGTATATGTTGAGTTCTTGAGATTTGCCGACATTAAAAAAGAGGTTCTGGATAATGATATTCATCAAATTATTGAAGCTTGCAAAATCGAAGGAGAATTAATAAGAAGTTAATACCTGTTTAGGTATTTAAATTATAGTTTACCTTTACAAAAAAATATAAAATGGACTTAAAAATAGCAGTACTTTCGGGAGATGGAGTCGGTCCGGAAGTAATTTTACAGGCAAAAAAAGCGTTAAATGCAATTGGTGAGGTTTATGACCACGAATTTGTATTTGAAGATGCTCTTGTAGGTGCTGTTGCTATTGATCAAACGGGGAATCCGCTTCCTAATCAAACCTTAAATCTTTGTTTAAATACTGATGCGGTTTTGTTTGGTGCTATTGGACATCCAAAATATGACAATAATCCCGATGCCAAAGTGCGTCCAGAGCAAGGATTATTAAAACTAAGAATTGAATTAGGCCTTTTTGCAAATATCAGACCTATAAAACCTTATAAAGCATTATTAGATTCCTCGCCTTTAAAAAGAGAAATTATTGAAGGTGTTGATTTTGTAGTTTATAGAGAACTCTCTGGAGGAGTTTATATTGGCGAAAAAAAAATAAGCGAAGATGGAACTATAGCTTCTGATTCCTATGAATACTCAGAAGAGCAAATTAGCCGCATTGCACATTTAGCTTTTAAAGCAGCCCAAAAACGTCGAAAAAAAGTAACAATGGTTGATAAAGCTAATGTTCTTGAAACATCACGTTTATGGAGAAGACTAGTTCAGAAAATTGGCGAAAATTACCCAGATGTTGTTTTGAATTTTCTATTTGTTGACAATGCTGCGAAGCAAATTATTATAAATCCAAGACAATTTGATGTCATCCTAACCGAAAATATGTTTGGTGATATTCTTTCTGATGAATCTAGCGTAATAGCAAGTTCCATCGGATTATTAGCTTCGGAATCACTAGGAAATGATAAAGCTCTTTTTGAACCTATTCACGGTTCTTATGTTGAGGCAACAGGAAAAAATATTGCCAATCCTATTGCTTCCATATTATCGGCAGCGATGCTTTTGGAACATTTTGGACTTGATACAGAGGCGCAAAAAGTTTATGAAGCTGTTGAAAAAGCTTTCGAATATAAAATAGTTACAGCTGATTTGAATTCATTTTCAAAATTTGGCACCAATGAAGTAGGAGATTTTGTCTCGAATTTTATTTTAAGTAAAGAAGACTTATTGTATTTCAATAATGATAATGTTTACATAGGACAATCGACAATCGTTTAATGAAGACTTAATTATTAAGTTTAAAAAGATAAAAAATAACAAATTATAAAATAATGGAATTAAATAAATACAGCAAAACCATAACTCAAGATATTACACAACCCGCTGCACAAGCAATGTTATACGGAATTGGTTTAACTGAAGAAGATATGAATAAAGCTCAAGTTGGGATTGTGAGTATGGGTTATGAAGGTAACACTTGCAATATGCATTTGAACGATTTAGCAAAAGATGTCAAAAAAGGAGTTTGGGACGCTGATTTAGTGGGATTAATTTTCAATACTATTGGCGTTAGCGACGGAATTTCGAATGGAACTGATGGAATGCGTTTCTCATTAGTCTCACGTGATGTGATTGCTGATTCTATTGAAACTGTTATGGGAGCACAATGGTATGACGGATTAATTGCTATTCCAGGTTGTGATAAAAATATGCCAGGTGCTTTAATTGCTATGGGAAGAGTTAATCGTCCAGCGCTTATGGTTTATGGCGGAACGATTCATTCAGGAAGATGGAAAGGAGAACACCTTAATATTGTTTCGGCGTTCGAAGCATTAGGGAAAAAATTTAAAAATGCAATTTCTGATGAAGA
>NZ_JAQTPQ010000025.1 GCF_028712645.1 Flavobacterium sp. | reverse complement strand
GATCCAGAACGAAAACTAATTGGAGATGATGAACACGGTTGGACAAATGAAAATACGGTTTTCAATTTCGAAGGTGGATGTTATGCAAAAGTGATTAATCTTAGCGAAGAAAACGAACCAGATATTTTTAGAGCCATAAAAAAGGGAGCCATTTTAGAAAATGTTGTTTTCAAAAAAGGAACCAATGAGGTCGATTTTCAAGATGTTTCCATAACGCAAAATACTCGTGTGAGTTATCCTATTTATCATATTGAAAATATTCAAAAAGGGTCTATTGGAAAAAATCCTAAGAATATATTTTTCCTAACTGCAGATTCTTTTGGAATTTTGCCTCCAATTTCAAAACTAACTCCAGGACAAGCGGCCTATCATTTTATTTCAGGTTACACTGCAAAAGTAGCGGGAACAGAAGCAGGAGTTACAGAGCCACAACCTAATTTTTCGGCTTGTTTTGGCGCACCATTCATGCCTTTGCATCCAACAAAATATGCTGAAATGTTGAGCAAAAAAATGAAAGATGCCAATGTAAAAGTTTGGCTTATCAACACAGGTTGGACCGGCGGACCTTATGGAACAGGAAGTCGTATGAAATTAAAATACACTCGAGCAATGATTACCGCAGCTTTAAACGGGGAATTAGATAATGTAGCTTATGAAAATCATCCTGTTTTTGGAATTGCAATACCACAATCTTGCCCAAACGTTCCAAACGAAATATTGAATCCAAGAAATACTTGGACTGATACAAATTTATATGATAAAAAAGGAGTAGAATTAGCCGAAAAATTCAAAGCTAATTTCGCCAAATTTGAAGAATTTGCCAATACCGAAATTATGAATGGTGCGCCTCAGATATAGTAATTATTAATTCAAATTCAAAAAAAGCTGTTCGTTATGAACAGCTTTTTTTATATAATATCAAGACGAAAATATATAACAATTGGTAACATTTAGCGTTAAATGCATACCTATCAGCATCAATCTTATTCAATCAAAATCAATCGTTATGTTAAAACAATTCTTCCTCCTTTGTTCCGGAGCTGACAAAAACCTTCTCGAGGGTTGTTCCGAAGGAGAACAAACCAAATATGTGGGTATTGGCGCCACTGTTTTCTTTACTGCAGTTATGGCTTTCATTGCTAGTTCTTATGCACTTTTCACCGTTTTTGACGATCCTTATATTGCAATGGGATTTGGCTTAGTTTGGGGATTACTTATATTTAATTTAGATAGATTCATTGTTTCAACTATTCGAAAAAGAGATAAGTTGGGAAGTGAATTTTTGCAAGCAAGTCCGCGAATAGTTTTGGCGATAATCATTGCTATCGTTATTTCAAAACCATTGGAAATTAAAATTTTCGAAAAGGAAATCAATACTGTTTTACTGAAAGAAAAAAACGCAATGGCTTTGAATAATAAAAAAGAGGTTGCCAACTATTTCAAATCAGATTTAGACAAAAACAAAGCTGAAACAGACAAGCTAAAAGCTGAAATCGCCAATAAAGAGAAAGAAGTAAACACGCTTTACGAAACTTACATTGCCGAAGCTGAAGGCACAAAAGGCACAATGAAACTAGGTAAAGGGCCCGTTTTTAAAGAGAAAATTGCCAAGCATAATTTGGCTTTAGCCGAACTGGATTCGCTAAGAAAAACCAACTTAGTAAAAATTGCATTCAACGATAAAAACGCAACAACTTTACAAGCAGATTTAAATAAAAAAGTTGCCGATACACAACCCATAATAGAAGGTTTTGACGGCTTGATGGCCCGAATAAAGGCTTTGGATAAATTGCCATTAATTCCTTCCTTATTTATTATGTTGTTGTTTTTAGCCATCGAAACTTCTCCAATTATTGCCAAATTATTGTCACCAAAAGGCGAATACGATTATAAGTTGGAAGATTTAGAAACTGCACTGAAAGCCACTTTAGCTCAAGACAAATACCAACGCGATTTATTGGTAAAAACCAGTGCTTCGATGCACGACAAGGTTTATCAAGACATTGCACAAGACAAGGAATTATATAATTTACAACGCCAGAAAGCAACTGAATTATTAGAATTGCAAGCCAATAATTTTGTTGAAAAACAAAAGAGGACAATGTGATTTAGCAATCATTTGAAAACAAAAAAAGGCAATAGTTAAAATCTTAACTATTGCCTTTTTTCATTATTAAACAATATTAACTAAATAAATACAATTTGAGTTCCTTCGCCAGCACCTCTTTCATAAAAATCGCCAATAGTAAGGATTCCATCTAACTCATCAATTAAATCTTTTTCGGTTAAATCGAACATCTCAACAGCTAATTTACAAGCCCATAATTTCACACCAGAAGCTGACATTATTTCTAAAAACTCTCCAATTGGTGGAATATCTAATTTTTCCATTTTAGTTTTCATCATACTTGTGGCCAAAGCCTCCATTCCTGGTAAACCTCCAATCATTGTTGGCATGTGCATTCCTGGATTACCAACCGTAGCAACATGTAAATGGTCTAATTTGCTTTTTTGAATAGCTTCTAGACCAAAAAAAGTAAAGAATATTTCAGATTCTATTCCTTCCATTCTTGCTCCATTTGCCATTATAAAACTTGCATAAACGCTTTCTAATGTGGCTTTTGCACAAATGAAAAGCATTTTTTTAATGGGATATTTGTTTTTATCTTCCATGATTTTTTATTTAAATACAACTTTTGGGTTTTGGAATTCCTGCCATCTTACTTGAAATTTTTAATGGACCTTTTGGAAACAATTCATAAAATTGTTTAATATCAACAACTCCGCTTTTTCCAATACTTCTTATAGACAATGCCACTTCTTTTCTTTGTTGATCTTGTAAATAAGCCAGCACTTCAAAATGTTTATCGGTAAGTACAATTCCTTCTTCTTTAGCAATTTCCATTGCAATTTCTTTATTCCACTGGGATAAATCTGTTAAATAACCATCTTTGTCAACACTAACAGTTTTTCCTGCATACACTTTTTCCATCTTTATATTATTTAATATTAAACATTATTTTTTTAGTCAAAATTCTTTCCTGATTTGCTCATTTTAGGTGTAATGAACGGTAATTTTCTTGCTGGCAACAGCATATTCCAATAAATCCATCTGAAGGCTAATTTACCCCAATGATTTAATCGTGATTCGGTTAGTAAATTTAAAGGGCCAACAACTGGAAAAGGGAATTTACCTCTAACTGGTTCAGACTCGTAATTAAAATCGATTAAAAGTGCTTTTCCATGACCTGTTTCAATAAAACAATTGGCATGACCGTCAAAATCAGGTTTCAATTCTTTTCCTTCAATATATAACAGAATGTTTTCTGTTAGAATTTCTGCCTGAAAGTGGGCAACTGAACCCGCTTTAGAAGCAGGAACATCCGTACAATCGCCTAACGCAAAAATATTTTCCTTAACTTTTGTTTGCAAAGTGTTCTTATCAGTAGGTACATAATTTAATTCATTTCCAAAGCCTGATCGAGCCATTAAATCATCTCCCATATTTGTTGGGATTGTTACCAATAAATCAAACGGCACTTCTTCACCACCATAATCTACAATTACTCCTTTTTTACCATCTATATGTTCTACAGCAAAATCAGGTACAATCTTGATGTTTTTATCATTTAGCAAATAAGTTAGTGCGGTTGTACATTTTTCTTTTGTGAAAGCTCCAGAAAGTGGTGTAACATAAGATATTTCTACCTTGTCACGCATTCCTTTTTTAAGAAAAAATGAATCAGCAAGAAAAGCAAATTCTAGTGGAGCAACAGGACATTTAATGGGCATTTCGGTAATGTGAACTACTAATTTTCCGCCTTTCCAAACTCTTAATTTATCTCTCAAAGCCATAGCTCCTTCATAAGTATAAAAGTCAAAAATTGATTTGTACCAATAATCTCCTAACATTCCTTCAACTTCTTCTGGAGCAGTTTTTGTTCCTGTGGCAATAATTAAAATATCGTATTTCAATTTTTTCCCGCCTTCTAAAACAACTGTGTCAGAATCTTTATCAATTACATCTATTTTTTTTCGAATTAATTTTACTCCTTTAGGAATAAACTCATCAATAGATTTTTTAACGTCTTCTGGTTTATAGGCATCAAAAGGTAAAAACAAAAATCCAGGTTGGTAATAATGCGTTTTGTATTGATCTACAATTGTAATTTCCCACTCCGATTTCTTCAATTTTTTAATTAGGTGACTTGCCATCATTGTTCCAGCTGTTCCCGCACCAAGTATCACTAAGTTTTTCATAATAATTATATAATAATGATTTTTAAATTAAGTAGCTCCAATTTTTATAACACTATTCTTGTTGAAATTATCAAGGCTAAATATCTTTTTTTTAACGCCTTAAAGATACTTCTTAAAAACATTTCATAAAGTAACCTATGTTACATAACTCGCTTTTTTATTAAAAAAACACTGATTTTTAATGTATTTCAGAGAACATTCAAGACTATTTATTAATATTAAAAAAAGCGATTCCTAAAAGTAGAAACCGCTTTTCATATACTAAATCAAAACACTTTTATTTTGTTTGTTTTTTTGCAAATTTATAAGAAATTCCAACCATTACTAAATCAGTTGTCATTTCGTAACCCACTGTTGTCCCGGGAACTGCTCCATAAGGATTTGAACTTGAAACCATCAAAGGATTAAGCATTTGTCCAGAAGTTTTTCCGTCGCTAGAACCGTGGTGATAAACTGCATCTAAAGAAATATTACTACTTGCTGCATAACTAAATCCAAATTGAAAAGCATTTTTAATGATGGCTGTTGCAGGAATATTAAAAAACGCTACATCACTACCAATAGGGTTTGAACTATAAGTATAACCAAGACGTAATGGTAATTTTTTTATTCCTTTATATTGAATACCTGCTGATAAAATGGAAACATTATTCCAACCAAATCCTTTTACAGATGCTGTTGATGTCCATCCTGTTTCAGAAAAACCATTTGTGTTTTTATAGTCAACTATTCTATAATCTAATGCAACATCAAAATCACTTTTTGAATATCCTAATCCAAATGAAAGTACTGCTGGATAATCCATATCGAATTTATTAGTTCCTTTAGAGTTGTCTAAATAGGTGTTGTTAAATTCTAATTCGCTTAAATTTTGAGTAGTTTTGTATGAAACTCCAGCTTTGAATCCTTTTTTAGAATCGAAGTATAAACCTAATTGCGCTCCAAGACCAGAAGTTGAAGCCTTGTCTGTAGATGGATAACCTGCAGTCATAGATGGGTTTGCTGTCGGATTTGGCATAAGCTGTAAAGTTCCATAATTGAAAGTTGGCTCAACACCTAAGGAAAGTTTATCGGTGATTTCATAAGCCCAAGTAAACCCTATTTGCAACAGCATATAATCGGATTTAATTCTACCAAAACCACCTGCTTGTTGTGGATAATTTATAGGATTTGAATTTAATGTAGGATTAAAACTAGCACTCAATGGTTGATTTAATTCTTCAGGAAAAGTAACTCCAAATCCGCTAATGCCAAAAGCAGAAGCTCCAAAAGTGTGTTTGCTACCTTCTTTTCCCCAAACCATTGCTAATGCTGGCATAATTGAAGGGTCTCTTGCATCTTTAGTAACCCCAGAAACAGCGGGAGAACCTGGTCCCATCATTCCAGCTGGCAAGCTTGAACTCAATTCAGGTGAAGAAAAAAATAAGCCTACGTCTAACTTAATAATTTTGTCATTAAAAGCCGAAATAGATGCCGGATTCCATTGCAAAGCTCCCGAAATATCAAGAGGTTGTCCTGTCGAAGCTCCTCCCATTGACATATTAAAAGCTCCAACTCCTTGCATAATATGACCCGCTTGCGAAAAAGCTAAAGTCGAAAATAATAATAAACAAAAGTGTAAAATATTGTTTTTCATCGTTAAATAATATTGGTTAATGAATAGAAGAATTAAACCGCCAAATCTTGTTTTTTTTTGTATAGAAAAAAGCCTACTGATTTAATAGAACAAAAGTAATATTTTGTTAAATCCAATTTTATGATAAATATCATATAATTAAAAATATTCCAAAAAATAACCCCAACAAATGATAATCTGCCGGGGTTAGTGTTCAAAAATAGGTTTTTATTACATATAACTCAGTATTTCCTTTTTAAGGATGTCGTATTCTCCTTGCAAAATTAATCCGTTATCCAGTAATTTTTTATAATTCTGTAGCTTTTCAAAAAGTTCATCTTGTGACAATTCATTGAATTTTTTGTCTCCTGCTGAGGTAGAAATATCCGCAGAATTTGAAGTTGCAGGAATAATTTCGGCATAATTTGTTACTTCTTCAGTTTCAACTTCTTCAATTGTTTCGAAAGAGGGTGGTGTTTCTTCTATAATTTGGTTTTCATTTGTTGAAGCTCCATTTTTCAAAATATCCAATTGCTCCTTGGCATACGTGAAAATCTTTCTAGCTTGAATTTTAGGAATATAATCAATAGAAGCCTGCATCTCAGTTTTGGTCGAAAACGAAAATTCAGAACCCAAAATATGCTCTTTTACAAAAGTTCCTTCGATTTCGTCCCAAGTGAAATCGGTAAAATTCATAGTAAGACCTAGATTTTTTGGCTGACAAATGATAATTCTTTTATTCGTCATCACAATACTATCCGGAAGAACAGTAATTGCTGGTTTTTTCTGAACGGCAATATATCCTATTTCTTCATTTTTCATCAACAAATCATTCAGTTTTGATGTGATTTTTTCAATAGCTTTTGGGTCTTGCTCTTCGTTAAGGAATTTTTTTATTTGATCTTTCATTGTTTCTTTTTGGTGGTGTTTTTAAACTACAAGATTTTATGGTGCAAAAGTAATACCTAATTTTCTAATTGCTTCGCCAGTTCAGTAAATTTTTTACCTCGGGTCGAGAATTTCGTTTTGATTTTTTTTAGTTAAACTTTTGAATACCAATTCGTAGGAATGATCAATTAATTGCGATAGGAACTTGTCAGGAACTTCCCTATTTATCGCAATGGTATTCCAATGCACTTTACTCATGTGATAGGCTGGAACGATGTCGCCATATTGAGCACGCAATTCCTGGGCATATTCTGGATTGCATTTTAAATTCACTTTTGGTTCTCCTTTTTCCCATTGAATTAATGAGGATAAAGCAAACATTTTTCCGCCAACTTTAAAAACCAAAGTGTCTTTATCGAACGGAAAATGTTCGGTTGTGCCTTTCTTAGACAAGCAATATTCGTAGTAGGTTTCTAAATTCATAGTTTTAGTTTTTTCCTATTTCACCCAAATGGGTAAACTTAAACCCCGTTTCCTGTTTCAATCCGTAACCCATCATTCTGTCCATCGAAGAATGGGCAAATAAAATAATTCCAGTGAGTTGAATTACTTCATTCGAGAAATAAATTCCAGCCAAATATAGCATTAAAGCAATTGCTCTGTGATGAAATAAATTATAGAGAAATGCTCCAAACTTGTTGCCAAAAGCATATCCAATCATTGATAAATCAGGTGCTAGAATAAGCACCAAAAACCACCACCAAGCATAATCCAATTGGCTAAAAAGATAGATTCCAAAAAGGAATAAACCAAATTCTTCGAGTTTAATAATTGTTTTCATCATACTATTTTTCCATCATTTTTTCTGGGTGCGCCAATGCTTTGAAACCAAATTTCTCATATAAAAAATGCGCATCTGATGTAGCCAATCTCCATATTTTAATGTTTTTCAAAATGGGTTCATTCATCATCGCCGAAATTAAAATAGATGAATAGCCTTTTCCTCGATGCTCTTCAGTAATAAAAACATCCATTACATATCCAAAAACAACATAATCTGTAATCACTCTGGCAAAACCAATTTGAACATCATTCAAATAAATCCCGAAACAAACCGAATTGTCAATCGTGGTTTGCACTTCGTCAATAGTTCTGCCTACCGCCCAATAAATATCTTTCAAAAAATTTTGAATAAAAGGAACGTTGAGTTTTGTTTTATCAGTTGAAACGCTAATCATAACACTTGTTTTTATTTAACCACAAAGTACACAAAGAAGGCACGAAGTACACTAAATTTAATATCTAGATACAAAAACCTTGTGACCTTTGTGCCTTCTTTGTGTACTTAGTGGTTAGAATTATTCCAAATTTAAGTAAAACAAATCACTCGCAATTCCGTCCGTTAAAAACTTTCCTTTTCGAGTGGGTTTTAAAATGTTATTTTCAATAGAAAGCAAATTGTTATTTAAATATTTTAGGGATTGCTTTTGCAAATAATCTAAATAGTCACTTCCAAATTCATCTTCAATTCTATCCAACGAAACACCCCAAATGGTTCGCAAACCCGTCATTATATATTCGTTGTACCGATCGGATTTGGACAAAATTTCAATTTCGTTGGGCAATTTATTTTCTTCCAATGATTTTAAATACATTGAATTATTCGAAACATTCCAACTTCTGGAAATGCCGTCATAACTGTGCGCCGAAGGTCCAATTCCGATATATTTTTTCCCTAGCCAATACGCCGAATTATTCTTCGAAAAATAGTTTTCTTTTCCGAAATTGGATAATTCATAATGGATAAAATCATTGTTTTCAAGAGTTTCAACCAAAATCCGGAAATGTTCTTCGGCAACTTCGTCTTTGGGTTGGGCGATTTTTCCGGTTTGGATGAGTTTGTTCAAAGCGGTTTTGGGTTCGACCGTCAAGGCATAACTCGAAATGTGCGGAATACCGAAACTCAAAGCCGTTTCTATATTCAGTTTCCATTTTTCGTTGCTTATTTGCTGCGCCTGTTCGCTATTCTGGCTCGAGTCTGGAATTCCATAAATCAAATCAAGGGAAATATTGTCGAAATATTTAGTCGCTTCTTCCAAACATTTTTTGGCTTCCACCGAATTATGCGCTCGGTTCATCATCATCAAATCTTCCTCGAAAAAAGACTGAATCCCAATACTTAATCGGTTGATTGGACTTTTCGATAATTCAATTATTCTCTCTTTCGATAAATCATCAGGATTGGCTTCGAGTGTAATTTCAGGATTTTCAGCAACTTCGAAATTTTCATAAACCGCATCAATCAAAAACTGAATTTCTTGCGTTGTCAAAACACTTGGTGTTCCTCCGCCAAAATAAATCGTTTCCACTACTTCATTTTTGAACTCACTTTTGCGCATTTGGATTTCTTTGGACAAAGCCAAAACCATCTCGTCTTTCTTCTTCATCGAAGTCGAAAAATGAAAGTCGCAGTAATGACACGCCTGCTTGCAAAAAGGGATATGGATGTAGATTCCGCTCATTTCTTAACTCGATTTTCATTATTTTTTACAAAAGCATCCCAACCCGAATAACTTTTCTCGCCAACTACTTTTCCAGAATTGAAAAAATGACAAACCGCAGCCGCCAAACCGTCTGTTGAATCGAGATTTTTTGGCAATGTTTTTAGTCCGAGAAGTTGTTGGAGCATTTTTGCCACTTGTTCTTTGCTGGCGTTTCCGTTGCCAGTAATCGCCATTTTTATTTTTTTGGGTTCATATTCAGTGATGGGAATATCTCTCGAAAGTCCCGCCGCCATTGCCACGCCTTGCGCTCTTCCTAATTTCAACATCGATTGCACGTTTTTGCCAAAGAAAGGTGCCTCAATCGCAATTTCGTCCGGATTGTGGGTGTCGATTAATTCGATGGTGCGTTCGAAAATGATTTTTAGTTTTTGATAATGATTGTCGTATTTGGACAATTGCAGTTCGTTGAGTTGCAAAAATTCCATTTTCTTGTTGACAATTTTTATCAATCCAAAACCCATAATCGTGGTTCCGGGGTCAATTCCTAAAATGATGCGTTCGTTTGCCAATTTTATCTATTTATCAAACCTCATAGGTTTTAAAAACCTATGAGGTTTCCTTAACTTGTAGATTTTATGTTTCTTTGCAAGAATGATTTCAATATCTCACAAAGCTAAACAATTCCTCGTACTTCTTATCAAACTTTTGATTGTCGGAGGTGCATTTTATTTTATTTACTCCCAACTGTCGAATAACGACAAACTCGATTGGGAGAAATTCATTATTCTGTTCAAAAAAAATCAGTCGGTTGTGGGAATTGGTTTTATCTTACTGTTAAGTGTTTTGAACCGTTTTTTCGAAATTTTGAAATGGCAAAACTTAGTTTCGTATCTCCATAAAATTTCACTTTCAGATGCAACCAAACAAGTTCTAGGAGCTTTGACCGCTGGATTATTTACTCCAAATGGAGTGGGGGAGTATGCCGGAAAAGCATTATTTTTTGAGAAATCGAAAGCTAAAAAAATCATTTTCTTGAATCTAATTTGCAACGGAATCCAGATGATTTTGTCGGTTGTTTTTGGAATATTTGGATTGTTGTATTTCAATGCAAATTACAATGTTATTTCAACCAATACTGTGGCAATACTCTTTGGGTTATTTTTTCTACTTTTTCTGGTCACTTTTGGATTAAAAAAAATCACAATCAAAGGCTATTCGATCGAAAAAATAGTTCATAAGATTAATGAAATTCCAAAAACGATTCATCAAAAAAACATCTTTTTGGCTGTTTGTCGTTACCTGGTTTTTTCACATCAATATTATTTTCTGTTCTTGGCTTTTGATGTTGATTTGCCTTATTTAACGCTGATGGCAACCATTGCGAGTGTCTATTTTTTAGCGTCTTCTTTGCCCACATTTCAGTTTTTGGACTTTGCTGTAAAAGGAAGTGTTGCTGTTTATTTCTTCGGAATTCTGGGCGTCAACGAATGGATTGTAATTTTCATAAGCACGTTAATGTGGTTTTTGAATGTCGTTTTACCGGTTATTATTGGCAGTTATTATGTAATGAATTTCAAAATGCTCTCCCCAACTATCTCCAAAGGAGAGGGAGGCGAAACTCAATAAAATAAAATAATATGATTACAGTTTTTTTATTTTTGATGCTTTTGATTTATGCGGTTTTTATTGCACTATTGATTTATGGGTTTTCGAAAGTAAAAAATTATGAATCTACTTGTTTGTTGCCAAAAACAAAATTCACGATTATCGTTCCTTTTCGAAATGAAGCAGAAAATTTGCCCAAGCTTTTAGATAGTTTTTCGAAATTAAATTATCCAACAGAATTATTTGAAGTTTTATTAGTTGATGATGATTCGGAAGAAGAATTTATTGTAAAGGATTTAAAATTCGCTATTTTATTAATTAAGAATATTAGGGTTTCGAATTCGCCCAAGAAGGATGCAATTTCTACAGCAATGCAATTCGTAAAAACGGATTGGATTGTAACTACTGATGCAGATTGTGTTGTTAAAGAAAATTGGTTGCTGACTTTGGATAATTATATCCAGAATCACGAAGTTTATATGATTGCTGGAGCTGTAACTTATGATTGTGAAAATTCATTTTTGCATCATTTTCAGCAATTAGATTTAGCGAGTTTGCAAGGGGCAACGATAGGAAGTTTTGGAATCGGGAAAGGATTTATGTGCAATGGTGCTAACTTTGCTTACACAAAATCACTCTTTGAAAAATTGAACGGATTCGATGGTAATAACAAAATAGCCAGCGGTGACGATGTTTTTTTGTTGCAAAAAGCCATTGCAAGATTCCCAGAGGAAGTCCATTATTTAAAATCTGAAAATAATATTGTACTCACAAAACCCGTGAATAATTGGAAATCTCTGTTTTATCAAAGAGTGCGTTGGGCTTCAAAAACGGGTTCGTACCAAAGTGGGTTTGGAATTGGTTTAGGTTTGGTAGTTTTTGGAGGAAATATCGGTTTATTGTTTGTTGTTTGTTGTTTGTTGTTTGGAAAAGGGAACGAATATTTATTGATTTTTTTTCTGTTTATGAAATTTTTAGTTGATGCTGTTTTGATTTACAAAGCAAATCGTTTTTTGACTAAAAACAGATTACATTATTTGGTTTTGAGTAGTTTGTTGTATCCGTTTTTTAGTGTAAGTGTGGCCTTTTATTCCTTGTTTGGAAAGTACGAGTGGAAGGGAAGGAAGTTTTAGTTACTCAACTTTGAGAATAACCGGGAGAATAAATTGTGTTTTTACAGGGATTCCGCGTTTGATTGCTGGGTTTACTTTTGGAAAATCGACCAAGCGTGCTTTTAGAATACTATCGATTTTTATGGTGTCGTATGCTACAGAATCTTTCGGGAATTGTGGCTCGAATTGCATTTTTGCATTGGGAAAAATAGTGACTTTTACTTCGATTGTATCGAGTTCTGGATATAGGATTGACAATGTGTCAACGCTTAGTTTTTCCTGAATTAATTGAGTCATATATTCGAAAAAACATTGCTGGTGCTGAGGTTTATCTTCAATCTTTTCGCAATCTGCTACCGATGGAAATTCGTCTACTTCTTTCCAATTGATAGATTTCAATTCCTTTTGCAATAATTCCTTCTCTGAAGGCACTTGCTTTTCGAAATATTGACAAGAATTAAAAAGTAGCGGTAATAAAAGTAATATTAGAATTATTTTTCTCATATTCATTGAGGAAATAAACACTGTTTTAATTTTGTTTAAAAGTACTGCTTTAATTTTCAAAAATACTAAAAAATACTTTATGGATGGGTTGCATTTGATTATTGGTCTTATTTTAAAAATAGCCTAAAATCAAAAAAGCTATCCACAAAAGTGGAAAGCTTTTCATTGGTCTAACTACTAAACCGTGCTACGAGTTACAAAGTCGTAGCGAAAACAACACAACTATTTTAGATGCTTTTATTGGGCAAAAAAGCGATTCATTTCTGAATCGCTTCTTCCCAATTTAGCGGTCTGGACGGGACTCGAACCCGCGACCCCATGCGTGACAGGCATGTATTCTAACCAACTGAACTACCAAACCTCTGCTTTATTGCGGTTGCAAATATACTATAGAATTTTGTATCTACAAGTGTTTCTGCAAAAAACATTTGATAAAATTTTATCTCATTAGCCAAAGTTTTGTTTTTCAACTAAATATGTGGTCAATACTTTATCAAAACTATCAGCAACCCCAACAGGTACGTACTTAATTTTGTTTTGAGAGCAGGTTAAAGCCAGTTTTTTGAAGTAGCTATTCACCCCTTTTTCATATTCGCTCTTAACATTATCGGCAAAAATATTTACCTCATCGCTGGTTTCCATATCTATAAATTTCCTCGGAGCATTATCAAAATCGAAATGAAGCTCTGTTTTATTGTCAATTACGTGAAACAGAACCACTTTGTGCTTGTTGTGTTTTAAATGTTGTAAAGCGGTAAATAATTTTTCCTCGTCGCCTGATTGAAACATATCGGTAAACAGAATAATCATTGAACGGCGGTGAATTTTCTCGGCGATTTGATGCAAAAAGGTAATCGTGTCGGTACTTTTTTTAACTTTAGGTTTTTCCAATAGATTTTCAAGAGCATTCAAAATCATTCGATGGTGACGATCACTTCCTTTCTCGGGTGCATAATATTCATACGTTTCCGAAAACACGCTTAAGCCAATGGCATCACGCTGTTTTTTTAAAATATTCATCAAAACGGCTGAGGCTAAAACCGAAAATCCAATTTTGTTATGGTGAAATTTCTCTTTGTCTTCGAGTTTTGGATAATGCATCGACGACGAATTATCGATGATAATATGGCAACGCAAGTTAGTATCTTCTTCGAATCGCTTGGTGTATAACCTGTCCGTTTTGGCAAACAATTTCCAGTCAATGTGTTTGGTGCTTTCTCCAACATTATAGACTTTATGCTCAGCAAATTCAGCCGAAAAACCGTGAAAAGGACTTTTGTGCATTCCCGAAATAAAACCTTCCACAATTTGATTGGCCAACAATTCGAGATGTTTAAATTCTGAAATAAGCTCTTTTTGTTCTTCTATCTTCATCTTTCAAATGTATTAAAAGATTGAATGATTTAAAAATAAATCATTAATCAACAAAAAAAGGCTTGACTTTCGCCAAACCTTTCTAAATAATATGTTGAGATTGCTTCGTGCCTCTCAATGACAGATTACAACAATGCGTCTAAACTATCTGCGTAAGTTTGTTTTGGAGCAACTCCTACTTGTTTCCCTACTACTTCTCCGTTGTGGAAAACTAATACAGTTGGAATATTTCTTACTCCATATTTTGCAGCAAATTCTTGATTTGCATCAACATCTACTTTTCCTACAACTACTTTTCCTTCGTATTCTTCTCCAAGTTGGTCAATGATTGGTCCAACCATTCTACAAGGGCCACACCAAGCTGCCCAAAAATCTACCATTACTGGTTTTGTTGATTTTAAAACTACTTCCTCAAAAGTAGCATCTGTTATTGCTAATGCCATATTTATATTTTTAAATTTATTTTTTGAGATACAAAGATAAAGAAACATTTGAGTTACGAAGTGTAACTTGTATTACATTTAACTATTTTTAAATTGAGAAAATTTATTTTACCTTTTCATAAAGTAAATTCATCAATACTTTTTACTTTTGTACTATAACTTCACTGAATGCAAACCTATACACTATTAATTAAAGATATTGCAAAGTCACACACTCAAACAATTGCTGTTTGTAATGCTCTAGTAAACCAATATAAATCTGCTCCAAAGACAAAATTAGTTATTGACTTTTCAGATTGCGATTTTATATACCCCGATTATGCCATCTTGCTACTTTGCAGTATAAAATATATTGAAAATTTAGGTATAAAAGTTTCCGGAACGCTACTACTTGGTAAAAACAATAAGATTGTCAGCTACTTAGCAAAAATGAATTTTTTTGAAAATTTGAATGTGAAATTACCCCTTTCTATACCTAAGTTTAACCCAAATAATGCTGTCCAAATACAACGATATACTTCAGAAAACCAACTCGAAGTGCTGAATAGCATTTTGAAAGTGTTACGAGAAAAAGGCTCGCTAAACGACAATGTATATGCAAGTTTAGACTATTGTTTCAACGAAATTTTAGATAATGTATTGAATCATACTGACGAAAAAGTGGGTTGGGTTGTGGCTCAATACTTTGAAAATATAAACTCCATCCGACTAATCGTCTGCGATTTTGGAATGGGAATTCATACTTCTTTAAATCAAAAACACAACTTTACCGAAGAAGAAGCTATTGCAAAATGTATTGAAAGCGGCGTTACCAACGGAAAAGGTCAAGGTCACGGATTATTTGCCACGGCATCATTTGTTAAATTAAACAAAGGCTGGTTGAGCTTGTTCTCTGGAAACAAAAAACTGAATGTTAGCGAAAAAGAAACTATTGTAAAAGATATTGCAAAATGGCAAGGCACTTGCGTTTATATTAGAATAAACACCAATGTAGAAGTTGATTATACCGAATTTACAAGTCCTTTTTATGATTATAAAAAACAAGTTTTCGAGAATTTATTTGAAAATTGAATTTAGAAACTAAATTTTTTACGCAATATTGCGTTATTTATTAACCATTTAATGATAACTTTGCATAATAATACAAACAAAATGACACACACAATCCTATTTAGAGATATTAGTCCAAGTCTTGGTACTCGAGATTTAGGTGCTAAAATACGTTTAAATATTATTGAAAAAATAGAAACAAACGAAAAAGTTTATTTAGATTTTGAAGGTGTAGATGTAGTAACCAATTCTTTTGCCCACGAATGTTTTAGCAAATTAAAAGACAAGGTTACTCTTGATGTTTTTAAAGCTAAAATTGCGTTTCTTAACACGAACGACTTTGTACAAAGAGTTATTATTTCTGCAATGTAAAATCAGATTTTATATAAATTTAAAGCCACTTTCGAGTGGCTTTTTTGTGTTTTTTTTAATCTAATTCTTAGCTTTTTTATTCGGATAAATTATATTTCAAGCCCTAACTTAATTCAACTTAAAGTTAATTTGCAATTTCTCCAGTTCCACCAATAATTCATTCGAGATTTTGATTTTTAATTTCCGGCTTGGCATTAATAATCGGGTGATGATTTTTGTTTCTTCAACTTCAGTTGTTAAAATCGTTTCTGAAATTTCATTTTCGAAAACATCCCCATTTTCATCCATAACAATTTCGTCAACCTCGACTTCTGTTGGTGTTACTTCAATTTGTTTTTTGATAGTCTCTAATTCCATAACTTCAAATGAGACTTGGTTTTCACCTTTATTGGCAAGAAGAACCGAACTCAATTTGTGAATTAAATCGGTTTGCAAATCTTTAATATTCAAATGGATAATTAGTTTTTTGGCAAAACTTGGCAATACATCCTGCAAGTACTGAACCAAAATAAATTGCAGTCTTGGCTCTCCTTTTTTTCCCGTTTCTTTGTCTGCCCAACCTTCTTTTACCATCACTTTCATAAAAGTGAAATTATTTTGAATCAGGAAATGACGAAATTTTAAATACTCTTCTCCAAAAATTCTAAACTCATAACTTTCGTCATAACCTTCAAGTGTAAACATTCCCCAGCCTTTGCCATTCTTGGCTACGCGATGTTGCACATTGTTGATAATTCCTCCAAATGTCAGGTTTTTGTTCACGTGCAATTCCAAGTTTTTCAAAGATTCCAACTTTGAATTACAGAAATAATCCATCTCAAATCTAAAATCGTCTAGTGGATGTCCAGAAATATAAATCCCAACCACTTCTTTCTCCTTCGCCAATTTTTCCATCGTACTCCAATCCTCACAAGGCGGCACAACAGGTTCTGCAATTTGAACATCGCTACTTTCGCCAAACAAACTTACTTGCGATGAATTTTCGTTTTCTTGAAACTTGGCTCCATAACGAATGGCTTTTTCGTAGAATGTAATTCCATCACCATCATCGTGAAAATATTGCGCTCGGGTTACACCTGTAAACGAATCGAAGCCGCCTGCCAAAGCTAGATTTTCTAATGCTTTTTTATTGGCAGCACGCAAATCGATACGTTTCGTTAAATCAAAAATCGACTTGTATTTTCCATCTTTTCTACTTTCAACAATAGTCGCCACAGCTCCAGAACCAACGCCTTTCACAGCTCCCATCCCAAAACGAACGGCATAATTGTCATTCACCGTAAATTTATAAAAGGATTCGTTTACATCTGGACCCAAAACTTGTAATCCCATTCGTTTGCATTCTTCCATAAAAAAGGAAACCTGCTTGATGTCACTCATATTATTTGACAAAACTGCTGCCATATATTCAGCTGGATAATTCGCTTTCAAATAAGCCGTTTGGTAGGCAATCCAAGCATAACAAGTCGAGTGCGATTTGTTGAAAGCATATTCGGCAAAGGCTTTCCAGTCGTTCCAAATTTTCTCTAATTTGTCTTTTGCGTGTCCTTTTGCCATCGCTTGCGAGATAAATTTCGGCTCCATTTTTGCCAATACATCAATCATCTTTTTTCCCATCGCTTTACGCAAAACATCGGCATCACCCTTGGAGAAATCGGCCAATTTTTGAGACAAAAGCATTACCTGTTCTTGATAAACGGTAATTCCATAAGTGTCTTTTAGCAATTCTTCACAGTCATCCAAGTCATATTCTATAGGCTCTTCACCGTTTTTTCGTTTAATAAAACTCGGAATATAAGCAATTGGTCCCGGACGATAAAGCGCATTCATTGCAATCAAATCGGGGAAAACCGTAGGCTTCAATTCCTTCATATATTTTTGCATTCCCGCACTTTCATACTGAAAAATCCCCACCGTTTCGCCACGTTGAAAAAGTTCATAGGTTTTTACATCATCAATAGGAAATTCATCGGGATTGAGTTCAATTCCACTTCTGTATTTTACCAATTTAACGGTATCTTTAATCAAAGTTAGGGTTTTCAAACCCAAGAAGTCCATCTTCAGCAAACCCGCACTTTCTACGACCGAGTTGTCAAATTGTGTAACAAACAAATCCGAATCTTTGGCGGTTGCTACAGGAACAAAATCGGTAATATCGCTTGGCGTAATAATCACTCCACAAGCGTGAATCCCTGTATTTCTTAGATTTCCTTCCAATACTTTGGCTTGCTGAATGGTTTCTCCACCCAAATCACCTTCATTGGCTAAACCTATTAATTCTTTTATTTTTTCGAATTCTTCTGGACGAACGGTCTTTTTTATCAGATCTTCTTTTTCATTCAAAAACCGAGCTAAATTCCATTTCGAAGGCATCATTCCGGGAATTAATTTGGCAATTTTATCGGCTTCGAATAAAGGCAAATCAAGCACACGAGCCGTATCACGAATCGCCGATTTGGTTGCCATTTTTCCGTAGGTAATAATCTGCGCCACTTGTTTCTTGCCGTATTTTCGAATCACATAATCCATTACGCTGCTGCGTCCTTCATCATCAAAATCGATATCAATATCAGGAAGTGACACACGATCCGGATTCAAAAATCTTTCAAACAGTAGATTGTATAAAAGTGGGTCAATATTGGTAATTTTTAAACAATAAGCGACCACTGAACCTGCTGCAGAACCCCGACCAGGCCCAACAGAAACACCCATATTTCGGGCTTCGGTGATGAAATCCTGAACAATCAAGAAATAACCTGGATAACCTGAATTTTCAATTGTCATCAATTCAAAATCCAATCGTTCTTGAATTTCGGGGGTTATTTCCTTGTATCTTCGTTTGGCACCTTCAAAAGTAAGATGTTTCAAATAGGCATTTTCGCCTCGAACTCCTCCATCAACAGCATCTTCGGAAACATTAAATTCGACTGGAATTTCAAACTTTGGAAGTAAAACTTCGCGAGCCAAATTGTAAATTTCGATTTTACCAACAATTTCAGCAATATTCGAAATCGCTTCTGGTAAATCATTGAAGAGTTGTTTCATCTCCTCGCTGGATTTGAAATAATACTCCTGAT
Organism: Flavobacterium sp.; assembly: GCF_028712645.1. GTDB lineage: Bacteria > Bacteroidota > Bacteroidia > Flavobacteriales > Flavobacteriaceae > Flavobacterium. Next base: position 3,725 of record NZ_JAQTPQ010000025.1, on the reverse strand, counting down.
TGGGCAAGCCATAACGATAACCACGACCACGTCCTATTGGCGTAGATTGCTTTTCGCCCTCTTTTACGCACAATAAAATGTCGTGTGCATTGGCGTTGCTTTTCTCAATATAAAATGTATTATTCGTGGCAATTATCTTAACATCGTGTTTTCGAGCCAATGAAATCAAGCCTTCATTTACGCGGTTTTCGTCTTCCTGATTGTGACGCATTACCTCGATATAAAAATCTTCGCCAAATTCATTTTTCCACCAAAGTAAAGCTTCTTCGGCTTGGTTTTCGCCCAAATTCAAAATCTTATTTGGAATTTCTCCGTAGAGATTTCCTGATAAAACTATGATATCTTCTTTGTATTGTTGGATTACTTTTCGATCAATTCTTGGTACATAATAAAAACCTTCGGTGTAACCAATGGAAGACATTTTAGCCAAATTATGGTAGCCTTTTTTGGTCTTCGCCAAAAGAACAACTTGATAGCCATTGTCTTTTACCGATTTATTGGTATGGTCTTCACAAACAAAAAATTCACAACCAACAATCGGTTTCATAGGGACTTCCGTTGGTTCTTCACCTTTTTCAATGGCTTCCTTATTTTTGGTTTCAGCTGCTTTGTTATGATATAAAATATCGCGAACAAAATGAAAAGCACCCATCAAATTGGCGTGATCTGTCATCGCCACGGCAGGCATTTTTTGTTGTGAAGCCGCTTTTACCAAGGCTGCAACACTAATGGTAGATTGCAAAACCGAAAACTGTGTATGATTGTGCAAATGCACAAAATCAGTATCAATTAAACTTTTTTTATTATCTGAAAGTTCCTGTTTAGAAATAGTTGCCGTTTGTTGACCGCCTAATTGCTGGCGAATTTTATCGGAAGCTTCCTTTAAATTAATGTGTTGCAGCCCGATGAGTTGAATTTCTCTCGGGTTTTTGAGTTGAAAATCTTCAAAATATTCCTGCTCAACTTCTAGTTCTTTTTTGGTAAAAACTTCGGTACGAATCAATTCAAAAAAGCAACGTGTGGTTGCCTCCACATCGGCAGTGGCATTGTGGGCTTCCGCAAAAGGTTTGTTGAAAAGATATTGGTGTAATTCGGTTAATGTCGGCAACTTGAATTTTCCACCACGACCTCCAGGTAATTTCAATAAAGAAGCCGTAACTTCGGTACAAGTATCGAGAATTGGCATCGAACTCATTGGACTTTCGACTCCAAATCTATAAAATTCACAACCCATAATATTGACATCAAAACCTAGATTTTGACCCACAATAAATTTGGTTTTCGATAATGCGATATTGAATTTTTCTAAAACCTCGGCTAAAGGAATTCCTTCGGCTTCGGCCAATTCAGTCGAAATGCCGTGAATTCTCTCGGCATCATACGGAATATTAAAACCTTCGGGTTTCACCAAAAAATCCTGATGTTCAATGAGTTTTCCCATCTCATCGTGGAGCTGCCAAGCGATTTGAATACATCTTGGCCAGTTGTCCGTATCGGAAATGGGTGCGCCCCAACGCTTTGGTAATCCAGTGGTTTCGGTATCGAATATTAAGTACATAATTGAATTTTAATGCTTTGTGGTTGCTTGAAATTACATTTAGCAGTTTTCAAATTTAGAATTTTTTAGCCAAAAAAAGCGTGGAAGTTATCAACAAAAAAGAGGATGAAAAAACAAGAAAAACAAATATGAATCGTTCCTATGGAACTTTAAATTGTCGATAATTTTATTTCCAACGGATTGAAATCCGTCGTTAAAATATAAATCGTTCCTGCGGAACTTTCACGGAATAGAGCCATCGGCTCGGAGCATATTGTAGGGATGGATTTTAATCCATCCAAATTTAAAAACACCACAAAAAAGAACCATAGGTTCGACCAATATTTCCATTTTCAACTTCTAATTTTCAATTCAAAATTCATAAAAAAATTCAAAATTCTATTTTTTGGATGTCGTAGTATTTTAGTAAAAAAAACCAGTTTAGAACGGCTAAAATAATTATGATTTGAGGGTCTAAAAAACAAAATATTCTGTAATATATGCAATATAAACAATCCGTAAATTTTGTAAAATTTTACAATTTTTATTTCTTTTGTGCGATTTTGATGTTGTAAACTCGTTTATTTACACTAATCTAGCAAAATATTTACGAAATATTAAAAACAAATATTCTGTAAATAAAACTGCATAAAAACCGAATGATAATAAAATAAAAAACACACTTTTTAAACTACTCTGAAATATCATAACTGCTTAAGTGTCGTAAAACCATTTTGGGTATCGTATATAAGTTAATAATAAAATTGACAACTTTATTTCTTTTCCTAAATTTGCTCCCATTGTTATAAAAAACAGAAACACATTTAATAAAAATAGTTAAAAATGAGTACTACATTATTCGACAAAGTATGGGATTCGCACGTGGTGCGTCAAATTGAAGATGGACCAGACGTGTTTTTTATTGATCGTCATTTCATTCACGAAGTTACAAGTCCTGTTGCTTTTTTAGGTTTAAAAGAAAGAGGAATCTCGGTTTTGTATCCAGAACGCACTTTTGCAACTGCCGATCACAACACACCAACTATAAACCAACATTTGCCTGTTGAAGATGCATTATCAGCTAATCAGCTAAAAGCATTGGAAGATAACGCTACAGAATATGGCATTTCTCACTGGGGATTAGGTCACCAAAAAAATGGTATCGTTCACGTAGTAGGACCTGAAAACGGAATTACTTTGCCAGGTGCCACTATCGTTTGTGGAGATTCACATACTTCTACTCACGGTGCTTTTGGAGCGATTGCTTTTGGTATCGGAACTTCTGAAGTAGAAATGGTTATGGCTACTCAATGTATTATGCAGCCAAAACCAAAGAAAATGCGTATCAACGTAAACGGAACTTTGAGCAAAGGTGTTGGACCGAAAGATGTGGCTTTGTACATCATTTCAAAATTGACAACTTCTGGAGGAACTGGATATTTTGCTGAATACGCTGGAAATGTTTTTGAAGATATGTCTATGGAAGGACGTATGACTGTGTGTAACCTTTCTATCGAAATGGGTGCTCGTGGTGGTATGATTGCTCCTGACCAAAAAACTTTCGACTTCTTGGAAGGAAGATTATATGCTCCAAAAGGGGAAGCTTGGACAAAAGCTGTAGAATATTGGAAAACTTTAAAAACCGATGCTGATGCCGTTTTCGATGCAGAATTGAATATCGACGCAGCAGATATCGAACCAATGATTACTTATGGTACTAACCCTGGAATGGGAATTGGTATCTCTAAACATATTCCAAGTGCTGACCAAGTGGAAGGTGGCGAGGAAACTTATAAAAAATCTTTAGCTTATATGGGCTTCAGCGAAGATGACGTGATGATTGGAAAACCAATTGATTTCGTTTTCTTAGGAAGTTGTACCAATGGTCGTATCGAAGATTTTAGAGCTTTTACAGAAATTGTAAAAGGTCGTAAAAAAGCAGATAACGTTACGGCTTGGTTAGTTCCAGGTTCACACGTTGTTGAAGCACAAATCAAAGAAGAAGGATTGTTAGACATCCTTACTGAAGCTGGTTTTGTATTGCGTCAGCCAGGATGTTCCGCTTGTTTGGCGATGAACGATGATAAAGTTCCTGCTGGAAAATATGCAGTAAGTACATCCAATAGAAACTTTGAAGGGCGTCAAGGTCCAGGTTCAAGAACTTTATTGGCTAGTCCAATTATGGCAG